>CAJTZN010000001.1 GCA_910584065.1 uncultured Eubacterium sp.
TGAGACCCTCGGAGTAGACGTACCGACCTCGTCATGAGTACGCCGAGAATCCAGGGTGCAAGAAGTCGCGCTAGATGGAAAAGAAGCTGTTTTTATATTACATTTATCATGGCTGTGGTAAACTTCTGACAAGCGAGGCAGCCCGGAGACTTGCCTTTACGGCCACTTCAATTTCCAGGGCATCAAGGCAGCTGGAAGAGATGGGATTGATAAAGACGGAAAAACGCGGTGTGCAAAAAGTTATTTTTTCTGACAAAACACCCAGAGAACTTTTTGAAGCGGCAAAAAGCCATTTGATGAGTCCCGTAAAACGAACGATTTACGTGCCAAAGGCTGAAGTCAAAGAAGATCTGCTTGTGAGCGGGTACTCAGCTTTATCCGAATGCACTATGCTGAATCCGCCAGAAGCAAACTGCCGCGCGTCAGATCGTATTGTTGCAGGCGATAAAACTTCTATGGGAACGCTGCAGGATCCAAATGACCAATTTGCTGTAGAACTATGGCGATACGATCCCCAAAAGCTGGCAGATGGCGAGTGTGTGGACCGGTTATCACTCGCTCTGGCACTCGGGGAAAACAGGGATGAAAGGATAGAAGAAGCTGTAGAGGAAATGCTTGCGCAGGTATGGGGGGGATAATACATGAGGGAATTTATAGAACGGATGGAATCTGAAGTTGTGGATCTGAAACAAATTGGGATTCGACACACGACAAAGGAGATTGTACTTAATGAACTCAGAACTATTTATGGATAAATACTATAATGGATGGTTTATCACTGATAAGTTGACCGGAAAACAATTTACATTATGTTATTGACTTATTTACCGTTTTGTAAAGGATAATATAGTTGTGGTTCGCTGCAAATTTTGTTATAATGTGGAAAAGGTGTTCTTAAACGGTAGCGGTTCGTCTCTCACACGTATTTACATACGGAACTTCCTGCAATCCGGAGGTGTTGCCTATGGGAAAATACAGGAGAGGAAATATCTTTGAGGTGTTAGAATCAGTCTTGAAGATTGCCGGAATGATAGTATCTGCAATAGGTATTGTTGTAAAGGTGATTGACTTGATAGATAAATTTAAACATCAAAAAAGCAACCGCCCAGACCAAAGTTAGGTTGCTTTTTTGATAAGTAACTGTTAACTGAGGCGAACCGTTGCTATAGGAACACCTTTTTTCTAGTAACCATTATAACATAATAAGAAAGAAATGTTGCACAAATTTGACTTTGATTATTTGTGCAAATTGCACTAACAACTACATTTCCTTTTTTGATACTTTATTTTGCCATCTCTAAATCTAAATGCTTCTTACTGATAAGGGAGACAAGAAAATAAGTTTTATCACCATTCCCTCTCCGCGATCGCATCCTCTACATCAATGTCGATATCAAACCATTTCAAAATATAATCCACTGTCTCCCCGATGCTGTCCCTCGCAGCCGTCTCGATCTCGCTGTCGTTTTCCTCAAATTCTTCCTCGAGATCATTGATCGCCAGCGTCATGGCATCAAACTTTTCCTGAATCTTCTCCAGATCCCGCTCCCCAGTCTCCAAAAAGTGGATGACATCCTGCACCAGAGCCTTCACCTTATCCACCAGAAAATCCGGGAAATAACCATCCTCGTACATGTCTTCCAGCAACGTATAATCCGCGTCAAATGTTTTCATATCCTGCTCCTTTCTCAATGAAGTTGTCACAATTCCAAACATGCTAATGGTATAAGTATACCACTCCCCCCGCATAAAGTCCATTTTATTTCGCGGACTTTTCATCAGACCGGCGGCGCAAACAGCCCGATCGGCGGCGGGGACACGGTAAAAACCGCAAACAGCAGCGTGACAACGAGAAATCCAAAATAACAGAACCGGCAGCACGACACGCCCGCGAGCGCATTCCTGCGCAGCATCACATAACTGGCCGCATAAGCGAGGAACATCGAAATAAAATAGATCAGAATATTCATCACTTCACTGTTCTTCCCATACACGCCCGTATACGTATAAAACAGGATCACCGTCAGCGCCATGCCGATCAGTGCGGAAACAAATTTCACACAGACAAAACCTGCGTACGTTTTACGAAAGATCAAAAACTCCCAGATCGAGAGCAGTAAAATGGGAAAAAAGATCAGTTTCAAATGCTCCCATGTCGATTCATTGACCGGAAAAAATAGTCCCGCCACCGGGTTTTCCCCGCTCCAGCCATATACGAAATGAAACAGCGTACCGAGCAGGGAAGCCGCGAGAAAGCTGATCCATTCGATTTTTTTCAAGGAAGGTTTCATAGTCATAGATACTCCTTAACCAGTTTTTGTGTATTGTATGCGTGAACGCAAAAAATATGTATCCGCGCCGCCTGCCCGCCGTTCTACAACTTTAGACTGACCACATGATATGGTGTTCTGTCAGAAAAAACAGAAAATATTTTACAAGATATAGTAGACAGCAAATGGAGTTAATGGTATAATACTCCAAGTAGCGGAGGGAAGGGAACAGGAATGGTTTTTGAAAGGAAGGGTACCGAGGTGAAAGTAATTAAGAGAGACGGGCGTGTCGTGGATTATAATAGAAATAAGATCCTTGTGGCAGTCCGCAAAGCAAATGCAGAGGTGGAAAAATTTGAGAAAGTGTCGGAAGATGACATTGACGGGATCATAGCCAGTATCGAAAATTCGGGCCGGGATACGGTGCAGGTGGAAGACATCCAGGATATGATCGAACAGAAGCTGATGGCAGCCGGGAAGTTTGTGCTGGCAAAAACATACATTATTTACCGCTACACGAGAGAACTCGTGCGCAAGGCCAATACGACGGATGACTCGATCATGAGCCTGATCCAGAACAGCAACAAAGACGTGATGGAGGAAAATTCGAATAAAAACGCCTATATTGCTTCCACGCAGCGCGACCTGATCGCGGGAGAGGTGTCAAAGGATCTGACAAAGCGTGTCCTCCTGCCGGAAAAGGTCGTACAGGCTCACGAGGAAGGCGTGCTGCATTTCCACGATATGGACTATTTCGTGCAGCCGATCTTCAACTGCTGCCTGATCAACATCGGCGACATGCTGGAAAATGGGACGGTGATGAACGGAAAACTGATCGAGAGCCCGAAAAGTTTCCAGGTCGCGTGTACGGTCGTGACGCAGGTGATCGCCGCCGTCGCGAGCAGCCAGTACGGCGGGCAGTCGGTGGATATACGGCATCTCGGGAAATATTTGCGCAAGAGCGCGGACAAATACCGCGCCAGATATAACGAGCGGTTTGGCGGGACGCTTGATGCGGACGTGATCGAAACAATCGTGGAAGAGCGCGTGAACGACGAACTCCGCTCCGGCGTCCAGACGATCCAGTATCAGATCAATACACTGATGACCACGAACGGGCAGTCGCCGTTTGTCACGCTGTTTTTGAATCTGGACAAGGACGATGAATACATCGAGGAGAATGCAAAGATCATTGAGGAAGTCCTGCGCCAGCGTCTCGAGGGCATCAAAAACGAAAAAGGCGTTTATGTGACGCCGGCATTTCCGAAACTGATCTATGTGCTGGATGAGCACAATTGTTTAAAAGGCGGAAAATACGACTATATCACGAAATTAGCCGTGAAGTGTTCGGCAAAACGGCTGTACCCGGATTATATTTCGGCCAAGAAAATGCGCGAGAATTACGAGGGAAATGTATTCAGCTGCATGGGATGCCGGAGTTTTCTCTCATCCTGGCAGGATGAAAACGGCACGTACAAATGGGAGGGGCGTTTTAACCAGGGCGTTGTCAGCCTGAACCTCCCGCAGATCGGTATTCTCGCGAAGGACAATGAAGAATATTTCTGGCAGCTTTTAGAGGAAAGGCTTTCGCTGTGTTTCGAGGCGCTGATGTGCCGCCACCACGCGCTGGAAGGCGTGACGTCAGATGTCAGCCCGATCCACTGGCAGTACGGGGCGATCGCGAGGCTCGGACAGGGGGAGAAGATCGACAAGCTTTTGCACGATGGGTATTCCACGATCTCGCTCGGCTATATCGGCCTATATGAAGTGACGAAACTGATGACCGGTGAGAGCCATACGACCGAGAAAGGAAGTAAATTCGCGCTCAAGGTGATGAACCGCCTGCGCCGCGCGACCGATACGTGGAAAGAGGAAACCGGACTCGGGTTCGGGCTGTATGGGACGCCGGCGGAGTCGCTCTGTTACCGGTTTGCCGAGATTGACAAGAGGCGCTTTGGCGAGATCGAGGATGTGACGGACAAGGGGTATTATACGAATTCCTATCACGTCGATGTGCGCGAGGAGATCGACGCGTTCCGGAAGTTCCAGTTTGAGAGCCAGTTCCAGACGATCTCTTCCGGCGGGGCGATCTCGTACGTGGAGATTCCGAACCTGCAGCACAATCTGCCGGCGCTCGAGGAACTTGTCAAATTTATCTACGACAACATTCAGTACGCGGAGTTCAACACGAAATCCGACTACTGCCATGTGTGCGGGTTTGACGGCGAGATCATCATCAACGAGAATCTGGAGTGGGAATGCCCGAACTGCGGCAATAAAGACCACAATAAAATGAATGTGACGAGAAGGACGTGCGGGTATCTCGGGGAAAATTTCTGGAATGTCGGAAAGACGAAGGAGATTGGCTCCCGGGTGCTGCATATCTAGAGCGGTATGAGACACGGATACCACGGAGTATCGTTCGTTGACAATGGTGCCGTGTCCCATCGGTTCGGAAGGGAGTCTGGAATTGAATTATGCACAGATCAAGCAGTACGATGTGGCGAACGGGCCGGGCGTACGCGTATCGTTGTTCGTGAGCGGCTGTACGCATCACTGCAAAAACTGTTTTAATCAGGAAACATGGGATTTTTCCTATGGAAAACCCTTTACGGAACAAGAGAAGGAAACGATCCTGACGTTTTTGGAACCCGATCATATCGCGGGTTTGTCCCTGCTTGGCGGGGAGCCGTTTGAAAAGGTCAATCAGGAGGGGCTTTTACCCCTGCTGCGGGAGGTACATGAAAAATTCCCGCAAAAAACGGTCTGGTGTTACTCCGGGTATCTGTTTGACAAACAGATTTTGGGAGAAATGTGCCAGAAATGGGAGATGACAAAGGAGATGCTCTCGTATTTGGATATTTTGGTGGATGGAAGATTTGTCGAGGAGAAGAAGAATCTCAAACTGCGGTTCCGCGGCTCGGAAAACCAGCGGATCATCGATGTGAAACGATCACTCGCGCAGGGGACGGTCATCCACTGGGAGGGCGAGAACGAGCGCTGAGGAAAGCAGCGCAGAAATGAGGAAAATTTGAACATGGAACCAGTTACATTGGATACGGTAAAAGTGGAGTTTATCAAACTGGATAAAAAAGCGACAGTCCCGACGTACGGGACAGCGTTTTCGGCGGGCGCCGATCTGTACGCCTGTATGGACGAGCCGATCACGATCCGGGCCGGAGAGACGGCTTTGATCCACACGGGGATCGCGATGGCTATTCCGGCCGGGCTGGCGGGACTCATCTATGCGAGGAGCGGCCTGGCCTGTAAGAAAGGACTGGCGCCGGCGAACAAAGTAGGAGTCATTGATTCTGACTACCGGGGAGAGATCATGGTGGCACTGCATAACCACTCATCACAGGACATTTTAGTCGAGAGCGGCGAGCGGGTGGCGCAGATGATCGTTACCCCGTATCTCGTGGCGGCGTATACCGAAGTAGAACAGCTCGACGAGACGGTGCGCGGCAGCGGCGGTTTTGGGTCCACGGGCGCGAAATAGAAAACGGAAGTGTGACATGGATTATAACGATAGCATACGCGCGGTAAAAGGTGTGGGGGAGAAGGCGGAGCAGCGGTTCGCGAAGCTTCAGATCCGGGAAGTCGGGGATCTGCTCGAACACTATCCGCGGGATTACGACGAATTTCACGATACGGTCCCCATCCGCACGCTCGAAGAGGGCAAACGGATGGCGATCGAGGGCGTACTCCGCCGGAAACCGACGGTCAGGAATACGTCCCGCATGAAGATCATTACGGCATTGTTTGAAGATGAGACCGGTACCGTGCAGGTCACATGGTTCAACATGCCGTTTTTGGCGAGCCGGTTACATATGGGAACGAGGTATCTGCTGCGCGGCCGGGTCGGACGCGTAAATGGGAAACTCGTGCTCGAGCAGCCAAAGATGTACTCGAAAAATGAATTTTATAAAAATGTCGGGAAAATGCTTCCCATTTACCCCCTCACGGCGGGACTCACAAATGTTCAGGTGACAAAAGCCGTCAAACAGGCGCTGTCAGAATGCGAGGGGATCACGGAGTTTCTGCCGCCGGAAATCCGGAAACGGCATGATCTCATCGGCTATCGCAAGGCCGTGCAGGACATTCATTTTCCGAAAAACCGCGTTGAGTTTTACCGGGCGAGGAGGCGCCTCGTCTTTGACGAGTTATTTTTATACCAGGCGGCGCTGCGGGCGATCCGCATGCGCAATGACCGGGAGAGCAGCCATGTGATGACATACCGCGAACAACTCGATTCGTTCCGGGAGGCGCTTCCCTTTGCGCTGACGAACGCGCAGGAAAACGTATTTTCTGAGATACTGGCCGATCTGACAGGCGGCCATGTCATGAACCGGCTCGTACAGGGAGACGTCGGTTCGGGAAAGACCGTGGTCGCGGTGATGGCACTCTATCTGACCGTCTGCAACGGGGGACAGGGGGCGTTCATGGTGCCGACCGAGGTGCTCGCGTCCCAGCATTACGAGTCGCTGCAAAAGATGCTCGGGCCATTTGGCGTGCGGATCGGACTGCTCACCGGTTCGCTCACGGCGAAACAAAAGCGCGAGGGGAAGGAGAAGCTGGCATCCGGTGAGTGGGATGTCGTAGTCGGAACACACGCGATCCTGCAGGACAATGTGCAGTTTCACGATCTGGCGCTCGTGATCACCGACGAGCAGCACCGCTTCGGCGTCCGCCAGCGGGAAACATTATCGGAAAAAGGCACCGAACCGCACGTATTGGCGATGAGCGCGACGCCGATCCCGCGAACGCTGGCGCTCGTTCTGTATGGGGATATGGATCTTTCGGTCATGGATGAGCGCCCGGCCGACCGCCTTCCGGTGAAAAATTGTGTCGTCGGCACGGAGTTCCGGCCAAACGCCTACAAATTTATGAAAGAGCAGATCGATCTGGGGCATCAGATCTATATTATATGTCCGATGGTCGAGGAAAATGAGGAGTCCGAGCTGGAGAGTGTGATGATCTACGCCGACCGGCTGCGGGAAGGATTTCGCGGCGCGGTTTCGGTGGACAGCCTCCACGGAAAAATGAAACCGCAGGAAAAAAGCGAAGTGATGGAGCGGTTTGCCGGGGGAAAGACAGATATTTTAGTGTCCACGACCGTGATCGAGGTCGGGATCGACGTGCCGAACGCGACGGTGATGATGATCGAGAATGCCGAGCGGTTCGGCCTGGCCCAGCTCCATCAGCTGCGCGGGCGTGTCGGGCGCGGGGCGGCGCAGTCGTACTGCATTCTCATGTATGGCAGGGAAAGTAAGGAAGGGAAGGAGCGGCTCGCGATCCTCGCCGGGTCGAATGACGGGTTCAAGATCGCCGAGGAGGATTTGAAACTGCGGGGGCAGGGGGATTTTTTCGGCGAAATGCAGAGCGGTGACAAGCTGTTTAAACTGGCCGATATTTACGAGGATGCGAAGATACTGACGGCGGCGCATGAGGAGGCAGGGAGGTATCAGTTTGATGAGATCAGCCGGTTTTACAAGAAGAATAAGAGGCTGATGGAAAAACTGGAGCATTATATGGGGGATGTTCCGCTGTAGGGGGGCTTTTTTTCACTTGGTTAGGCGTCGGCAGTCTTGCTAAAAGAATATTGCCGAATGGTGCAAAAGATGGGAGGTGGTGCGAATGAGTATGTGAAAAAAGGTTTTTCAATTGACAATACAACATTACAGAATAGTTGGAGATGCAGTAAAACATCAATAATGAAAGCATAGGTTATTGCAAGATATTCTCATAATTCTGTAAATCGTGATAAATAGCATCGACATAAACCGTGTCATCCTGTATACGATAGAGCATAAAGTAATTATGACGTTTAAAGTGTATTGTACGGTATCCAAGGTCACGGAGCCTGGGATCATCACACAATTTTAATTCACTAGCCATGTAAGAAAGTCGTTCTATCGTATTCTCCATATCATTCGTAACACTAATTGTAGCTTGTTCATTCTTAAGTTCATAGAGGAGATAGTAGGTAATATTTCTAAAATCCAGCTGAGCCTGGTTGGTTAAGACAACTTTAAATCCCATATTCAGCCCTAAGCTCAGCAAGGAATTCACCAGCTTCCTGATAATTCCCTTCTGCAGCTTGCTGTCTGGAAATTTCTAGATCTCTATAAATATCTTCCCGAGATTTTGGTGGCAAAAATCTGCCAACAGCCTCATCGGCTGCTTCAAGTTCGTGACGCTGGGAAAGTCTCTTCGTAAAATTCTGGATTTTGATTAAATCAGTTTCTGGCAGGGTTTCTATCATAGAGATTGTGTTTTGAAGAGTGCTCATTGTTATCTCCTCCTCTCAAGTTTAAACAATTTATCATAGATAAATGTGGTTATGCTCAGCTTCATTTAACTCTATTATAACATCTTATGAGCAAAATATAAACAGCATTTTTTAAAAAGATCTGATTTTGGGTTTATGACTACTTTGTTTATTGTAAAATTACCATTAGAAGAACTGTCATGACAAGTCCAAAGGATTCCGTTGCCATTTCCCGAACTCTGTGTTATAATATCAGATAAAATCTGTTTGGAAGAAATGAGTAAAGCGCAAAAGATGCGCGCATATGGAGGAAAAAGAAGAGATGAAAAAGTTTTTGTGTCTGGCATTATCGGCCATGCTGATCGTCGTAAACGCGTATCCGGCGGCGGCAGCAAAAAAAGCGTCGCTGACCTTTAAAAAGGTCACATTACAGGTCGGGAAAAAGAAAAAGATCTCGATCAGGAACAAAAATAAAAAAGCAGTCTATACCTACCAGTCCTCTGCGATAAAAACAGCCGCGGTCAGTAAAAAAGGCGTTATCACGGCGAAAAAGCAGGGAAAAGCGAAGATCACCGTATCCGAGCGCCTGAAAAAGGGAGCGAAAAAGAAAAACCGAAAAGTAGGGGTGATCGTCGTGACCTGTACCCAAAAGAAAATACAGAAACCGACCGCATCTGCGGCGGTTACCGCAGCACCAGCCGTGACAGCCTCACCGTCGGTGCCCACGGCGGCTCCACAGGGACCAATACATTCACAGGAGCCGACAGCCCCTTCGACCGAATCGCCGAAACCAGCGGAAACGCCTGTGCCGACACCGGATCTTTATACAAAATCCGTGATGTCGCTTCACGTCACGGATCAGGAGAAATATTCGGTAGACGGAAATACATGTCATGTCGATATGCAGTATTTTACGGCCGATGCTTCGGGAGACTATTTTTCCGGCAGTACGAAAGGCAAAGGAACGACGGTCATCAAACAATATAAAGACGGCAAAAAGCAGTCATGCGCCCGTTACATCCTTTCGGGAACTGACGCGGATGGCAAAAAGTGTTCCCTGTTCATTGAGGATAACGGAACGGCGGAAGCCGAGGGAAACATGGTGATGAAACCGACGGTCATTACTGACAGTGAAACGCTGTCCTGGCTCGAGACGGCAGATCTGCAGGGCAGGATCACCGAGGCCGGAAATGGGGAAAAGACGA
The DNA here is from genome assembly GCA_910584065.1 of uncultured Eubacterium sp. GTDB lineage: Bacteria > Bacillota > Clostridia > Lachnospirales > Lachnospiraceae > Eubacterium_F. Next base: position 9,747 of record CAJTZN010000001.1, read on the forward strand.
TTGACATCCTCTGGAATGAGTCGCAGACGGAACCCGTGCCGCCGCGCGAGGTAGTCAGGCCGGATGAGAGCCAGTCCTATCCCAATGAAATTTTTACGTTTACGATTGATATCGGAAGTACTTCTTCCGTTAAGGGGACGGCGGGAAATGCGTCGATGATCCAGTTCAGGGCTTCCTCGGACTGCGCGAATTTCAAAGGAACGATCGTGGCTGACTGTGTGGATACCAGACTCAAGTATAACGGACAGATCGAGACGCTTTCCGCGCGCTATATACTAACTGGCGAGGACGCGGACGGGAACCCGTGTAGCATCTATGTGGAGAACAACGGTATTGATGACAACGGCATGGTGACGGAGCCGCTTATCATAACAGATGCCCCGGCATTTGCCTGGGTGGAGAGTGCCAAACTCCACGGTACGGTGAGCTGGTCACCGAAACTGACGATCCACGTGTCAGCAGCAGAGTGACAGGAGATCCGGATAAACGGAATCTGGCTCCGCTTATCCGGCGTTTGATTCCGTTTGCATCCAGTTAACTGGTATGAAAGTTTCTCTTGATAAAAAAGCGGTTATCATTTATAATTGTGAAAGATGAAAAGGAATGCGAAGAGGGAAAGTGAGGAGAAGGTATGCGTGTCATAGCGGGAACGGCGAGGCGGCTCCCATTGGTCGCGCCGGAAGGAAAAGATACGAGACCGACGACTGACCGGATCAAGGAAACGCTGTTCAACATCATTCAGGATGAGATTCCGGGCAGTTTGTTTCTCGATCTGTTCAGTGGCAGCGGCGCGATCGGGATCGAGGCGCTGAGCCGGGGGGCAAAGCAGGCATGGCTCGTCGAATTTGGCAGGGAACCGCTCAAATGTATCCGGGCGAATCTGGCGAAGACGCGCATGGAAGAACAGGCAGTCGTGCTCCCGATCGAGGTGACATATGCCATATCCAAGCTGGAAAAAGAGGGCAGGCAGTTTGATGTCATTTATGCCGATCCCCCATACAAAAAGAAATTGGAAGCAAAGATCGTACAAATGCTGGCCCGCTCCGGTATTGTGAAAGAAGGTACGCTCGTGGTACTAGAATCGGCGCTTGACACGGCCGTGGACTATATTGACGAAGATGTATTTGAACTGTTAAGAGTGAAGCAGTATAAAACGAATCAGCATGTATTTTTGCGCGTGCGGGAAACGCAGCGCTCCTCTTTATGAAGTTTTATCATGAGGGAAAGGAAAAGGTAATCATTTATGAACCCATCAAGAATCGAAAAGGCGATTGACGAGATTTACGAATATGTGGAGAACTGTAAGCCGTCGAAGCTGTATCCCAATAAAGTTACGGTTTCAAAGGACGAGCTTTACGATCTGCTGGACGCGCTCCGCATGTGCGCACCGGAAGAGATCAAGAGATACCAGAAGATTATCAACAACCGGGAAGAGATTCTTGGACAGGCACAGGAGCAGGCGCAGCAGATCATGAGTCAGGCGCAGGCACAGACGAAACAGCTTCTCGACCAGAACGAGCTGGTGCAGACGGCGTACGCGCAGGCGGAGCAGATCGTGAAAGAAGCCGAAGCACAGGCACAGCAGATTCTGAACCAGGCGGTGGGCGAGGGCAACCAGGTCCGCACGGACGCTTTGTACTACACGAGCGACCTGCTCGGCGAGGCGGGCAGAAATATCGAACTTTCACTCAAGGAAATTGAGAGTAAATCGTCCATGTTGATCAATGTGTTAAAGAAAGACATTGAGATCATAAAAAATAACCGGTCCGAGCTGCAGGACCAGATCAATGGAAAAATTCCGGAAGAGGAAGAAGCGGCGGCAGCGGAACAGACCGAGAGTTAGAAGAAGATCAAACCGAGCAGGAGTCCAAATGATCCTGCCAGCACTTTTATTATTACATAGCGTGAAAAAGGTAATCCTGTATTTTGCAGAACACTGTTTGTCTGGGCGGCTGCCGACAGTCCCCCGAAGGCAGTGGCGGCGAGAGACAGGATTATTTTTGCGTGCCCGGAAAGAGGCGAGGCCGCGATCATCGCATCCCCGGTCGTGATCTCCAATATGCTGCCAAACAGCAGTTTCACGTAATAGGGAATGGCAGGAAGCTGCCGTAACAGCGCAGCGAAAATGGAAAAAAACATGATGTAGCCGCCGATCTTTATGAGGAGCAGCGCGCTGGAGGCGATTTCCGCGTCGATCATCCGGGAAAAGGACTCCGCAACGGTAGGGTTGGCAGGAGCGGCTGCCACAGGCGTGGCATCTGCCACCGCTTTTGCCCGGGGAAGGCTTCTTTTTTTTGTGAACAGAACAAAGCATAGGCTCCCGAGCAGGGAGGAGAGCAGCACGAGGGCATAGAAGAGGTATTGGCCGGAATCCATGCCGAGCATACTGCCGGCCACGAAAAAGATGACGAACATCGGACTGGGGTTGTTCGTAAATCCGGCAAAAAACAAGGCTTTTTCCCGTGAGAGCATCCCGTCTTTGTACAATTCGCCTGCCACCTTCGCGCCGATCGGATAACCGGAGAGGATACCGGCGGTCAGCAATAGATACTGGCAGCGCCGCCCCTGCATCGTGCGCCGGATCAGGGAGGTCAGTACCGAAAAGGGGAGCAGGGAGGGAACGAGGACGCCCGCCCACAAAAGAAGGCCGCTTTTACTTCCTTCTGCGGCGGTTTCCGGAAATAGGAGTAAAAGGAAAAGAAATAGAAAACAGAGCAGGAGCATGGTAATCCCCCATCGTACTTGTTTTTATAAAAGGTATGAATAAATATATGTCATTATGCAGACGAATAAGGATAAAGAAATGATTGTCTGGAGGATGTTATCATGAATGAAACTTTTACGATCCTTACCGATTCCACTTCAAATCTGCCCCGTCCTTATATCGAGAAATACGGGATCATCGTCCTGCCCCTTACGTATCTCGTAGATGACAGGGAATATCCGGGATACACGGACGGGCCGGAGGACACTTTCGGGCAGATCTACGAGCATCTGCGGAACGGGAAACCGATCACGACTTCTATGGTGAATAAGAGCATTGCGTACGAGGTCGCCAAACGGGTCCTGGAGCAGGGGCAGGATCTTTTATACATCGGCTTATCGTCCAAACTGAGCGGCACGTACTACGCGGTCGAGAGCGCGCTGAACACACTGAAAGGGGAATTTCCGGAACGGAAGATCTACGCCGTTGACAGCTTATGTGTCGCGCTCGGTGAGGGAATGCTCGTCTACGAGGCGGTAAAAGGCAAAAAGCAGGACAAATGCCTGGCAGAGATTTACGACTGGTGCAACCGGTGCCGCTGGAACGTGAACACGGTGTTTACCGTGGATGATCTGAACCATCTGAGGCGCAGCGGGCGCGCGTCGTCCGCGATCGCTGTCGTCGGCACGGTGCTGAAGATCAAACTCATTCTCCGCATGAACAATGGCGGCGTGCTGAAACAGGAGACAAAAGTCCGCGGGCGGAAAAAATCGCTGGACGAGATCGTAAAGCGGGTGCTGCAGGGGATGGACCGGGAGCAGATGGTGTTTGTCAGCCACGGGGACTGCCCCGAAGACGCAAAATATGTAGCGGATGGCCTCTACCGCTCGGAAAAGGTGACGAAGGTGATCCTAAATACGCTCGATCCGGTCATCGGCATCCATACCGGCCCGGGTTCCATCGGCATCTTTTATATGGAGTAACGTTTTTTAGGGGTTGAAATTTAAAAGCCGCAGTTGTATAATATGTTCGGGTGAATATTTCAAACAAAAACCAGAAAGAAGGATATATTAATGAAAGTATTGGTAATCAATTGCGGCAGTTCATCCCTGAAATACCAGTTGATCGACTCAGAGACGGAACAGGCTCTTGCCGTAGGCCTGTGTGAGCGGATTGGAATAGATGGAAGACTGAACCATACGCCGGCCGGCGGTGAAAAGGTCGTCATAGAAAAGGACATGCCGAACCATGAAGTTGCGGTGAAAATGGTACTGGAGGAACTGACAGATCCGGAAAACGGGGTGATCAGGGACCTCTCGGAAATCGATGCGATCGGCCACCGCGTCGTGCACGGCGGAGAGAAATTTGCTTCATCCGTTGTGATCACGGACGAGGTGATGGCTGCGATCGAGGAATGCAATCCGTTGGCTCCGTTACATAACCCGGCCAATCTGATCGGCATCCGCGCCTGTCAGGCGATCATGCCCGGCGTGCCGAATACCGCTGTTTTTGATACGGCATTTCACCAGACGATGGAGCCGGTCGCCTTTATGTACGGACTCCCTTATGAATGCTATGAAAAGTATAAAGTGCGCCGTTACGGGTTTCACGGGACGAGCCACAGTTTCGTATCGGCCCGCGCGATCGAAGTTTTGGGACTGGATCCTAAGGATTCGAAAGTCATCGTGTGCCATCTCGGCAACGGAGCGAGTATTTCTGCCGTGAAAAACGGAAAGTCCGTGGATACCAGTATGGGCCTGACGCCGCTCGAGGGGCTTGTGATGGGAACGCGCAGCGGGGACATCGACCCGGCGATCATCGAATACCTGGCGCACAGCATGGGCAAAACGCTGGAGGAAATGATGACACTGTTAAACAAAGAGTCGGGCGTATACGGCCTCTCCGGCGTATCCAGTGATTTCCGCGATCTGGAGGCGGCTGCTGACGATGGCAATGAGAAGGCGCAGATGGCGATGGATGTATTCGGCTATCGCGTCGCCAAATACATCGGGGCGTATACCGCAGCGATGAACGGTGTGGACGCCATCGTGTTTACGGCGGGTCTCGGCGAGAACAATCATGTCATGCGTGAATATATCTGCAGCTATCTCGGCTATCTCGGCGTGGAGATCGATAAAAAGGAAAATGCGGTACGGAGTGTGGAAAAGGTTGTCTCGACGCCGGAAAGCAAGGTAAAGGTCATGGTCGTGCCGACGAATGAAGAACTTGCGATCGCCAGGGAAACGGTGGCACTCGTGCAGTAGGAAGATTGCTCACTGCTGAGTGGAAATATTGTTCAGGTGAAATATTGCTCAAGACGGAGTAGGAAAAAAACTTGTTGACAAAAGATGTCAGAATTGGTATAATGGCAGAAGTGTTTTGAGTTTTAAGGAGGTGTAATGACATGTCAATCTGTCCTAAGAATAAATCTTCGAAAGCAAGAAGAGACAAACGCAGAGCAAACTGGAAAATGACGGCGCCTACGTTGGTAAAGTGCAGTAAATGCGGGGAACTGATGGTTCCGCACCGAGTTTGCAAAAGTTGTGGAAGCTACAATAAAAAAGAGATTCTTGCCAGTGCTGAATAAGCGTCAAGCCACGTAAAATCGTTGGTTTGCGAAGGAGTTTTTAGGTTAAGTTTCTGCAGGAACACATTTTTGCAAAAGTGTACATGAAGCCAATATATCTATGAAAGTGGATGTATTGGCTTTTTTGCGTGCAAAGGATTTTATAAAGTCTCTCATTTAAAGTTTAATCAGGCGACAGTAATCCCTCTCAGTTTCAATAACACATTCAACAATCAGTTTGAAAAATGGTTCCATATCGTTTAGCCGTCTGGAGGCAGACAGGGCATTGATATAGTCATTACGCAAAATGGGGGGGATGGATACTACGCCATAACCGGCATTGACCAGAATAAAATTCATCAGGAGTCTGGCAGTCCTGCCATTTCCGTCAATAAAAGGATGAATATCAACCAGCCGTTTGTGTGCCATTGCTGCCAGTTCAATAGGATGCAGGGTACCCCGTGATGAACGAATCTGATCTGTTAGATGCTTCATGAGTTGGGGAATTTCGTCTGGAGCAGGAGGGATATACTCCGTACCGGAAATGTAAACTTGAACAGAACGGTACTGGCCGGCCTGGTTGTCGTCAACCTTTTGGTAAAAAAGACGGTGCAGTTTTTTAATGGTGTCTTCTGTGATACACATGTCCTGCTGCCTTGCCAGTTCTAACATGAAATCATAGGCGGCGCCATGCCCGACGGCCTCATAACAGTCCTTTAACGGGCGTCCTCCAACTGTAATGCCATCCTCCAGAAGTATCTTTGTTTCCGATATGGTGAGGGTATTTCCCTCTAAAGCGTTACTGCTGTAAGTAAAGCCGATACGGAAATAATCATCCAGGGATTTCAGTTCTTCCTTTGCCAGTGGACGGGCAGAGGATATTTTTTGTTTGTAGGAATCTGCTTTTTGCAGCAGATCTTGTAATGTCGGCATTGAGAGACCTCCTTACTGTTCGGCATTGGTAGCAGGAACATATTCCAAATTGCCATAAACCTTTGTAATACCTATATTATAAGGATTTTTCCCGATGTTGGCAACCTATATTTTTTCGCTCATCAGGTGCCGCATCCTGAAAGTTACTTTGGCTAAAACCGATCATGAAATGTAGTTGATTTCTCTTTTCTATTATGATACGATAGGGATGGGAAAATTTGACACACAGGGAAAGGGAAAGCCGGTGTACGATACCGTACACCAGGATAAAAGTCGGGGGACATATGAATGAAAGAACAATTAATGAGCGCGGCATTTAGAACGATGCTGGATGAAGCGACGGAGATGATTTTTTTAAAGGATGTGGATCTGGTTTATCAGGCTGTTTCCGCTCCGTTTGTAGAGATGGTGGGCAAGTCGTCGGCAGAAGAAGTGGTAGGTCATACCGATGCAGAGATTTATGAGGACAAAAATCTATGCAGACGGTATGAAGCAGATGAACGCCGTCTGCTGTTCGAACAGAAAAATATGAAGGGGTATATCGAGCCGATCACGGATGATCACGGACAGGCGAGATATGGTGCAACGTCCAAATATCTGCTTCGTGATGGGAAAAATCAGATCATCGGCATACTGGGAATCGTGAAAGATGTTACGAGGGAATACCGCGCACGCCAGCGCTATCAGCAGGAATTCAGATATTTGTTTGAACTGCCGGAGGATACGTATGCCGTCTGCTATATTGATGTTGATGACTGGCGCATTATCAAGCAGCGGCGGCAGAATATAGAGGATGGCACCCTGCAGGAATGCCAGACCGTGGAACAAATATGCAGTTACGCGGTAGACTCCATCGTAGATAAGGGGTGTGAAGGGGTGGAATTTTATCAGGATTTCACGCCGGATACATTGTGGAGTATATATAATAGCGGGAGAAACTGCGTATCTTTCGAGTACGAACGGAAAATGTCGGATGGTTCAGCCAGATGGGTGCACAATGAGGCGCATTTCCTAACGGATGTGGACAGCGGCCATCTGTGCGTCATGCTTTCGGTCAAGGACATCACGGCGGACAAGAAGGAGGAGCAGGAGATATTCGAGGCCGCAACGTTAGACCAGATGACAAAGGTATTAAATCGCGCAACGGCGATCAAATATATCAAACAGATTATCTACAATGAAGAAGAAAAGCTTCATGTGCTGTTCATGCTCGATGTCGATAATTTCAAAGGCATCAATGATACATTCGGCCATCAGGCAGGCGATGAATTTCTGATCAGGCTGGCGGGCGAATTAAAGAATTCATTCCGTGAAGATGATGTCGTGGGCAGGATCGGCGGGGATGAGTTTTTCATTTTCCTGAGGAACGTAGTGGAGATCAGCCAGATTGAGAAAAAGGCCCAGGAAATACTGGATATTGTTTCCAGGGCGGGGGAGGACTATTCGGAGGCTGAATCGAGTGGAAGCATCGGGATCGCCCTGTATCCGGGGGATGGGAGAACGATCGAGGAATTGTATTCCAGGGCGGATGAGGCACTGTATGTGGCGAAGAGGGACGGCAAGAATCAATATGTATTTGCCGGATGATCCTGGAAAAGCTTCTGAAATCAACATTTTTTCCATTGCCTTTTCCTACAAAAATAGATATACTGAAAGAAGAACATATCAGAATGGAGGGTACATACCATATGAAACAATTCAAAAATCCGGTTCTGCCCGGTTTTAACGCAGACCCGTCGATCATCCGCGTCGATGATACATATTATATCGCCAATTCCACGTTTGAGTGGTTTCCGGGCGTACGGCTCCACGAATCCAAAGACATGATCCACTGGAATCTGCTTCCGTCGCCTCTTTCCACTACGACGTTACTCGATATGAAGGGAAATCCTTCTTCCGGCGGGATCTGGGCGCCGGATCTGTCGTATGCGGACGGGAAATTCTGGCTCGTCTACACCGATGTCAAGGTGACGGAGGGCACGTTTAAGGATATGGTAAATTATGTAACGACGGCCGAGGACATACGCGGGCCGTGGTCGGATCCGATCCGTATCAATGGCGTTGGCTTTGACGCCTCGTTGTTCCACGATGAGGATGGACGCAAATATCTGGTACAGCAGACGTGGGACCACCGGGAATACCACCATGCGTTCCGCGGTATCACGCTGACGGAATTTGATACGGAGACGATGAAATTAAAACCAGAGACAGCGCGAAACATTTATAATGGTACGGATGTGAAACTTGTGGAAGGCCCCCATCTGTATAAAATAAATGGCTATTATTATCTGTTTGCCGCGCAGGGCGGGACGGTTTATACCCATCAGGAAGTTGTCGCGCGCTCCCGGACGCTGGACGAGCTCAGTTTCGAGACCGAGCCGGACGGCCCGTTTATCACGAACTTTGATACGCCGTATCTCGGCATCCAGAAGCAGGGGCACGGCGCGCTCGTGGAAACGCCGGGCGGGGAATGGTATTACGCCAGCCTCTGCGGGCGTCCGTGGACACATGAAAATGAGTCGTGTATCGACCCGCGCGGGTATTGTACGCTCGGACGCGAGACGGCGATCCAGAAAGTGTACTGGGATGAGGACGGCTGGCCGCGGATTGAGGGAGGACACGGCGGAAGCGTGTATGTGGACGCGCCGGCAGATGGGATCGAAACGGACGCCCCGGCGGACCACTCTCTCCACGATGATTTTGAGGAGGCAAAACTGCATGACGAGTGGAATACGCTGCGGGTTCCATTTACCGATGATATGGGGACGGTCGGCGGCGGGAAACTCGTGCTGCGCGGCCAGGGTTCACTTTGTAATACGCACGAACTGTCACTGGTAGCCAAGCGCTGGCAGGCGTTTTATTTTGACGCGTCCGTAAAGGTAAGCTATCAGCCGTATTCGTATCAGCAGATGGCGGGCCTGACAAACTATTACAACGACAAGCACTGGTCCTTTGCCTTTGTGACATGGAATGAAAAAAACGGCCGCGTGATCGAGGTCGGCGAGTGCAACCGTGGAAATTACACGTCATTCCTGCGCGACGACGCCATTCCGGTACCGGAAGGCGCAGATGTGTGGCTGCGGACGAAGGTGAGGAAGGAAAGCTATACGTACGAATATTCGTTTGACGGGACAAACTACGAGGAAATACCGGTTACGCTTGATGCGGCCGTTCTCTCGGATGATTACGTACTGCAGAGTTATGGCGGATTTTTCACCGGCGCTTTTGTGGGAATGGCGTGCGTGGATTACGCGTATTTTGACACGCAGGCGGAGTTTAGCTGTTTTGATTACAGAGAACTCGGAGATGTCAGGAAGGACGATGGGACGTTTGCCTGGGAATAAAAGACTATTAAAGGAGCAGAACATGTATAACGAGGCGGAACTGGTTCGTATCGCCCGAAGGGAGAACAATACAAAGAGAACGTATCTGGTCGTCGATCCCCTGCAGGGAAAGCATGTCCCGGTTTCCCCGACGAAGGCGCTGAACCTGTTTTCAGATCTGGCAGATGAGGTGCGGAATGAATATGGCAAGGAAGCACTTTTGGTCGTCGGTTTTGCGGAAACGGCGACCGCGATCGGGGCGCAGGTGGCGGTTTGCTTAGGCGCGAAGTACATACAGACGACGAGGGAGACGATCCCGGGGGTGGAATATTTGTTTTTTTCGGAAGAACACAGCCATGCCACCGAACAAAGGCTGGTGAGGACGGATATCGACGCCGTGATCGGCCAGATCGACCGGATTCTTTTTGTCGAGGACGAGGTGACGACCGGCCAGACGATCCTGAACATCATATCACGCATAGAAGGATACTACGCAGATGAAATTCGGCCGGATAAGATCCGTTCGGATAAACTCCGATTTTCCGTACTTTCCCTGCTCAATGGCATGGACGGCGCGCACGCCGACAGATACGCCGGAAAAGGTATTCGGCTCCACTATTTGTGTAAAACCGATCACAGCCGGTTCGCGGAACGGGCAGAGCGCTATCGGGGGGATGGCGAGTACGTGACCTACGATGGTAGGTTAGCCTGCGATAGCAGGTTGGCCTACGATGGCCGGTTCGCCTGCGATAGCAGGTTAGCCAACGATGGCCGGTTCGTCTGCGATAGCGGGTGTGTTTCCCGTGTGGAGGAAATGAGTGTTTCCGGATATATGAACGCCAGAAGGCTTGTGGAGGCTCCGTCATACGAGAACGCGTGCGGGGAACTGTGGGAGTGCGTGAAAGCTCGGCTGTTAAAGAAAGAGTATCAAAACCTGCTCGTGATCGGCACCGAAGAGTTTATGTATCCGGCACTGTTCATCGGAGAAAAACTGGAACGGGAGGGGAAGGCGGTAAAATGCCATGCCACGACGCGGAGTCCGATCGTGGTCAGTTCGGAGGCGGATTATCCGTTGCATCAGAGATATGAGTTGAAGAGCCTTTACGATGAAAAGAGGAAAACATTTATTTATGATCTCGATTGCTATGACAAGGTCGTGATCGTTACGGACGCGCCGGCAGGAGAGAGTGCGGGCCTGTTTTCTTTACTCCGTGCGGTCTGTCGGAAAAATGATGATGTATTAGTGGTCAGGTGGTGTTAGATTGAGAAGTTCGTATTCAGAAGATGATGTGGTCCTCTTATTAAAAGATATCACGGGACTTGTGGAGCCGCAGCCGACCGAGGAGCGGGAACGGCTGATCCAGTCGGGGAGGCATTACAGTGAGATGCTGCCGATCGAATATGTTCCGACCCCGGAATATATGGAGATCTATGAAGAAGCGCTTGCCCGCTACGCAAAACCGACGGCGCTGGCAGTCGGGCGGCTGTCGGACAGGATCATGGAGCAAAATGGCAGAGAAGTCGTGCTGGTATCTCTGGCCAGGGCGGGGATCCCGATCGGTATTTTGATCAAGAGATACATTCGCTGGAAATATAACATAGAAGTACCGCATTATTCGATTTCTATCATCCGCGGGCGCGGAATCGATGACAACGCGATGAAGTATCTGTTGGAGAAGTACGCGCCGGAGCAGCTGCTCTTTGTGGACGGGTGGATCGGAAAAGGGGCGATATTGCATGAACTGAAAAAAGACATTGAAGCGTACGAGGGAGTGTCGTCCCGGATCGCCGTGATCGCCGACCCCGCGAATGTCACGCAGCTGTGCGGGACGCATGAGGATATACTGATTCCCAGTTCCTGCCTGAACTGTACGGTTTCGGGTCTGGTCAGCCGAACGTTTTTGCGGGATGACATCATCGGGCCGCACGATTTTCACGGCGCGGTCTATTATGGAGAACTGGCGGACTCGGATCTGTCCTATGAATTTATCAAAGCGATCGAAAATGAATTTGAACGGGAGCCGTCGCCGGAACCGGCCGGAGTGGCCGCAGGGTGCGGGATGGATGAAGTGAGGGAGATCGCGGAACGGTTTGGCGTCGGCGACATCAACCTGGTGAAGCCGGGGATCGGCGAGACGACGAGGGTGCTTCTTCGGAGGATCCCCTGGAAAGTACTGATCGATCAGCGTTTTCAGAAAGATCCCCAGCTGGGGCATCTTGTCAGGCTTGCCGAAGAAAAGTCCGTGCCGGTCGCGTATTATCCGCTCCGGCACTATAAATGCTGCGGGATCATTAAAAAACTGGCGGATGCGTAGGAAGATAGGCGGCTGTCTGCCGTTCTTCGCGGATCCCGAAGGCCTCAGCCATAAAAAGCGTTTTTTTCGCCCAGTTGTTGTGGGTTTTGTACTCGTTCATGCGCTCTTTGGTCAGGCTGCCGGACACGTATTCGTTGGCATTCTGGTTCCAGTTCAAGATTGATCTCGCATCGTTGAAATCCGTCTGGGACACCTGATAGGCGCGGTTCACGACGGGGATTTGGTTTGGATGGATCACGGTCTTTCCGGTGAAGCCGCACAGTTTATCATCGTTGATCTCGCGGAGCAGGCCTTTTTCCCAGCCGGGGCCGTTGTAGTATTCCCACACCGGTCCGGAAACGACATAATCCATGCCGTAGACCGTGATGATATCGGAAAAGATCTGGGAAATCGGCTGGATCTGATGGATGGATTCGTCGGCATGGCGCCGGAAGCCGAACGTATGGCAGAGGTCATTTCCACCGACCCGTATGTTTAGTACCAGATCTTCGATGGGGGCCAGCGTATCCTTGAGTTCATACAGGAGTTCGATCCTGCGGCGCAGGTCGATCATGGCCATGTTTTCATAGATCGGCATGACATACAGCTTCTGGCGGGCCGTTTCATTTGCCTGGATCAGTGCCTGAATGTAGGCGGCGGCATTTTCTGTCGTAAATTTCGGGAGGATGTATCCGGTTACGATCTGGAGGCTGTCGCCAAAAGCTCTGGTCAGGCGCGTGATCTGCGATTCGTTGCGGACGCGCACGAATATTTTGGGCAGATAAAACGGGTTTTTCTCATAACTGACATAGATATGGTTGATCGTGCGGATGAGCGTCTGTTCCGCTTCTTCGACAAAGCGGTCGTTGATCGTATCCTCGAGGCACAGCGCGAGGGAGTATTTGGAGCCAAATTTCTCCTGAACGACAGAGTCGGCAACACTTTTTTTATTTGCGGGGCAATACAACAGGGCCCCTATGCTATAGTAAAGAATGTTATTTTTCAATGTGGTTTCTCCTATTTGGTTTTTCGGGTTTTGAAACCCAGTATCAAATAGTATATCATGCTTTTTCTGAAAATGGTAGAGATAATTAAATGAAAGAGAGAATTTTCTGGGATAACGTGTGGGAAGAAAACGAAAATGGAGATAAGGGAAAATGGAAAATGAGATTACATACCGGCATAATATCATGGAGATCCAGTCGATCGAAGCATTTATCAACATAAAAGGCGGATTCAACCATCAGGTGAGGGATGTGTATTTTGTAAGAGCCATCGGCGTCCCGGCCCATTTTCCAGATGTCATCCGGAAGATGGATCAAAGGATGGGAAAAGAGATGGCTGACGGCCATCTCAAGTATATGCGCGTGAAGGCGCTTCCGAGCCTGGCGGGTGTCCAGGAGTCCGCGTTTTACGCTGGCGCGTACGACGCATGGAAGTCAGATGGTACGCCCGCGCTTAGGAATATCAAAGTCAGCGGCGCTTTCGCACGTGTTTTTTCGCGGGCTGTCCGTCAGGTCATCGGCATGTTTGAAAAGAGTAGGCGTAATAGTTCTGAATCCATTGTGCGAAATTTTGTGGCAAAGATCATGTACTGGTTTGATGTACAGGCAGCAGAACTCGTGTCGGGCTGGAATGAGAGGGCTGTCATGAAAGTGGCGGCTGAAAATGTGCTGAAGGAACAGGAATACCTGTTTTACTATTTTCTGACGCTGCTCGGCTGTGATGTTTTACTGCTGCAGTACAAAAAGGATATGGAAGCGCCGGAGGTGATGAAGGCGCTTTCTAGTGAACTCGTGCTGGGGTCATTCGATACGTGTGCGCTGCCGGAATACGTCCCCTATGTACACGAGGAGAAGGCAGTGGAGAGCCGCCCGGTCAAAGTGATCATACCGGAGCGGAAGGGGAGGAGATCCAGCAGGACGGAGGCGCAGGGGGCGAACCCTCAGAGAGTGAACCCTCAAAGAGCGAACCCTCAGGGAGCGAACCCTCAGAGAGTGAATCCTCAAAGAGCGGACACTCAGAGAGCGAACCCTCAGAGAGTGAACCCGAATCGCCCCGCGCCTGCCTCTGATGTGGAAAAAGGATTTGAGGAACTGGCGCAGCTCGCGTCTTCGATCGTCATGATCTCCGTCCACGACCACCGCGGCGAGATCAGGAGTACGGGATCCGGTATCATGATCGGAAGGGGCGGGTATATATTGACGAACAACCATGTGGCATCCGGCGGCGTGTTTTATTCAGTCAGTATCGAGGACGATGAGGAAACGTATCAGACAGACGAGGTGATCAAATACAACGGCACGCTCGACCTGGCCGTGATCCGCATCCAGAGGCAGCTGGACCCGCTGCCAATCTACCGGGGCCGGAAAAAGCTGGTCAGAGGGCAGAAAGTTGTGGCGATCGGCAGTCCGCTCGGGTTATTTAATTCGGTTTCCGACGGGATCATCTCAGGGTTTCGGAAAATCCGGGATATTGACATGATCCAGTTCACAGCGCCCATATCGCCGGGAAGTTCCGGAGGGGCGGTGCTGAACATGCAGGGGGAAGTCATCGGCATCAGCACGGCCGGCATCGACAGCGGGCAGAATATCAATCTGGCGGTAGGATACGAGAATATTTTAATGTTCGCAAATGGATTTTTTTCTTAGCGCACTATGCCTTGAAAAAAGAGAGGCGGTATGATAAAATATTTGTGCAGGCGCGGTTAATGTGCAGAAAATACAAATGTGCAGGAATTGCAGCTGTACAGGAGTTTCAAAATAAATATACGATAGGAATTGAAAGGGGAAGAATATGAATAGTGGCAAAAGACAAATGAGAGTATCCTTTAATTCTCCAGTGATACTCGGGTTTACGATCGCCTGCTTTGCAGTGATGATGCTGGACCAGATGACCAGGGGAGATACGACGTATCGTTTTTTCAGCGTTTACCGCGCGTCTTTTCTCAGTCCGCTCACCTATGTCCGTTTCTTCGGCCATGTGCTGGGACATGCGGGCTGGCAGCACTTTTTCGGAAATATCATGATGATCCTTGTGATCGGGCCGCTTTTGGAAGAAAAGTACGGCTCATCCAATATATTGTTTGTGATTCTGGCGACTGCCCTCGCATCGGGGGTCGTTCACTTTATTTTTTTCCCGCATGTCAGGCTTTTGGGAGCGAGCGGAGTCGTGTTCGCCTTTATCCTCCTGGCGTCGTTTGCGAGTTTCCAGGAAGGGAAGATTCCGCTCACGTTTATTTTGGTAGCATTTATTTACATCGGGCAGCAGGTCTATGAAGGCATGTTTGTTCATAATAATATATCCAATCTTACCCATATCATCGGCGGGGGCGTTGGGACAGGCCTTGGGTTTGTAATGAATAAAAATAAGATGAATAGATATTGAAGGTGAGAGCATCCCATGTTGGAACGTGTAAGCATTCACAATCTCGATGATTATTTTACGGAGCGCAGCAAAAGGCCGGAAAAAGGGGTATATTTCTGCCGCCTGACTGCGTATTCCGCGGAAATCGAGCGTTTTATCAGAAAGTATTACGATGAGGCCCGGAAAACCGGTGTCGTCATCGAAGGGAAGATTCCAAATCCCGATGAGAAGAACCTCTCTTATTACGAGGAAATCATGGGGATGGGGTTTGAGATGAGCGTCAGCTTTTTCAACGACAGTTTAAAAAAGTGGCTGCCGCGGATGAACGACCGGCAGCGGGAACAAGTTGTGCTCGCGATGCACGATGCGCTCGACTCCCTGCGTAAGGCGGGGAAGACCGAAAACATACTGAAAAACGCGTATATTAAATTTATGTGCTGGTTGTACTACAAATTTGAGCGGATCGTCAACCAGCTTGGCGCTGAACGCATCCCGAAAATACTGTATGAGGGGTATGTCAGCAATTACGAGCGCATGATGCTCTCGATCCTGTCGCAGGCCGGCTGTGATATCCTGTTGCTGCAGTACGAGGGCGATCAGGGATACCAAAAGGTAGATCCCGGTTCGGTGTGGTCCGAGGAGTACCGGGCGGACGGGGCGGCCGCATTTCCGCAGGGGTTCAGCCTGAAAAAGATCCGCGAGGCCATGCAGGACGAGCAGCGCCGGGAAGCGCTTTACGGAGCGAGGCCGCAGATGAAAAACTGCACGAATGCCTGGATCAAGGGAAAAGGGCTCGATGATATCAGGGAGAGTATCCCGCTGCGGGGAAATGATCCGAGGTTGTTCTACAATTGTTTCTGCCGCATCAACGGTGTGGATGATAAGCTTTTTTACGCGGAGGAACTTTACCGTTTTCAGCAGGAATTAAAAAGTTCAGGGAGAAAGGTGGTCATAGTGGACCGAGAGATCCCGAAACCGGCTCCCGATGAGATTGCTGCCATTAAACGGAACAATTATGCAAACGAGGAGCAGATGATCCGCGGTCTGGCCGCGAATATCCAGTACACGACGAATCAGGAGCTGCAGCGGATCATGAACCAGGCCTTTGTGGACAATATACAAAAGGTGGCAAAAGAGCCGGGGAGCAATATGAACAAGCTGACGAATCGGGCTGTCTATCTGCTCTGCTGGCTGAAAAGATACCAGTCGCAGCTTTTTGATCACTGGAACAAAACGGATATCGCCTGTTTCATTTACATGGGAGGCTGTAAGACGAGCAGCGAGGCGATGTTTCTGAGTTTTCTGGCAAGGCTTCCGGTCGATGTGCTGATCCTCTGCCCCAACTTAAATGAGAGGTGCTGCCTCACAGATGATCTGCTGTATGAGGTAAACCATACGGAATCGCTCATGCTCGACCGCTTTCCCGTCGATAATTCGCAGGCCCGGATGGGGACGGCCGCCTATCACGCCGAACGCGAACTCGATACGCTGATGTATCAGGATTCGGGCATGTACCGCAACCAGCAGTATGGGAAGGCCGATGTGATCAATTTGCAGACGATGTACGAGGAGATCCGGATTCTGTGGGATCAGGAGTTAAAGTACCGGCCCGGCTTCAGCGTCGTAGGCGAGACGGTGAACATCCCGGTCATTTATTCCAAAGTGTCGGGTGTGAAGGACGGGCAGACCGAGCCGTACTGGGCGGCGATCCGGGAACTGCTCACGGAAAATACCGTTTTGGTGCCCAAGGCGCCCTATATCGAAAACGCCGCGCCCAATCCGGTCAAGGCTTACGCGACGGAATTTTACAAAAACGGCAGGCTGCAGAAAACGAAGATCAAGCAGCATCCCAAATACCCGTATGGCATCCTGCGCGAGGAAGTGCAGGACGTGATGCTGGAAAAATTACAGATCATCCTCGAGCAGAAACGGATCCGGGGGATCGGGGAAAACGGGACGGAATATACGGTGATTGCCACCGTGCTCAACCTCCCGAAAGAGATCCTGCGCCTGATCCAGAAATTTGATTTCACGAAAAAAAATCCGAAGCTCGTTTATGTCAATGCGACGGAGCAGGTCATATCGCTCGAGGATACGATCCTAGTGACATTTTTGAACCTGATCGGTTTCGATATACTGTTTTTTATTCCCACGGGCTATCAGAGTATCGAGAAATATTTTAACCAGAGAGTAATGGAAGAACATCAGATCGGGGAATATGTGTATGATCTGCAGGTTCCTGACCTGAAAAATCTTCCATCTAATAAATCACGTCAGAGTTGGCGTAATAAAATTTTTAAGAGAGGTAATTGATATGGGACTTGACTTTAGCAAAACGCAGGCAGCACCAACTACAACGTTGACAGAAGTACCGAGTGGGAAAAATGAGATCGAAGTGGTTCAGGAATATGATATTGTCGCGGATCGGCAGCAGATGAACGATGAACTGGTAAACTCGGAAGAGGTCGATCGCATTGTGAGCACGATCGAGGTGAACAACCTTGAGACGATCGTATCGTTCGGGGCCGATGTGGCGGAGGAGATTTCCAAGGCGTCGGATGTCGTGTTGAACAGCATGAACATGTCGCAGCTCGATGATACGAGCGAGATGCTGAAGACGCTGGCAAAGATCATGGATAAATTCGATCTTGAAGAGATCAAGGACAACCCTTCCCTGTTTGGGAAACTGTTCGGGAACTTGAAAAAGCAGCTGGATAAGATCCTCGCCAAATACCATACGATGGGTGAGGAAGTCGATAAGATCTATGTACAGTTAAAGGGATATGAGTCAGAGATCAAACAGTCGAACCGCAAGCTGAGCCAGATGTTTGACGCGAATGTAAATTTTTATCATGATCTGGTAAAATATATACTGGCCGGTGAGCAGGCGTGCGGGGAGATCGAGGCGTATCTCGAGCAGCGAAGGAATGACATGCAGACGACGGGTGACAATTCGATCCAGTTCGAGATCACGACGTTAGAGCAGGCGCTGCAGATGATGGAGCAGCGCACGCAGGATCTGCGTACGGCTGAAAATGTAGCGATGCAGTCGATCCCGATGATCAAGACGATGGAATTCAGCAACTACAATTTGGTGCGCAAGATCAATTCGGCGTTTATCGTCACGCTCCCGGTATTTAAACAGGCGCTCGCCCAGGCGATCATGCTCAAGAGGCAGAGGATCCAGGCGGAATCAATGGCGGAGCTCGATAAGAAGACAAATGAGATGCTGATCAAGAACGCCCAGAATACAGTAGAAGCGTCGAAGATGACCGCGAAACTCGCGTCGGGAAGCTCGATCCAGATCGAAACACTGGAAAAGACGTGGCGAACGATCACGAGCGGTATTGAGGAGACGAAGAGGATTCAGGAGGATGCGAAGCGGAAACGGGTGGAAGACCAGGCCCGCCTGCAGACGATCAAGAACGAGTTCAATCAGCAGTATCATATGCCAAAGGCAACAAATTAATCAAAGAAATTTTAATAGAGAAATCAGGAGGTGCAGCAAATGCCAGTAAATTTAACGAAAGGTCAGAAAGTGAGTCTGACAAAAGGAAATCCAGGATTAAAGAATGTTGTTGTCGGTCTTGGCTGGGATGTCAACCAGTTTGATACCGGCGGAGATTTTGATCTCGACGCCGCCGCGTTTTTGCTGACGGATACGGGAAAGGTAGCGGATTCCAATGATTTTGTATTCTATGGAAATCTGTCCCATCCGTCCGGAAGCGTGCAGCACATGGGTGATAATCTGACAGGAGCCGGCGACGGGGACGACGAGCAGATCAAGATCGATCTGTCCAAAGTACCCGCGAACGTTACGAAGATTGCGTTTACGGTGACGATCTACGAGTCGGAGGCGCGAGGGCAGAATTTTGGACAGGTCAACAATGCGTTCATCCGGATTTACAATGAAGAAAATGGAGAGGAAATGCTGCGGTACGATCTGGGCGAAGATTTTTCGATCGAGACGGCCGCCGTCTTTGGGGAGTTGTACAAAAACGGCGACGAGTGGAAATTTAACGCGATCGGGAGTGGATACCAGGGAGGTCTGGCGGCGCTGTGCGCGAATTACGGCGTAGAAGTGGGATAGGCCGCGGCCGCCGTGTGCAAATAAGGCTGTGCGGGCGCGGCCCGCGCGGCAGAAATGAGGGAATGAAATGTCGATAAGTTTACAAAAAGGCCAAAAGGTAAGTCTTTCAAAAGATCACGCGGGGCTGGCGAAGGTTGTCGTCGGACTTGGCTGGGATGAAGTACAGCAGTCAAGGGGAGGGCTTTTCTCGAAGAAGCCGGCGGCCATTGATTGCGATGCCTCGGCGATCCTGCTGCAGAACGGAACGTTCGTGGATAAAAAAGATCTTGTCTTTTTCGGCAATCTCCGGCACGGTTCCGGTACGGTCATCCATATGGGGGACAATCTGACAGGAGCCGGCGAGGGAGATGACGAGCAGATCATGATCGATCTGTCCGCCGTACCGCAAAATTACGATAAGATCGTGATCGTTGTCAATATTTACGAGGCGGTAAAGAGGCGCCAGCACTTTGGTATGATACAGAATGCGTTCATCCGTCTCGTGGATCAGAGAAATAACAGCGAGATGTGCCGCTACAACCTGACGGAAGATTATTCCGGCATGACCGCCATGATATTCGGCGAAGTTTACAGACACAATGGCGAGTGG
The DNA here is from genome assembly GCA_910584065.1 of uncultured Eubacterium sp. Classification (GTDB taxonomy): domain Bacteria; phylum Bacillota; class Clostridia; order Lachnospirales; family Lachnospiraceae; genus Eubacterium_F. Next base: position 29,612 of record CAJTZN010000001.1, read on the forward strand.
AAATTTAACGCGATTGGGCAGGGCACAAGCGATCCGACAATCGGGGATCTCACCAGGAGATATGTGTAAGAGAACAGGTTTGTGAAAACAGGCAATAGCGTTAGGGGCAAAAAATTTTGTCCCTAACGCTGTTTATTGATGTTTTGCGCCAGGTCCAGACAGAGCGGGGAGGAATATGAAGGTTTTATGTGCCGATCTTGATAACACGCTGATCTATTCCTATAAACATGATATCGGGATCAATAAGAGGAATGTGGAGATTTACCAGGGGCGGGAGATTTCGTTTATCACGGAGAAAACGTATGGATTGCTGAAAAAAATAAGAGAGAAGTTTTTGGTCATCCCCACGACGACGCGGACGAAAGAGCAGTACGACCGCATTGATCTGGGCGTCGGCGGATTTTCGTATGCCTTAGTCTGTAACGGCGGTATTTTACTGCGAAATGGCGTGAGGGATGAGGACTGGTACCGCGAGTCGCTCCGCAGGATCGGGGAGAGCGCGGGGGAACTGGAACGGGCGATCCGGTTTTTGGAGCGGGATGCGAGAAGGAAGTTTGAGATCCGGCTGATAGAAAACCTTTTTGTGTTTACGAAATGCAGCAGTCCCGACATAACGGTAAGGGAATTGGCGGCATGTCTGGATCCCTGCTGTGTGGATGTCTTCCACAATGGAGAAAAAGTGTATGTCGTGCCGGTAGGACTGAGTAAGGGGACCGCACTGGAGCGGATCCGGCCGTATGTGGGCGCGGAGATGGTCTATGCCGCAGGGGACAGCGCGTTTGACGCATCGATGCTTGAACGGGCGGACGCGGCATTCGCCCCTCTCGGGTTTTCCTCCCGCTATGGTCTGGACCGTGACGTCAGAGAGTTTGGCGGGGACGTCATTTTTTCGGATGCGTTTTTGGAAGCCTGCTTGAAAGAGACGCCGATGCAAAATGTTCCCTGAAAACTGCAAATTGTTCCCTTTGGCGGGTGCGCTTACAGAAATTATGATACAATAAACGTTAGCGGTTTTATTTGCAAAGAACGCAGAAACCGTGTACAAAAGATTCTTTTGAATATATAGAATATATACTATATAAAGAAAAGTGAGGGGAAATCATGAGAAGAACGATGAAAGGGAAATTGACGATCAGTGTGATCGGCATTGTCGTGGCCAGCATTATGCTGACGATGATCGGTACTGTTGTTGTGGCGGGGAGGAACCTGATCCAGGGGCAGAAGGACGCGCTGCAGCTCAATGCGGAAAAATACGCGGAGGCGATCAATACATGGATTGAAAATGAGAAAATGCTGGCGGCCGGGGCGGCTAACAGCATAGAAGCCGCGGCAGATACCGGGGACGAGCTGATACAGTCCGTGCTGGACACATTTGCGGCAGACCGCGAGGAACTGCTGAATCTGTACTGCGGGACGAAGGACAGTAAATTTCTCCAGTCAAACAGGGACGCGGAAATACCGGACGGCTACGATCCGGTACAGCGCGGATGGTACCAGCAGGCGGCAGAGGCAAAGACGGTGATCGTGACCGATCCTTATTGGGATGTGCTGACCAATCAGATGTGTACGACGATCGCGGCGCCGGTTTACGTCAATGGCGCTTTGGAAGCCGTGATCGGCCTGGATGTTACGCTAGGCACGGTGACGGATCTGACCGGCAGCATCAACTTCGCGGACGGCGTTTATGGATTTCTGGCCGACAGCAGCGGAAAGTATGTGGCGCATCGGAACAAAGAATATGAACCGACCGAAGATTCGGCAGTTGCCGTTACTGATATCCTGCCCGGACTGGCAGGCCTGATGGGCGGCACGGACAGTCGTGTGGAAAAACAGGAAGATTACGATGGAACATCATGTTATTTCGCCGCGTCGGTGATCGAGGCAAGCAATTGGAAACTGGGCGTCGTGGTACCGGCCTCCAATGTCATAAAATCGCTGACAACAATGGTAGTTGTCGCGCTCGTGATCGCCCTGATCATGATCGCCCTCGTGGCAGTATTCATGGCGGGACTCATCGGCCGGACACTGGCGCCGGTGCAGATGCTCAAACAGTTTGCTTCCGGTGATTTCTCTGAGAATACGGTAAGTGATAAGGCAATCCCGAAAGAGTACAAAGATGAGACCGAGCAGATCCGGACGGCGACGTCGGAAGTAAAACAGCAGATCCGCGGCATTATACTGAATACGAAAGAAGAGGCGCACAGCATCGGCACGATTGCAGAAGGTACATCGGAGGAAATGGCAGTGCTCACGAAGGGCATTTCCCATATCCGGGAGTCGGTCGTGGAAGTGCTCCGGCAGACAAACGCCGCCAAAGAACTGGCGGGTCATATGGAGTTGACCGGACAGGAACTCGGAAATCTTGTGGAAGATGTGGCGAAAAAAGCAGGAGAGGCGGCAGAGCAGTCGGGCGGTATTATGGACCGCGCGGACAGGCAGCATGAGAATTCCGAGCTGGCAGGGAAAGAGGCGGTTTCCATATATCAGGAAACGAAAGTGGAACTCGAGCGCGCGATCGCGGACAGTCAGCGGGTGCGGGATATTGATACGCTCACGGAAGAGATCCTTTCGATCAGTTCCCAGACAAACCTGTTGGCGCTGAATGCGTCGATTGAAGCGGCACGGGCCGGAGAGGCCGGAAAAGGCTTTGCCGTCGTGGCGGACGAGATACGCCAGCTCGCCGATAATTCGAGGGAGGCGGTTGACAAAATACGCAAGGTGACGGAAGATGTCGTGCAGAACGTATCCGTGCTGTCCGAGCGTTCGGAAAATCTGCTGGCATTTATGAATGGCAAGGTTATGGAAGATTACAGCAACATGACGGAGCTCGCGGGCATGTATAAAGAAGATGCGGCATTTTACAGCGGTATTTCCGGTGATCTCGGAGCGGCGTCCGAGCAGATGCAAACGGCGATGGACGGCATCAATGAGACGATCCACTCCATCACCTCGCTGGTAGGCGACATCGATGAATACATACAGGGGATGGAGCAGTCCGCCCAGAACTCCGATGAGAACTCCAATGCGGTCCTCGCGAAAATGGAGGAACTGTTCCGTCTCAGTGAAATGCTGAATGAGACGGTAGCCTCCTTTAAAGTATAATGGCTTGACATATCAATTTCAGAGGAAAGGTACAAATATAGAAAGCGGGCGGAACCGTGTTTATGGAACCGTCCGCTTTTTTTGCTGTGCGCTGTTAATCGCATCTAGCATTAATTGCATTTAGCATTAATCGCATTTAGCATTAGTCGCATTTAGCATTAGTCGTATCTGCCGTTCGTCACACTTGACAACTGTCCGGCTATCGTGTATACTAGCTGTATCGCTCTGAGTGATACAGTTGGCAGAGAAACTGGTATAGTATTTGGAAGGAGGTGATCGAGTGATACAAATCAATCCAACGAATAGTCAGCCTATTTTTGAGCAGATCATTTCCCAGATCAAGCTGCTCGTCCTAAAGGGCTATTTAAAACCGGGAGACAGCCTTCCTTCCGTGCGGAAACTCGCGCTGAAACTCTCTGTGACGCCAGGGACGGTGGCGAAAGCGTATGGCGAACTGGAACGGCAGAACGTCATTGAGACGATACGGGGAAAGGGAGCTTATGTCGCGGAAAAGTGCGATAACAAGCCGTCGGAAAAACAGCTGCAGAGAGGATATCTCGCGTTCCGGGGCGTGTGTATGGATCTGATCTATATGGGAATCCGGAGAGAGGAGTTGGAGGAGGAACTGGAACATATTTATAAAAGTGTTGCCCGGTAAGGCGGGCTGGCAAGGGGGAAAAGAAAGAGGAATTCTCAGAAATGGAGGAAGGAATGATTGAATTAAAACATGTGACCAAGTCGTATGACAAAGGTGGGCAGCCCGTCGTGGAAGATATATCTTTCTCGGTGGAAAAGGGGAAGATTCACGGACTGATCGGGCCGAACGGTTCCGGTAAGACGACGCTGATCAAGTGTATGACCGGTATTTTAAAAGTGGACGCGGGAGAGATCCTGGTAGACGGGCAGCCGGTTTTTGATAATCCGGAAGTGAAAAAACGCATGGGATATGTGGCGGACAACTGCAACTTTTTTCCGAAATACCGTGTGCAGGACATGATCCGGTTTTATGAAGGCGTGTATGAGAAATTTGACAGGGGAGAGTTTGAACGCTTAAATGAAATTTTTCAGATCCCGCTCAAAAGAAAGATCGGACATCTCTCGAAAGGGCAGAAAATGCGGACGTCATTTATGCTCAATATGGCGATGAATCCGGAAGTTCTCGTGCTGGATGAGCCGACGAGCGGACTCGATGCCATCGCGAAGGCCGATCTGCTCGACCATATCGTGACGAAGGTGGAATACGGGGAGTTTGCCGTGGTCATTTCCACCCATCACTTGTATGAACTGGAGAAGATCTGCGATACCGTGACGATGCTCGGTGAGACCGGCGTTAAATACCAGGGAAATCTGGATGAGGTAAAGGCGCAGATCAGCAAATACCAGGTCGTATACAAGAACGGCGTTCCCGAGGGCGTGCTGGATGATAAGCGCATCATCAGTTACTCGAACATCGGCAGCGTGTACACCTTTTTGTGGGATCATGAACAGGATGAGGAGCAGGAGGGCGCCGAGGCATTCTTCGGCGGAAAGGGAGCGGATCTCGTGGAACAGACGGAGATCTCGCTGGAGGAATTGTTTATCTATTCAAATCGAAGGAGGAGGGACCATGAGTAAACCAGCAGTTACATATATGAAAAGGGAATGGAAAAAAGTACTTCCGGTATTTATATTATCCGTATGTTATGCTGCTTTTGTCTTCATTCTCGTGTTTATTACGTTGAAGGGCGCGAATGGGCAATTCCGGCTGGGGATGGCGTATCCGGACGAATATATGAGTTTTCAGATCGGGGATATATTCATGGTGAGTTTATCCAGTGTTTTAGGAAGCTTTCACGGTTTTGCCATCATCGTATTTGAGGCGATGCTGATCCGCAAGGTATTTTATCAGGAAAATCGTGCCGGGGTCTCGGACTTTCTCCGCATCCTGCCGATCCGGGAGCGGAATAAAATGGCGATGAAGGTGTTCGCTGGCGAGAGCGTTATTTTTGGCTTCTCCCTGTTTTTCGGCATCTTTGGCTCCATCACCAACGCACTCCTGAACACGGGGCTTACGGAGATCGCCGAGATCATGCCGATCGACAAACTGACGGCGGACGGCGCTCTTTCTAATACGTATCAGATGATCTGGCAGACGTCGGGCATGATGTTTCTGGCATTGAGTGCAATGTTTCTCGTGTTGTTTGTCGTGCAGTGCTGCGTCCATAATATGCCGGTTGCCATGTTCACGGGTTTCGGCATCCTGTTCGTGCCGATCTACTATACTTCGATCTACGATTATATTTCGGTAAAACAAACACATATGAATGTGGTAGCGGCCGGTTTTCTCAGCCATTATCCGTCGATCGAATACGGTGAGGTGGGCTGGGAGTACGATATACCGGCTTATACGGTGGAGTGGGAATATATGGGCGAGACGATCCTGTTCCTATCCGTCGTCATATTGCTGGCGGTCGCGATGATGGTTCTCATCCTGCGCCTGCGCTGGAACATAAAAGAATCAAATAACCGGATGATCAATTCACCGGCTGTCGCTGAATTTATCATAACCGGCCTGTCGATCAGCGCCGGGACGGCAGTGGCGTTCATAACAGGAAACGTGCCGTACGCGGGGGCAGAGACGGCGATGGACAAATACGGCTTTTACATTGTGACGCTGATTGTGGGAAGCATCGTGTGGGCGCTGATCCACGGGATCGGCCTGGCAGTAATGAAACGCCACCAGGGGGCGTAAGCACTTTAGGGCTGGAAGCACTTTAGGGCTGGAAGCACTTTAGGGCTGGAAGCACTTTAGGGCTGAAAGCACTTTAGGAAAGGAGACAGATATTTCATGAAAAAAGATAGAATAAGTGCGGTCATCGGCGTGCTGCTGGTGTTCGTGATCGGAGCGCTGTTTTTAGTGTTTTGTAAAATTTCGGATGCAAACGCGCCCCGGCAGTCCATGTCGGATTATGAGGACGATTACGATGATGATTACGATGAGGATGAGGAGTATTCGGGCGTGGTGCCGAAACTCGAACAAAGAGGGTATGTCGCCGACCGGAAGCTGCCGGAACAGTTCCAGAAGTTGATCGATACGAACCTGTTCGCCGTGACGGAGGAGAAGATCAAAAAGGAAGAAGAGGAAATGTTCGAGGGCTATGAGAGCGAAGAGGACTATGCGGAGGATTACTTCGACGAGGATGAAGAGTATGATCCGGAGGAACTTGCAGAACTGATCCAGGAAGATAAAGGGGAACTAAAGGATGAACTGCAGGAAGAGTACAAGGATACGCTCAAATACATAAAAAAGTTCGGTTCTCCGGATTTTTTGAAAAAAAATAATTCCATGTTTGTCACATTAGCCGATGATGAGGATGTAGAAGATCTGTACTGTCTGCTGAAGTGGGACAAAAAAACAGGTCAGTTTCTGGATAAGGATAAGATCGCGGCGATCGAGAACTGTGGCTTTCCCGGGTTTTCGGAGATGGTATCCGAAGTGGAACGGGGGAACCAAAACAGGAGGAAAGCGATGGAAGAGACGATCAATATGTTCGAGGATGAGTATTTGGGCGATTATGATGAAGACGACGAAGGCGAGTACAACTGTACCATGTACTGCCAGGGGGTCGAATTCCAGCTCTATAACGACAGTTCGGAGTATTATACCCTGTCTGTCTCCTTGAACTATTCGGACTGCTACACACCGCAGCAGTACCGGAGCGTGATAGACGGCGTGACATCAGACGGCAGCTATTTTCTGTATTCCTCGTATGTTGTCGGCGGGAAAGACGTACTCGTATTCTCCCGGAACCATGCGATCGATTTCGGTTCCGATCAGGAAGCGGCAGAGATGAATAACAAGTGGGCGAGTAAGCGGATCGCTTTGATTTTTAACAATGGAACGTTAGAAGATTATTATCTTACGTCAAATCTCCCCAGGCTGGATCTGGATGACGCGGATCGAAAGATTCTGGATACGTATGTGTCTGGACTCGGCAAAACGCTGTCAGGGGTGCCGGAGACGGCAGAGGGCAAGATTAAATATATGTTCCGGGCCGAGTAAATGTTTTTCGCAGGTTTGCGTAAATATTGAGGCTGATTTTTGTCAGGATATTTGTCAGGTTCAAAAAAAGTATTTGACAACAAAGGAAAAGCATGGTAAGATAGTGAATGTCGTGGGAGGGACTTTTCCCTTCCGCACATGCGGATGTGGCGGAATGGCAGACGCACAAGACTCAAAATCTTGCGGGGGTGACCTCGTGTGGGTTCAAGTCCCACCATCCGCATCAAAAGGCGCGAAACTGAACGGAAGTCGTTCCGGTTTCGCGCCTTTTTACGCATTATATGGCACGAAACCGAACTGTGATGGTTCCGGTTTCGCGCCGTTTTTATTTGATCGGGTGCCCGGTTTACGCGCCGGTGTACTCAATATAGTCAAAAGCCGCAAATGTTTGGCTTTCCTTTCCATTTGCCGTGGCGTAGATGCCGATCGTATTTCCGACAAAGCCGCCGGCCGCGTCCGTGCACAGTATGCGTCCGTCGAGCTTCTCTGCGATTGTCGTATATTTTCCATCGCCCTCGCTCAATGAGAAGGACAGATCCTGGCCGTCCGCGTCGAGACGGAGCAGGAGTGAGTGGCAGGGGGCGTCCAAAATCGTTTTGCCAACTTGCTGCGACTCGCCATTTTCCGTTTTTACGACGGTGACGACGGTTGTAGAACCATCTGTGCCCGCCAGACAAGTATAGTGATATGACGTGTTTTGTAAAATGACGATGCCGGCCTGCTCGTCCGCGTCCGCGGGGGCGAAGTCGAGAGCGGTTTCAAAGCGGAAGCTGAAATGCCTCTGGCGCAGACAGACGTAGCTGGGGGCTCCGTCAGAGGAGATCGTATCCCCGGCGCAGCGCAGCGAAAGAAATCCCTTTTTCGCAGTCAGGGAGTAGTTTTCGGCCACCGGGTTGCGCAGGTACATCATATGGAGCGGGAGCGAATCCCCGTCGAAATCTTCCCGCGCCGGAACGTCCCGGGTGATGGCGAGCGGGAGCGCTGGCGCCGGCCCGGCGGCCTCGACGATGCCCTTGCCCGGATTGATGACCGGCCAGCCGTCTTCCCAGCTAAACGGGACGAGGAATGTCTCCCGGCCGAGGTTGCGGCAGTAGCCGCCGTACGGGCGCGACGCGAGGAGGACCATCCACCACTCGCCATTTGGCGTCTGCACGATATCGGGATGGCCGACGTTTACGATCGGGTAGTGGAAGCCCAGGTGGCGGTGTGTCAGGATTGGATTTCCCTTACAGCCCTCGAACGGCTCGGCCAGGCTCTTGCTGCGGGCCACGGAAACGGCGTGGTGGTGGGCTGTTCCGGCTTCGGAGATCAGCAGGTAGTACCAGCCGTCCTTTTTGTAAATGTGCGGACCCTCGGGCCATTCGACCTGGCGCAGCGCGCCGTGCCACGCCGGGTAGCTTTCGCCGGTCAGCTGTTTTGTCTCCAGGTCCAGCTTCTGTATGTAGATCTCATTGTCCCCGAAATACCGGGCGCCTTCGCGTCTCGGTTTCGTGCCGCAGTACCAGCATGTGCCGTCGTCGTCGAAAAAGAGTGACGGGTCGATGCCCTCCGAGCCGAGCGGGTACGGATCCGACCACGGGCCGGCCGGGTCTGTGGCCGTGACGAAAAAGTTCCCCAGGGCGGAGCTTACATTGGTCGTGATCATGTAAAAGGTGCCGTCGTGGTAGCGCAGCGTCGGGGCAAAGATCCCCTGGCTGACGTCGGCGCCCGCCAGCGGAAGCTGACTGTCGCGGTCGAGGATGTTCCCGATCTGCTCCCAGTGGATGAGGTCGCGGCTGTGAAAGATCGGCACACCCGGAAAGTACGCGAAGGTGGAAGTTACGAGATAATAATCGTCATTCACCCGGCAGATGGACGGGTCGGGATAAAAGCCCGGAAGGATGGGATTGGTAAATGTGGCATTGTCCATGTCTAACATCTCCTTTTTCTAAAAATTTCCTTTTTGTTCATATTGCATAACGAAAAAGCGTAACGTCTGCTAGTGTCATTCTAATATAGGATGGAAATATTGTCAAATCGTACGGTCTGCCGGGCTCTGTCCGGTTCATTTTTTGTTCATTATTCATAAAAAAAATGTTCAAAACTATAGACATGTCACAAAAACAGTGATATAATTAACTATAAATTGTATGCAAAATATACAAATGATTCAACAGAATGTATTTTGCAAAGATTGTATTTCAAAATACATAAAAAAGAGAAAGGGCGAAAGGAGATTGCGACAGCTATGTCAAAGTTGATGAAGAAAAAAGGCTTGAGGACATTCCTTGTGATCGTAGTGATCATCGCGGCTATAGCGCTGTTTTTCACTCTCAAGGGTTCCTCGATCACCGACAACTCAGACAAATATGAAGGCGTGGATCTGGAAGCGTCGAGCGGGGAATACGGCCGTACGGATACCTATTCCATTTACGCGGACGCGCACGGGGATTCCATACCAGAGGGTGCCGGTAACACGTATGATCTGGATGTGTTCAGCTATACAGACAGCAGCAACGTGTCCAAGAGAAACGGCATAGGGCCGGACAGTGACAAGGCTGATGCGCTGCAGATTCCGGAAGAAGGGTATGCAGAGTTTGAAGTGGATGTCAAACAGGCTGGATACTACAACATGCTTGTGGAATATTATCCGACGACCGACGATGACGACCGCGGGATTTCGATCGAGACGAAAGTTGAGATCAATGGAACGGTGCCATTCAACGGCGCGGACGCGATAGCATTCCAGCGTGTGTACACGGATGCAGCAGAGCCGACGAAAGATAATCAGGGAAATGAGATCCGGGCAGCACAGATCGAAGATCCGAATAGAAGCTGGATGACCGCGTATTTTGAAGATGCGACGGGATATGAGGTGGAGCCGTATCGTTTTTATCTGGAAAAGGGTAAGAATAAGATCCGCCTGACCGGAGTAAATGAAAAGTTCGTCATCCGCAAACTTACAGTTGGTAATAAGGAAAAGACACCTGCCTATGCGGATTACGCACAGGCCAATACGGGTAAGACAAACGGTGTTTCGGATTATCTGGAAAAGATTCAGGGTGAGACGGCAGTCAGACGTTCGGCACCGTCCCTGTACGCGACGTACGACCGCGGATCCGGCGACACCGAGTACGCGAACAAGGAGAGCGGAGAGGTCACGATCGGCAACACCGATAAGCAGGTGCTCAACATGACCGGCGGTACCCAGTGGAAAGTGGCCAATGACTGGCTGGAATGGGAGATGGAAGTTCCCGAAGAAGGCGATTATGTGATCGGCATCAAAGGCCGTCAGGGGTATAATCGTGGGTACATAGCAAACCGTTCCCTTTACATCGACGGAAAGATTCCATTTGAAGAAGTGTCGCAGATCCGTTTCACGTATAACAATCTGTGGGAAATGGTATGCCTCCAGGATGAGAACGGCGAGGCCTACAAATTCCATCTGACAAAAGGAAAACATGTGATCCGGCTGAAAAATACGCTGGGCGATCTCGGAGCGTATCTGTCACAGCTTTCCGACAGCGTGTTCAATATGAATAAAATGTACCGGACGATCCTGGTGCTGACAGGAACGGAGCCGGATGCGTACCGTGACTACCAGATTGAAAAGGTTTATCCGGAAGTCATCGAGGCGATGAAGATCGAATCCAAGAGGCTTTATAAACTGGTAGATGATGTGACGGCTTACGCCGGTGAGAAGAGCGGGGAGATTTCCGTGGCACAGACGCTGGCGGCACAGATGGAAAAATTTGTGGAGCGTCCGGATAAGATTCCGGCCACGTTAAAGAACTTCAAGGAAAATATCAGTTCCCTCGGAACATCGATCAACAACCTGAGCGCGGCGTCGATGGATATTGATTACATAGCGATCGCGAGCAGCAAAGATAAACTGCCGGAAGTGTCGGAAAACGGATTTGACAAAATGGTACATGAATGTATCCTGTTCGTAAATTCATTCCGCAGCGATTCCTCCGCACTCGGTAACGTATACGATTCGAAAGATAAAGATGTGATTGATGTATGGATCACGGCAGGACGTGACCAGAGTACGATTTTGAAAAATATGGTGGACCAGTTGTTTACTCCGGAAACGGGTATCAAAGTCAACGTTAAACTGATCGACGCGGCGAACACGGCGACTTCGACCGGTGTCAACGCGATGCTCCCGGCCGTTATCTCCGGTTTTGGTCCGGACGTGGCGCTCTGTATCGCACAGACCGAGCCGGTCAACTACGCGCTTCGTAACGCGGTCGTAGACCTGAACGAGTTCCCGGAACTGAATGATGTATTATCGGAATATTATGAGAGTTCTTATGTGTCTTATAAATTTAACGGCGGTCTTTACGCTTTGCCGGAAACGCAGAACTACAACGTGATGTTCTATCGTACGGACATTATGGGCGATCTCGGCATCGACGTGGAAAAGGATGTCAATACGTGGGATGACGTGCTGAAGATCCTGCCGGTGCTGCAAAAGAGCAGTATGACGTTTGCCGTGCCGAGTGTAGAGCGTAAGATCGGTAATACGACGAACCCTGACCTCGCGAACTACTATGCGCAGCTTTACCAGCGGGGCGGTACGCTTTATGACGAAGAGGCGATGTGTACGAAGATCGATACGCCGGAGGCGATCGAGGCCTTTGAATTCTATACAAAACTGTTTACGAACTACAAACTGGAAAAACAGTATGACTTTGTAAACCGCTTCCGAAGCGGCGAGATGCCGATCGGTGTAGCCGATTACAACAACTTCAATACGCTGGCCGTTTTCGCGCCGGAGATCAAAGGTCTCTGGAACTTTGCGATGATGCCTGGCGTGGAGCAGGAAGACGGAACGATCAACCGTGCGGTTCAGTCATGGGGTACATGTTCGATGATGCTTCGCGGCGCCGAGGACAGAGGAAAGAAAGAGATCAGCTGGGAATTCCTCAAATGGTGGGCAAGTGCAGAGACACAGGCCAATTTTGCCAGCGAGCTCGAGGCTGTCATGGGTGCGTCGGCACGTTACGCGACAGCAAACAAAAAGACGTTTGACACGTTGTCATGGAGCAGCAAGGAGTCGGATGCCCTGAAAGAGCAGTGGGAACACGCCTTTGGACTTCCGGAAGTGGCCGGCGGATATTATACATCCCGCCACATCACGAACGCGATCCGTAAGGTCATGAATAACAACGAAGACCCGAGAGAGACTCTTCTTGATTACGTTATAACCATCAACGATGAAATTACCAATAAGCGGGGAGAGTTTGGACTTCCAACCCTGCCGAAAAAAAATTAGAGAGAGGAGAGTAATGTATGAAGTTTCTGGTAAAGTATACACAGATTAAGAAACGGAATATGAAGATTGCATGGAAAAAGGCAAAAATGTCGAAAACCTGCTATCTGTTTCTACTGCCATATGCGATCGTGTTTACCGCGTTCTATATTTTGCCGGTGTGTATGTCGATCTTTTACAGTTTTACATACTACAACGTGCTGGAACCGGCGCGGTTTACCGGCGTGGATAACTATATAGATCTGTTTCTTTCCGATGACGTGTTCCTCATCGCCATCAAGAACACATTCCTTCTGGCGGCGATCACGGGTCCGCTCGGATATATCATGTCCTTTATCTTCGCGTGGTTTATCAACGAACTGCCGAGATATATCCGTGCCTTTGCCGTGTGCGTGTTCTACGCGCCTACGATTTCCGGCCAGGCATACATGGTATGGTCGATCTTATTCAGTGGAGACGCGTACGGATATGTCAACGCGTTCCTCATCAAATTTGGATTTATCAGTGAGCCGGTCCTATGGCTCACCGATGTAAAGTACATGATGAACGTCGTGATCATCATCGTACTCTGGATGAGTCTCGGTACCGGATTCCTTTCCTTCGTGGCAGGTCTGCAGGGTATCGACGCCTCCCAGTTTGAAGCCGGTTATGTGGACGGCGTCAAAAACCGCTGGCAGGAATTGTGGTACATCACCCTGCCAAACATGAAGCCGATGCTCCTGTTCGGTGCAGTCATGGCGATCACGCAGTCATTCGGTGTCGCGGACGTCACGATGGCACTGTGTGGATTCCCGAGTACCGACTATGCGGCGCGAACTGTTGTTACCCATCTGATCGACTACGGTACGACGCGATTTGAGATGGGTTACGCCTCAGCGATAGCGACGGTCCTGTTTGTCGTCATGATCGTTTGTAACAAAGCGATACAGGCATTGCTGAGCAAAGTTGGAACTTGAGAGGAGGTATAACGGCGATGAAATTGATCAAGCTGAAAAGAAGAAAACCGAATCGTTCCCGCGGTGGAGATTTGGGGATTTACATTATGTTGATCTTGTTTGGTTTATTCTTTGTTATGCCTTTGGTATATGCAATCAGCAGTGCGTTTAAACCGTTGGATGAGATTTATCTCTATCCGCCAAGATTTTTCGTAAAAAACCCGACATTCAATAACTTTCAGGATTTGCTTGTCGTAATGTCGAGTTCGTATGTGCCATTTACCCGTTACGTATTTAATACGGTACTGACCACACTCGTCGGTACGCTCGGGCATCTTTTGATCGGATCGATGGCGGCGTACGTACTTGCCAAATACAGTTTTCCGGGCGGCAAGGGTTTTTTCAACCTCTGCCAGTCAGCCCTGATGTTTAACGTATACGTACTTCAGATTCCGACCTATCTGATCATGTCACAGCTCGGATGGGTGGATACTTACCTGGCACTGATCGTGCCGGCATTCGCGCTCCCGATGGGACTCTTCCTCATGAAGCAGTTTATGGAGCAGATTCCGGACGCACTCATCGAGGCGGCGAAGATCGACGGCGCGAGAGAAGGACGTATTTATCTGCAGATCGTCATGCCAAACGTAAAACCGGCGTGGCTGACCGTGACGATCTTCTCTGTACAGAACCTCTGGAACCAGAAAGGACAGGTGTACATCTACTCGGAAGAATATAAGATGCTGCCGTACGCGCTGCAGCAGATCATGTCCGGTGGTGTGGCCCGTGCCGGCGTCGGTTCGGCGGCTACGATGGTCGTTATGATGGTGCCGATCATCATATTCATTCTGGCACAGAGTAACATTTTGGAAACAATGGCTAGTTCGGGTATTAAAGACTGATAAAGGAGGATGAAACATGAGAGTATGTAAAAAAATAGCATCTGTGTTTGCTCTGGTACTTGCCGCATCCGTCCTTTTGTGCAGTACCGGCGCCGAAGCGACGAGTTCGGATGGCAACCATTATACATACATCTACGACTGCTGGGGCTACGACAGGGAATCGCCGGATGCCTACTCCGTAACCCGTACGATCACCGGTTCGGATTTCGCGTGTGGAAACTTCGTGGACCCGGAGGGGCTGTATGTGATCGGAAATGACATGTATGTGGCGGATACCGGAAACAGCAGGATCGTACAGCTCAGGTATGAGAACGATGTGTTCACCCAGGTGAAGGAGATCAAAGAATTTGAGAACAACGGCCAGCCCGATGCGTTGGCGCAGCCGCAGGACGTCTTTGTGGACGAGGAGGGGAATACTTATATTGCCGATACCGGAAATAAAAGGATCGTGCATCTGGATCCGGACGGAAAACTCGTCAAGGTGATCACAAGGCCGGAAGACGAGACGGTTGACCAGTCCACGGATTTCCTTCCGCAGAAACTTGTGGTTGACAGCTCCAAGCGTATTTTTACACAGGTACAGAACGTAAACAAGGGATTTATGGAATTTGCAAGCGACGGAAGTTTTACGGGATTTGTCGGAGCGAGCAAGGTAACATATAACTTTCTGGAGTATCTGTGGAAGATGATCGCCACAAAGGAGCAGAGAGCGCAGATGGATCTGTTCGTGCCGACGGAGTACAGCAACCTCTGCCTCGATTCCGAGGGATTCATTTACGCCACGATCGGCGTGATTGGCGAGGACAAGGATCCGCTGCTGGCGCAGCCGATCCGTAAGCTGAACGCGAAAGGAACAGACATCCTCGTGCGCAACGGCTATTATGAGCCGGCCGGGGATCTGTGGTGGGTCGGCCGCGGCGAGATGAGCGGTCCTTCCAAATTTGTAGATATTGCCTGTCTGGACAACGACGTATACTACGGCCTGGATAACACGAGAGGGCGTATCTTCTCCTATGATTTCCAGGGGAACATGCTGTATGCGTTCGGCGGACACGGCTATAAGGCGGGATATTTCATCAATCCGGTGGCGATCGAGGATCTCGGGGATACACTTGTTGTACTGGACGCGAATCTCGGTTCGATCACGCAGTTTACGCTGACAGAGTACGGAACGTATATCAACGAGGGACTCAGCCAGTATAAGCACGGGGATTATGATGCTTCCGCAGCGACGTGGCAGAAGGTCATGAGATTAAATGGTAACTATGATCAGGCATATATCGGTATTGGCCGTGCCTATCTGAGACAGGAAAAATATACGGAAGCGATGGAATATTTCAAACTGAAACTGGATTCTACGAACTATTCGAAGGCATATAAGCTATACCGGAAAGAATGGTTTGAGGATAATATTGGGATCATCATTGCCGTTATTGTCATTCTGATCCTCTTTGGCTATGGCTACGGATTTGTCAAGAAAGCTAGGAAGGAGGTAGAGAAAGGATGAGTATAAAGCAACGGATTCTCAACAAAGAGGGCTGGGCTGCGTATCGGAAGTCACTGCGTTTTTCGCTTCACTGTATTGTTCGTCCGTTTGACGGCTTCTGGGATCTGACGCATGAAAAGAGAGGATCTTTGGCGGCAGCCAATACGCTTGTGGTCCTCGTACTCCTGACGATACTGATCCGGTTAGGAGGGACCAGTTTTGTATTTCTTCCGGTCCGCTGGAACGATGTAAACCTGCTGATGCAGATCCTGTCGTTTTTGGTTCCTTTCATTGTATATTGTGTGGCAAACTGGTGTCTTACGACGTTGTTTGACGGAAAAGGCACACTGAAGGATATTTATATGGGGACGGCTTACGCGATGACCCCGTATGTCCTGATCCAGCTGCCGCTCGTAGTATTAAGTAACTTTGTAACAGAAGAAGAGGGCGCGTTTTATTTATACTTCGGCTATTTTTCATTTGTATGGTGCGGATTCCTGATCGTTGCCTCCGTCATGATGATTCATGACTTCCTTCTGGGGAAAGCATTTCTCTCGCTTGTTTTTTCCGGCGTGGGCATGCTGGTGATCGTGTTCCTGCTCGTTCTCTTCTTCAGTCTGATCAGTGACGGTTTTGCATATTTCTATTCGCTGTATAAAGAAATCGTCTACCGATTCTATTAAATGGGAAGGAGGGTGATGTTCAGAATGAAAAAGAAATGGTACTTACTTTTAGCCGCTGCCGTGACATCCTTTGCATTGGTAGGATGCGGAAATTCCTCGTCCGGATACAAGGAACTTACTTCCTATACGAACGCGGACAGTCAGACGGTGACGATCCAGAACAACAATCTTGAACTGACCGTGGATAAAGATACTTCCGCGTTTGTGCTGAAAGATAAGGTTAAGAACAAGGTGTATACGTCGAATCCTTCACACGAGGATGTCGAGAAGTACGCGAGAGCGACGGGCCAGCTCAAAGATATACTGAGTTCGACGATGATCCTGACCTATTCGAACAGTACGGATACACAAAAAGAGATCAATAACTACAGCGAGTCGATCGTGGACGGAAATTATGCCATTGAGAAAGTGAGCGATGAGCAGGTCGATGTTCATTATACGATCGGTGACATAGAAAAGCTGTTTGTCTGTCCGCTCGTGATCAAGGAGTCCAGGATGGACCAGTTGTTAGAAAAGATGTCTGAATCCGACCAGAAAGCGATCAAGCGTAATTATGTCTATTATAAGTACGAGGAACTCGAGGAGTCGGACGATGATATGGAGCTCCAGCTGGCGCTCGATAAATTCCCGGATCTGAAAGATGAGCCAGTCTACTACCTGACAGAAAAGATCACGGAATCGAAAGCTAAAAATCTGGAACGCCTGTTTGCGAAGGTAGGGTATACTGTGGAAGACCGGAACAAGGACAGCGAGCCGTACAATGTTTCCCGAAACAGCGGCAAGCCGATCTTTGACATTACGATCCAGTACATACTGGATGGATCTGACCTCGTCGTAAAGGTTCCGATGGATCAGATTGAGTACAATCCGGACTATCCGATCGTGGAGCTCTCCATCCTTCCTTATATGGGAGCTGCAAACGGGGATGAAAAAGGATTTGTTCTCGTACCGGACGGTACAGGGGGGATCATTAACTTCAATAATGGGAAAACCGGCCAGCAGACGTATCTGAGTGAGAGTTACGGATGGGATTACGGTATCAGCCGTAAAGTGGTGGTCGATGAGACGAAATCCAATTTCCCGCTGTTTGCGATCAGCAATGAGACGACAGGAAATTCCTTCCTCTGCATTTCGGAAGAGGGAAGTGCTTATTCCAGTGTGAAGGCGGATATCGCGGGCAAGGATAACGGCTATAACTATGGACGTTTTACATATAAAATGGTCCATGGTGAGGATATGGATATTTCAGCGAAATCGGATACGACCGTCCGCACTTATGAATCGGGCCTTCCGAAAGAGAATCTGACGCAGAGGTATCTGTTTTCGGATCAGATGGATTACGTCGGTCTAGCCACGGATTACCGCCAGTATTTGATGGACCGCTATCCGGTACTGCAGAAGAAGGAAGATAAGACGGTTCCGATGGCGGTGGAGATGATCGGAGCGGTAGACAATACGGAGCACATACTCGGTTATCCGGTTACACGTTCTCTGGCACTGACGACGTACACGGAGGCACAGGACATTTTGAAACAGCTCAAAGGAGCGGGTGTCGAAAGCCTGAGCGCCAAATATACCGGTTGGTTCAACACCGGTGTGAACCAGCAGTCGCCCGCGAAAGTGAGTCTCGTAGGCAGGCTCGGCGGCAAATCGGATCTGAAGAGCCTGACGGCCTATGCGTCCGGTACGGGCGGACTCGATCTGTACATGAATGGTAAGTTCATGTATGTGACAAAGGATAAAATGGGAGATGGGTTTGGCGTAAACCGCGACGCGGCGAAATTTGTCAGCCGTGAGATCTGCGAACTGTACACGCTCGATCCCATCATTTACCAGACGAATAAAGATTATGAATTGTGTGAACTGTATTATCTTGTGAAGCCGTCGTATACGATCGCCAACATTGATAAGTTTTTGGATTCGATCTCCAGTTACGGGGCGCTCAATATCGGGTTTGAGGATGTCGGAAACTCACTGGCCGGTGATTACAATCCGAAAGACAGAGTTTCGAGGGAAGCTTCCATGAATATGCAGGTAGGGAAGCTGAAAGCCCTGAAAGAGAGCGGAAGCCTCGTGATGACGACGAGCGGTAACCAGTACGCAGTTCCGTATTCGGATTATGTGACAGATGTCAACATTGATCCGAAGGCGGTAAATATCATTGATGAATCGGTTCCGTTTTACGCGATCGCCCTTCACGGACTTGTCAATTTCTCGGGCAGTGCGATCAATCTTTCCGAAGACGAGACGGATATGATACTGAAATCCGCGGAGACGGGCGCTGGTCTGTACTATACGTTTATGAGCGCTCCGACGAGTGTGCTTCAGGATACGGATTATACACAGTATTACGCCTGCAGTTTTATGGACTGGAAAGATTCGGCGATCGGACTTTACAATCGTTTCAATACAGAACTCGGGGATGTATACAGCCAGTTCATTTCCTCGCATGAGAAACTGGCAAATGGTGTTTATAAGACGACTTATGAAAGCGGAAAGGTGGTACTCGTCAATTATAATTACGCGGACTATGATTATAATGGTACGACTGTTCCGAAGAGAGAGTTTGTCACATTGAAACAGGAGGTGGACAATAAATGAAAAAGCAAAGGAAGAAAAAGACTCTGGCATTTAAAAATGCGGTAGCGGGATATTTGTTTATTGCTCCATTTATCCTGGGATTTATCCTGTTTATGGTCGTCCCGTTGGGACAGTCGCTTTTGATGACGTTCAATGATGTGGTTCCTATGTCAGATGGTACCGGCTTTTCGATGTCCTGGGCGGGGATCAAAAACTATAAGGACGCCTTTACGGTAGATCCGGAGTTCGTTCCTTTCCTGATCTCCGAAGTTACGACGATGCTCATCAATACACCGGCTACACTCATATTCAGCTTCTTTATCGCACTTTTGCTGAATCAGAATTTCAAAGGAAGAGGCGCGGTACGTGCGATCTTCTTCCTTCCAGTCATTCTTTCATCCGGTGTCATTGTCGGCGTGGAGTATAACAATGCTCTGCTCCAAGATATGAAAGAAGTCATTGCGGACACGAACAATGAGGCCAGTATCACCGGTGTGCTCGAGAGTATTCTCGTCACGTCAGACAGTAGTCCGATGTCCATCATGTTCGGTTATGTGTTCAACATCATCAACAAGGTGTATGATATCGCGATCGCTTCCGGTATCCAGATCATCATGTTCCTCTCCGCGCTGCAGACGATTTCACCAAGCATGTTTGAAGCAGCGAAGATCGAGGGATGTACGGCATGGGAAAGTTTTTGGAAGATCACGTTCCCGATGGTCAGCTCTATGATACTCGTAAACGTAGTATATACCGTAATCGATTTCTTCTTAAAGACGGACAATACGGTCATGACGAAGATTTCCGAGGAGGTAGGAAAGTTGAATTATGGATTTAGTTCGGCGATGGCTTGGGTATACTTCTTATGCGTAATTGTTATCCTTGGTATTGTTTCGCTGATTATTTCTAAGAGGGTGTACTATTATGAATAAAAAGAATAAATTTAAAACCTTTATCGAACGAAACAAAAAATCCAACGGGTACTTATTGAGAAAGACATCTTTCAACGTATTTTATAAGATTGTGCGTGCCGTCTTACTGTTTGGATTGTGTTTCATGATTTTACAGCCGTTGTTAAATAAGATTTCCCTGAGTTTCATGGAAGAGCGGGACTTGTATGATTCTACGATCGTTGCGATACCGCGGCATTTTACGACGAGCAACTATGAGATTGCTGCCTTTCTTATGAAATACTGGCAGTCGCTGTTAAACACAGCGTTGATTTCCCTGTTGGTCAGCGTACTGCAGATTGTTTCCTGTACGCTGGTGGGATATGGTTTTGCCAGATACAAATTCCCATTGAAGGGATTGTGGTTCGGCGCAGTGATCCTCGTGATCCTCGTACCGCCGTCAACAATTCAGTCATCACTGTATCTGAATTTCTGTTACTTTGATATTTTTGGTATCTTTGCCTTGTTTAATGGCGGAAAGCCGTTAAACCTGCTGAACTCAGCGACGCCGTACGCACTCATGTGTCTCGGATGTATGGGGTTGAAGAGCGGTCTGTATATTTACATGATCCGCCAGTTCTTCCGCGGTATTCCGAAAGAGCTAGAAGAGGCGGCGTATGTGGATGGATGCGGCAAGGTGGCGACTTTTGTCAAGATCATGCTGCCAGACGCGAAGCCGATCATTACGTCATGTTTCCTGTTTGCGTATGTTTGGCAGTGGACGGATTCCTTTTATTCCAATCTGTTCCTGAGTCAGGATTTTGCCCTGCTCTCGAATAAGCTGTCAAATCTGGCGGGAGCGCTGGATAGTTACCTGGATGTGCGCGGCATAGCGAAAAAGGCGACCACGGCCTACTCGCAGGGGATGATCGCCACGGGTACGCTCATGGTCATCATACCGCTGATCATATTGTACCTGTTTGCGCAGAAAGGATTTGTGGAAAGTTTGAGCCAGAGTGGTATCAAGATGTAGCAGGTATGATGCAGCAACTACGATGCAGTTATCACCCTGTCTATCCGGGCAGGGTGTAACGATAAATAAATTAAAGGAGGTTAATAAATCATGAAAATGAACACGAAGAAATTAATTGCCATGGGTCTTGCAGTTGTATTGACTGTTGGTTCTCTGACAGGTTGTGGAGATACTAATGAGACACCGGATGATAACGCAAATGCAAACGCGACTGCAGCGCCAGGTGGCGATGACAAACCGGCGAGTTCAACAGGCAAGAAGACATTTGATGATCTGGGAGGTATGACGATCACGATCGGTGACTGGTATACTTCGGAAGAGGTAGGAGAGTCAGATTACGCAAAGGCAACGGAGGACTACCGCAAGGAGATCATGGAGAAGTATAAGTTTAACATCGAGCGTAAGACGATGTATTCTTACACCGACCAGCAGGAGACCTATGTAAATGGCGTTATGTCAAACAGTCCGAGCTGTCAGTTGTTTTATCTCTATCAGGAATTTGTATCGGCTCCGTTGATGAAGGGATTGATGTATAACCTGAAAGAACTTCCGGAATTGGATTTTACAGAGGAAAAATGGAATCCGACGGTAACGGAGATCATGAGCATTGGTAACGGAATCTGGGGTATGAATCCGGAAGCTGAGCCTCGTGGAGGAGTGTTCTTCAACAAGCGTATGCTGAAGGAAGCAGGTATTCCGGAAGAAGAGCCATATGATCTGCAGGCGAGCGGCGACTGGACGTGGAGCAAGTTTGAAGAGTATTGTAAGAAACTTACGATCGACTCAGACGGCGACGGTAAAACGGACCGCTACGCACTTGCCAGCTTCTCGAAATATTACCTGCCGATGTGCGCGGCAAACAACAACGCAACATTTGTATCGCGTAACGACAAGGGCGAGTATGAGAATGCTACCGGAACGAAAGAATTCCTCGAAGCTATGAACTGGGGTATGGATATTTATAACAAAGGTTATATCATGCCGAAACCGGACGGAGCTGCATGGGATTGGTATAAAGCAGCATTCCGTGACGGCGAGGTTGCGATGCAGACGTCCGAGGTTTATGAGATCAACGCGTTCTCGAACATGGAAGACGAGTGGGGATTCGTTATGTTCCCGTACAACGAAAAAATGGAAGGTGCGACGAACAGGACGATACCAAACGACAACATCATTGTAATGCCGAGCTGCTTTGATCAGGATACGGCGGAGAAGATCGCTTTTGCTTATGACCTTTACACAGAGCCTACGCCTGGCTTTGAGTTAGACGACGCATGGAAAGAGACTTATTATGATCAGTTCAAAGATACGCGTTCTGTAGATGAGACACTTCAGATGATGAAAGAAGTGGAGCATAAGCAGACATCTTTCCTGCCTATGATCAGTGATCTGGATTATGGTGATTTCTGCTACTCTGTATATGCAGGTGCGAAGAAACCTCAGCAGCAGATTGAAGCCATTTCCTCAAAATGGGACAGCAAGATTAGTGATATGAATAAGAAATATGCAAACTTTGCTGCTTCTCATTCAAAATAATCCATTGTTCATGCAGTGGATGATGAAGTAGTATGACAAGGGGCTGTTCAGAATAAACGATACGTTTGTTTTGTACAGCCCTGTTTTAAGTGAAACGTCAATTTGTGCAGCGTTCATGCACGGGAATGGAGGATTGGATGAAAACGTTTGAAGAGAGAGCGGAGGCCCTTGCAGCGGAGATGACATTGGAGGAGAAGGTATACCAGACCCTTCACGGGGCGCCGGCCATCGACAGACTGGGCGTGAAAGCGTATAATTACTGGAACGAGGCGCTTCACGGCGTGGCGAGGGCGGGGACGGCGACCGTGTTCCCGCAGGCGATCGGTCTGGCCGCCGCATTTGATGAGGATTTTATGGAGGAAATCGCGGAGGCTGTTTCCGACGAAGGCCGCGCGAAATTCAATGTGCAGCAGAAGTACGGCGACTACGACATTTACAAAGGACTTACCTTTTGGTCACCCAATGTCAACATTTTCCGCGATCCGAGGTGGGGGCGTGGTCATGAAACGTTCGGGGAAGATCCCTATCTGACTTCGCGCTTAGGAGTGCGGTTTATCGAGGGAATGCAGGGGAACGACGAAACGTA
Organism: uncultured Eubacterium sp.; assembly: GCA_910584065.1. GTDB lineage: Bacteria > Bacillota > Clostridia > Lachnospirales > Lachnospiraceae > Eubacterium_F. The sequence goes on from CAJTZN010000001.1 coordinate 52,644, forward strand.
TATGAAGGTCGCCGCCTGCGCGAAGCATTTTGCCGTGCATTCCGGCCCGGAGGACGAGCGCCACAGCTTCAATGCGGTCGTGAGTGAACAAGATTTGCGGGAAACGTATCTGCCCGCGTTTAAGGCATGTGTCAAAGAGGCCGGAGTAGAAGTGGTCATGGGCGCGTATAACCGCACGAATGACGAGCCGTGCTGCGGCAGTAAGCGGCTGCTGGAGGATATCCTCCGCGGCGAGTGGCAGTTCAAAGGGCATGTCACGTCAGACTGCTGGGCGATCAAAGATTTCCATGAATATCATATGGTTACATCTACGCCCGTAGAAAGCGTAGCCCTGGCGATGAACCGCGGGTGTGACCTGAACTGCGGAAATATTTATGGCAATTTGTTAAAGGCGGTGGAAGACGGCCTGGTCGAGGAGGAGACGATCACCCGTGCGGTCGTGCGTCTGCTTACGACCCGTATGAAGCTCGGCTTGTTTGATCCGCAGGACAAGGTACCATTTAACGCCATTGATTACGGGGTGGTTGACTGTGAAAAGCACAGGAAATTGAACGAGAGCGCGGCGAAGAAGAGCGCTGTTCTTTTGAAAAACGAAAATGCGCTGCTTCCTTTGGACAAGAAGGCTTACCGGACGATCGGCGTCATCGGACCGAATGCGAATAACCGGAAAGCGCTGGTCGGAAACTACGAGGGGACCGCGTCCGAGTACATAACGATCTTAGAAGGGATCCAGGCATACGTCGGCGATGAAGTGCGCGTGCTGTATTCCGAGGGATGCCATCTGTGCAAGGACCGGATCCAGGGACTGTCGCAGGGAAATGACAGGATGTCGGAAGTCCGTGCGGTGGCGGACGCGTCGGATGTCATCATCGCCTGTATGGGGCTGGATGCCAGCTTAGAGGGCGAAGAGGGCGACGAGGGAAATGAATTTGCCAGCGGCGATAAGCCGGGACTGAATCTGCCGGGCCTTCAGGAAGAAGTGCTGAAAGAACTGGTGAAATCCGGCAAGCCGGTCGTTCTCGTGCTGTTATCGGGCAGCGCACTGGCCGTACCGTATGCGGATCAGCACATTCCCGCGATCCTGCAGGGATGGTATCCGGGAGCGAGAGGCGGGAAAGCGATCGCGGATCTTCTCTTTGGGGAAGCTTCGCCGGAGGGCAAACTGCCGGTGACGTTCTACCGCACGACAGAAGAACTTCCGGATTTTAAGGACTATTCCATGAAAAACCGCACCTACCGTTACATGAAGCAGGAGGCGTTGTATCCGTTCGGATACGGGTTGAGTTATACGGAGTTTGACTTGACAGGGACAGGACTTTCCTCGGAAACGATCGACAAAGGCGGTCAGGTCACAGTTTCGGCCACGCTCAAAAATACTGGAAACATGGAAGGGGCGGAGACGGTACAGGTGTATATCCACGCCTGCACAGAAGACGCGCCGAATTTCCAGTTGAAGGCGCTGAAAAAGGTTACGCTCGGACCGGGCGAAGAGCAGGCGGTGAGCCTGACGCTGACGGACGAGGATTTCGGTTTGTATAACGAGGACGGTGTGAAGGTTCTGAATGCCTGTGACTACGAGGTGTATGTCGGCACGAGCCAGCCGGATGCGCGGAGCGCGGAGCTTCTGGGCAGGAAACCGGTGAAGCATATCGTCAGACATGAAGGTGAGCCGGTGGTTCTGCCGGAGTGACGCGAAGTCAAGGTGCGGCCGCACCGGAAAGGAAACCGGCTGATCGGCGGGAGTGATGTGAAGCAAAAGCACGCAAAACGGCGGCGGACCGGGGTGACGGCTTCTCCGCTGGAAAAATGGGGGAAACGATGAATTATACAAAATGCTGGCTTGATTACAAGCCGATACCAGAAAACCTGAGAAGGCCGTGCTACTATGAGCCGGTACTTCTCGCCTCCGGGCGCGTCGCTGAGACGGCGGCGGAGGAATATTGTATCTCGATGAGCGAGATGTTAGACGAGCCCGTGGAGATGCGACGCGGGGAACCGGTAGACGAACCTGCGGTATATTTAGAGGTGGAGGAGGAACTGCAGACCGCGGAAACGGACGCTGCACTGGACAGGCAGACCTTTGTGATCCGCGGGGAAGAGGACAATATTATCATCACGGGAAAATCCGAAGAGGCACTTTTACAGGGCGTGTTCGCGTTTACCCGTATGGTGTATCTCGGTGAGATTGACGAAAAACTGCCGTTTTTTTGTACGCCTTCGACGCCGCTTCGCATGATGGATCACTGGGACGATATGGATGGCAGCATCGAGCGCGGGTATTCGGGAAGATCGTTCTTTTACGACGATTACGAGATGATGTACAATGAGAGGATTGAAATGTATGCCCGTCTCATGGCCTCGATTGGCACAAACGCCATTACGATCAACAATGTGAATGTTCATGAGAAGGAGACGTTTTTGATCACCGACGTGTATTTGCAGCAGGTGAAGCAGTACGCGGAGTTGTTTGCCAGATACGGCATCCGTCTTTATACCAGCGTAAATTTCGCGGCGCCGATGCAGCTTGGCGGACTAACGGTCTGTGACCCGCTCGATCCCGATGTAGTGGCGTGGTGGGAAAAGACGGTAAAGCACGTGTATGAGGTAATACCGGAATTTGGCGGTTTTCTCGTGAAAGCGGATTCGGAAGGGCGGCCGGGGCCGTTTACGTACGGGCGCACCCATGCGGACGGCGCCAATATGCTGGCGAGAGCGCTGGCGCCGTACGGCGGAACGCTCGTGTGGCGCTGTTTTGTGTACAATTGCGGACAGGACTGGCGCGACCGGCAGACGGACCGCGCGAGGGCGGCCTACGATCATTTTATGGAACTGGACGGGAAGTTTGACGACAATGTGATCCTTCAGATCAAGAACGGACCGATGGACTTTCAGGTGCGGGAGCCGGTATCGCCCTTGTTTGGCGGGCTGAAAAAGACGAACATGATGCTCGAAGTGCAGATCGCGCAGGAATATACCGGACAGCAGATCGATCTGTGTTATCTCATTCCGATGTGGAAGGAGGTTCTGGCGTTTGACATTGGCGGCGATGGGACGGCGGTTTCACATGTCGTCTGCGGGATCGCAGGCGTGATCAACACCGGTGATGACGAGAACTGGACCGGAAACGATCTGGCGGCGGCCAATCTCTATGGATTTGGGCGGCTGGCGATGGATCAGACGCTTTCGGCGGAGCAGATCGCGAACGAGTGGAGCAGGCTCTCCCTATCGCGCGAGGATGATGTGACCGATACGGTCGTGCCGATGCTCTGTGGCTCGTGGGCGACGTATGAAAAGTACAATGCCCCGCTCGGAATCGGCTGGATGGTGACGCCGCATACCCATTACGGCCCGGATATTGATGGATATGAGTACGACCGCTGGGGAACGTACCACAGGGCGGATCTGCACGGCATCGGCGTGGACCGGACGGGTGTGGGGACCGGCTATGTCGAACAGTACAACGAGCCCTGGCGCTCGCGGTATGCCGATCAGGCGACGTGTCCGGAGGAACTGCTGCTCTTTTTCCACTATATCCCGTATACGTACGAGTTAAAAACGGGAAAGACGCTGATCCAGCACATTTACGACACGCATTTTGAAGGCGTTGAGGAAGTGGAAGCGATGAAGAAACAGTGGGAGGGGCTGGAAGGGAAAATATCAGAACGCTCCTTTGCGTGCGTGAAGGACCGGTTTGCCAGACAGCTGGAAAACGCGAAGGAATGGCGCGACCGTGTCAACACGTATTTTTACCGGAAAAGCGGCATCGACGACGAAAAGGGAAGGACGATTTATAAATAGTGTCAGGTCGTCTGCACGGAGAGCGGCAGATCGTTGAGTAGGAAAAGAATCGACGAGAACGAATAGAAAGGAATGAGAACGATATGGATATGACATTAAGATGGTATGGCACGGGTAACGACAGTGTCACACTGGAGCAGATCCGCCAGATACCGGGTGTCAGCGGTGTCATTACAGCGCTTCACGATATTCCGGCCGGCGAGGCGTGGACGTATGAGGATGTCATGAAGCGCAAACAGGAAGTGGAAGCGAGCGGACTGGGACTGATCGGCATCGAGAGTATCAATGTACATGAAGACATAAAGATCGGCCTGCCGACGAGGGACGAACTGATCGACAATTATAATAAATCCCTGGAGGCGGTCGGAAAAGCGGGCATCCATCTGGTATGCTACAATTTTATGCCGGTGTTTGACTGGACGCGGACCGATCTCGCGATGCCGCTGCCGGACGGATCGACGGCGCTTGCCTATGATTCTTCGATCATCGACGGCATCGACGCGAGTGAGATGTTTGAGCGCATCGAGAAGGCGAGCGGCGGGTTTGTCATGCCGGGCTGGGAGCCGAACCGCCGGGATGAGATCATGGATCTGTTTGACAAATATAAGGATGTGACCGCCGATAAGCTGCGGGAAAATTTTAAGGTGTTCCTCGACGGGATCATGCCGACATGTGAGAAATATGAGATCAAGATGGCGGTCCATCCAGACGATCCGGCCTGGGATGTGTTCGGGCTTCCGCGCATTGTCACATGTGAGGACGACCTGTTAAAGATCGCCGCGCTGAATAACAGCATCTACAACGGATTTACATTCTGTACGGGGTCGCTTGGCAGCAATCTGAACAACGATCTGCCAAACATTATCCGCAATCCGAAGCTCGCGGAGAGGATCCACTTTGCGCATATCCGCAACATTAAATACGAGAATGACGATCTGTTCCACGAAGTATCCCATCTTTCATCCGATGGAAATTTTGATATGTATGAGATCATCAAGGCGCTCATTGACACCGGGTTTGATGGGGTGATCCGTCCCGACCACGGGCGGATGATCTGGAATGAGCAGGCGAGGCCGGGATACGGGCTGTATGACCGCGCGCTCGGCGTAGCTTATATCAATGGACTGTGGGAAGCGATCCAGAAGAACAAAAAGGCGTGAGGCATGCAGAAAAGAGGTAGATCATGAAATTAACAGATTTGCAAAACGAAGTATCCGGGGTTTGGGAGGAAAAAGGTTATGAGCTTCCGTCATACGACAGGGAGGCCGTGAAAAAGAAGACGTCGGAGGCGCCGGCCTGGGTTCATTTTGGCGCCGGCAATATCTTCCGCGCGTTCCCGGCGGAACTTCTCCAGCGGTTATTGAATGCGGGCGAGTACGATAAGGGCGTGATCGTGGCGGAGAGTTTTGACCACGAGATCATTTCCAAAGCCTACAAGCCGTATGACAGCCTGAGCCTGTCCGTCGTGTTAAAGGCGGACGGCACGATCGAGAAGAAAGTAGTGGGAAGCGTCGTGGAAGCGCTGGTGGCAGATCAGGCGGAGCCGGCTGATTTCGCGCGGCTGTTTGAAATATTTGAAAGTCCGTCGCTGCAGATGGCAAGCTTTACGATCACCGAAAAAGGTTACAGCATTTACGACGGAAAGGGGAACATTCTCCCCGTTGTGGAGGCAGGGTTCCAGGCAAAGCCGGAGGAGCAGGGCCATCTGATGGGGCGTGTGGCGGCTCTCTGCTACCGCAGGTTCCAGACGTGCGGGGCGCCGCTGGCACTTTCGAGCATGGACAATTGTTCCCATAACGGCGATAAGTTAAAGGCCGGCGTGATGGCCTTTGTCGATGCCTGGATCAAAAACGGGATCGTAGAGCCGGCATTCGGGGATTACATGAAGGATGAGGCAAAAGTTTCATTCCCGTGGTCGATGATCGATAAGATCACACCGCGGCCGGATGAGAATGTAAAGAACATGCTGGAGGCGGATGGGTTTGAGGATACGGAACTGATCATCACCAACCGGAATACGTATACCTCGCCATTTGTCAATTCCGAAGAGACGGGGTATCTCGTGATCGAGGACCGCTTTCCGAACGGAAGGCCGCCGCTTGAGAAGGCCGGCATTTTGTTTACCGACCGGGAAACGGTGGACAAGGTGGAAAAAATGAAGGTATGTACATGCCTGAACCCGCTCCACACCGCGCTGGCCATTTACGGATGCCTGCTTTCCTACACGTCTATCCACGAGGAGATGGAAGATGCGCAGTTATCGGCGCTGATCGAGAAGATGTGTTATCAGGAGGGGATGCCGGTCGTCGTAGATCCCGGTATCATTGATCCGAAAGAGTTCGCGGACGCCGTGCTGCGCCTGCGTCTCCCGAATCCGTTTATGCCGGATTCCCCGCAGCGCATCGTTACCGATACGTCACAGAAACTTCCGATTCGTTTCGGCGAGACGATCAAGGCCTATGAGGCGAGCGATTCATTACAGGTGGGTTCCCTGACGCTGATCCCGCTCGTCCTTGCCGGGTGGTGCCGCTATCTGATGGGAGTGGACGACGAAGGGAAGCCGTTTGAGCAGAGTTCGGATCCGAGACTCGATGAGGTGAAGAAATATGTGGCGGATGTCAGGCTGGGGGAAGATGCCGATGAACATCCAATGGATGTTCATCCGATGGATGTACATAAGGTACTTCAGCCGATCCTGTCAGATGAGACGATCTTTGCGGTCAATTTGTATGACGCGGGGCTCGGTGAGAAGGTCGAGGGCATGTTCGCGGAACTGACGGCCGGTACGGGTGCCGTGCGGGCGACGCTGGAGAAATATACAGCGTAAAGAATACAAAAAACATCGCTTCCCCACGAGGTAAGTACGTGAGGGGGCGATGTTTTTTCATGTGTCGTCATAATGCCCTTTGCATGCAATGATCCATAAATTTTTCTGGTCATCTATGTTATACACCAGTCGGTTTTCTCTATCAATGCGCCTGCTCCAGGCTTTTCTGTGTTTTAACGGTTCCGGTTTACCGATTCCTTCCGCCAAACCATTTCGCTCAATATCTTTTACTAGTTCATTTATCTTTTTCAAAGTTTTCTTATCCTGCATCTGCCAGTACAAGTAATCGTCCCAGGCACGATCTGACCATAGTTTATTCATCGTCTTCTACCTCTATGAGTTCGTGCTGTTGTCCTTTCCCGGAAGAAAGCTGGGCAATTCCCCGATCAATCATGGCAAGATATTCGGCATTTTGGAATGCTTTCATGATCTGATTATATTTTTCCAAACTTAAAATGACCACATTTTTCTCGTCTTTTCGGGTAACAATAACGGTTTCGTTGTGATCGGTCACTTCATCACAGTAAGATTTCAAATTATTTCTAATAGTAGAATAATTTACTGCTAACATAATATCATCTCCTTTTTTTCATTTTATGATAATATTATGTTCCTGTCAATGGAAATCAGACCTGTTGTTGTACGTATTACTTTTTTCAAGCCAATTCCGATTTCATGATCCCGAGCGCGTTTTTCTCCAGCCGGGATACCTGCGCCTGCGAAATGTGGATCTCTTCGGCCACCTCCATCTGTGTTTTCCCCTGGAAATAGCGGAGGTCAATGATATTTTTCTCCCGCTCCGGCAGTGACTTCATCGCTTCCTGCAGGGAAATCATTTCTACCCATGTAGACTCTTTGTTTTTCGTGTCGCTGATCTGATCCATGATATATAACGTATCGCCGCCCTCGGAGTACACGGGTTCGTAGAGCGAGACCGGACTTTGGATCGCGTCGAGCGCGAAAACGATATCCTCTGCCGGCACATCCAGTTCCTTGGCGATGTCTTCGATCGTGGGCTCGTGGTCGGTCCGTTTCATCATCGCCTCTTTCGTGTAGATCGCTTTGTAGGCGATGTCGCGCAGCGAGCGGCTCACGCGGATCGAGTTGTTGTCGCGGAGGAAGCGGCGCACTTCTCCGATGATCATCGGAACCGCGTACGTACTGAACTTTACATTCATCGTGACGTCAAAGTTGTCGATCGCTTTGATCAGGCCGATGCAGCCGATTTGGAACAGGTCGTCGATGTTTTCATTCGCATTCGTAAAGCGCTGGATGATGCTGAGGACGAGACGGAGATTTCCCTTGATGTACGTTTCCCTGGCCTGTTTGTTCCCTTTGGCAATCTCCTGGAACAATGTTTCTTTTTCCTCTTCGCTCAAGAGCGGAAGTTTACTCGTATTTACGCCGCATATTTCAACTTTATATTGTGCCATGTCAGATACCTCGCCAAAAAGATTTAAAGATTTTCTAAAAGATATTTTGCGCATAAACGAATGAAATATTCTCCGGCCACATACATTTATAAAAATAAATTTTGCGTGGTTTTGACAATGCGGATTTGCGATCTCAGGGAAAAAGAAGTCATCAATGTGTGCGACGGAGAGAGGCTCGGTTATGTGGAGGATATGATCTTTGATCTGTGCAAGGGGTGTATCAGCCATATTATCGTGCCCGGTCCGTGCAAGTTTTTCGGGATATTTGGAAGAGAAGAAGAGTTTGTCATCGACCTCTCGTGCATCCGGCAGATCGGGGCCGACGTGATCTTAGTCGAAATCTCGGTAGAGCGGGCTAGAAAAAAGTGCTGAGAAACGAAAAAAACACTTTACGGCGGGGACATTTTCGATTATGATAGTAATGGTTTCAAATAAAAAGCCATGGAACTGAAGTTCCGCGCGGAAATGAGGTAAATTATGAAATGTCCATTTTGTGGAGAAGAAAATACGAAAGTGATCGATTCCAGGCCGGCGGATGATAACAGCTCCATCCGCCGGAGAAGACAGTGCGAGAAGTGCAGTAAGCGGTTTACGACATACGAAAAACTCGAAACGATCCCGCTCATTGTCATTAAAAAAGATATGGCCCGGGAAATGTATGACCGCTCGAAAGTCGAACAGGGGATTTTCCGTTCCTGTACCAAACTGCCGATTTCCGTGGATCAGATCAACGAGGTCGTCGACCGCATCGAGACGGAAGTATTCAATCTCGGGGAGAAAGAAGTGTCCAGCCAGACAATCGGGGAGATCGTGATGGCATATCTCAAGGATGTCCACCCGGTGGCTTATGTGAGGTTCGCTTCCATTTACCGTGAATTTAAAGATGTGAACACATTTATGGATGAGATCAAAAAAATACTGGACAACCAGTAAAGACGGATGATATACTGAAGACAGGTGGTTTTCTCCTTTCGGGAAGGAGAAACAGATGTACAGCAAGGTATTCAGTGCCGGCCTGAGCGGCCTTGAGGCACATGTAATCCAGGTGGAGGCCGACGTATCAAACGGCCTGCCTGTTTTTCAGATGGTGGGAGTGCTGGCTTCGGCTGTGAAAGAAGCCAGGGAGAGGGTGCGTATCGCGCTGCAGAACGCAGGATACCGTTTTCCGGCGAAGAGGATTACCGTGAACCTGTCGCCCGCGGATCTGCGCAAGGATGGTTCGGGATTTGATCTGCCCATCGCCATCTCATTACTTGCCGCATTCGGCATGATCCCAGTACAAAAACTACATAAGACGCTGATCGTCGGGGAACTCGGTCTGGATGGGAACGTGGACGGTGTCCGCGGCACGCTTGCGATGGCTGTTATGGGGAAAAAAGAGGGGTTCGAAGCGATGCTCCTGCCGCGGGTAAACGCGGGGGAAGCCGCTCTCGTTGACGGCCTGCGCGTCGTCGGCGTGGAAACCGTTTCCCAGGCGATCGCCTACATCCGGACGGGCGAGGTGCCGTGTCCAGACACCGCCGTCAGCCGTTATGACCTGGAGCAGGGAGATCCGTACGCCGGGGAGCCGGATTTTAATGAAATCTACGGACAGGCGAGGGCGAAACAGGCGTTGGAAACGGCGGTCAGCGGCGGGCATAATGTTCTGATGATCGGCGCACCCGGCACCGGAAAGACGATGTTAGCCAGACGGATTCCGGGGATCATGCCCCGGCTGTCAAAGGAAGAAACACTGGAACTGACGAAAATATACAGTGTTGCCGGAATGCTGCGCGGTGACGTGCCGTTTATGACGAGGCGTCCGTTTCGCGCGCCGCACCACACCGTTACGCCGGCAGCGCTGGCCGGCGGCGGGCGGGAGCCGTTTCCGGGAGAGGTTACGCTCGCGCACCACGGCGTGCTCTTTTTAGACGAACTGCCCGAATTTTCCAGAAACACGCTGGAAATCCTGCGGCAGCCGATGGAAGAGGGGAAGATACAGATCGCGAGGTTGGGGAAATGTTTCGAGTACCCGGCTAAGATGACGGTCGTAGCCGCGATGAATCCGTGTAAATGCGGATATTTTCCCGATATGGCCCGGTGTCGCTGCACGCTCGGGCAGGTGCGGAATTATCTCGCCCGCCTGAGTGAACCACTGCTTGATCGCATCGACATCTGTGTCGAGACCGAGAGGCAGGAAGGGCTGTTTGGCGGAGAGCGCGGGGAGGACAGCGCGCGCATCCGGCAGCGGATCGTCCGGACGAGACAGATCCAGAAGGAGCGGTACCGCGCGGAGGCGATCGGGCTGAACAGCGAACTGGACGGCCATCTTCTCGAGAAATATTGTCGTTTGGGAGCGGAGGCAAAAAATCTGATGGAAGAACTCGTCAGACGGACCGGTCTCTCGGTGCGCGGGATGCAGCGGATGCTGCGCGTGGCGCGCACGCTCGCCGATATGAGAGAGCAGGACGGGATCGGCGAACGGGAACTTTTGGAAGCTTCCGCGTATAAAATGGTCAGCCACAAATACTGGGGGAGCGGCGATTTGTACGAGGAGAAGGTAAGGAAAATGACAGACGGTGAAGAGGAGACCGGAAGGGGGGTGGCGGAATGACGGGAGAAGAGAATAAATGCCGGACGGTGGGAGAGGAAAGTCCTGCTGGGAAAGGCTTTTGTGATCAAATGACGAAAGAAGACAATAAGAGCCGGCCCCCGGGAGAGGCCTCCCCTGTCGGCAAAGGTTTTTGCGATCAAATGACGAAAGAAGACTATGAGTTTTGGCTCTGCGGGATACCTGGGATCGGCGCAAAAAAATTACTCAGGCTGCGCCGGGAGTTTCCAGCGGCAGAAGAAATTTTTACGGCGTCCGCGGACATCCTGAAAAAAGTTTCCGGCATAACTGAGAGGGATGTACATAATATAGTGGAAAGCAGGAAAAAATACAACGCCGGGTACTGGAAGAAGAAACTGGGCGGGTACGGAATGAAATGCGCGGGCATTTTTTCCCCCGTATATCCGGAGGGATGCAGGCATCTGTACCAGCCGCCGAAGCGGTTATTTTATATAGGAAAGCTGCCGGAGGAACGATACCGGGTGGCCGTCGTGGGGGCGAGGGACTGTTCCCTCTACGGCAGGGAGACGGCGCGCGCGTTTTCTGCCCGCCTGGCGTCATGCGGCGTCGCGGTCATCAGCGGCATGGCGCGGGGCATCGACGGTTGGGCGCACCAGGGGGCGCTGGAAGGGGGCGGAACTACGTACGCCGTGCTGGGAAACGGCGCGGAAATCTGTTACCCGAAAGAGCACGAGCGGCTGTATCGCAGTATCGTGCGCCGCGGCGGGATCATTTCCGAATATCCGCCGGGGACGGAGGCGAGACCGTCGTTTTTTCCGATGCGCAACCGCATTATCAGCGCCCTGTCGGACGGCGTGCTTGTCGTGGAGGCGAGAGCGAAGAGCGGCTCGCTCATAACGGCAGACCTCGCGCTCGAGCAGGGAAAGGAAGTTTTTGTCATTCCCGGCAGGGCCGGGGACGCACTGAGCGAAGGGTGCAATAACCTGATCAAACAGGGAGCCTGTCTGGTTACGGAGCCGGAAGAAATCATGGATTGTCTCGGAATTTTGATTCCCAAAGAAATGAAAAATTTTAGAAATTTGAATATACGGCTTGAAACAAAAGAAAAAATGGTGTATGATAGTTTAGGTTTTGAGCCAAAACATATAAGTGTACTTGCAGAGGAACAAAAGATGGAACAGGCGGAAATCATGCGGTGTCTGTTACTTCTATTGAAATATGGGATGATTCTCGAGATCGGGAATCATTATTATGTGAAAAGGAAATAAAGGGGGCTATGTGAGATGGCTAAGAACTTGATAATCGTCGAGTCTCCGGCGAAATCGAAAACCATCAAAAAATTTTTGGGAAGCAACTATATGGTGGTGGCTTCCAACGGACACGTAAGGGATTTGCCGAAGAGCCAGATGGGTGTCGATTTTGAAAATGATTTTGAGCCGAAGTATATTACGATACGGGGAAAGGGGGAACTTCTCGCATCGCTCCGGAAAGAAGTAAAAAAAGCAGACAGAGTGTATCTGGCGACCGACCCCGACCGCGAGGGGGAAGCGATTTCCTGGCATTTATGCCATGCGCTGAAGCTGGATCCGAAAAAAACGAGACGCATTACGTTTAACGAGATTACAAAAAATGCCGTGAGGCAGGCGATCAAGGAGTCCCGGGAGATCGATATGGATCTGGTGGACGCCCAGCAGGCCAGGCGCGTGCTCGACCGCATGGTGGGATATTCGATCAGTCCGCTTCTGTGGCAGAAAGTAAAACGGGGATTGAGCGCCGGCCGCGTGCAGTCGGTCGCGCTGCGCATCATCGCGGACCGGGAGGCGGAGATTGACGCGTTCATACCGAGCGAGTACTGGTCGCTTGAGGCTTCGTTTGCCGTTAAGGGAAGTAAAAAACCACTGATTGCCAAATATTATGGAAATCCGAAAAAACAGGAAAATATAAGCAAACAGGAGATGGATGACATCGTTCACGCGCTGGAGGGTGCCGTGTACGAAGTTTCGGATATCAAAAAGGGTGAGAGGACAAAAAAACCGCCGCTGCCGTTTACCACGAGTACGCTGCAGCAGGAATGTTCTAAAAATCTAAATTTCGCGACGCAGAAAACGATGCGTGTGGCGCAGCAGCTCTACGAGGGAGTGGCAGTCAAAGGAAAAGGGACCATCGGCCTGATCACGTATCTGCGAACCGATTCTACCCGTATATCGGATGAGGCGGACAGCGAGTGCCGGGCGTTCATCCGCGAAAATTACGGAGAGGAAAATATCGGTTCTGTCAACAAACCCATAAAAGAAGACAAAAAAATCCAGGATGCCCACGAGGCTATCCGTCCTACGTATGTCGAACTGACACCGGCGATGGTGAAAGATTCCCTGTCGAGGGATCAGTTCCGCCTGTATCAGATCATTTGGAAACGATTTGTGGCGAGCCGGATGAAAGGAGCCAGATACGAGACGACTTCCGTGAAGATCGACGCCGGGGAGTACCGCTTTACGAGTTCAGGTTCCAAAATTGTATTTCCGGGGTTTTTAGCCGTATACCAGAATGACGAGGACAAGGCGGATAACAATGCCGTGCTCCATAAGGTGAGCGAGGGCACGGTATTTCGTGATGCCGTTCTGGAACCGGAGCAGCATTTTACGCAGCCGCCCGCCCACTACACCGAGGCGTCGCTCGTGAAAGCGCTGGAAGAACTGGGGATCGGCCGTCCGAGTACGTATGCCCCGACGATCACGACGCTGATCGCCCGCCGCTATGTGGCGAAGGAGCAGAAAAACCTGTATCTCTCGGAACTGGGCGATATTGTGAACCAGATCATGACAAGCGCCTTTTCAAGTATCGTTGACGTGAACTTCACGGCAACGATGGAACTGCTTTTGGACGGCGTGGCCGAGGGAACTGTGGAGTGGAAAAATATCATCCGGAACTTTTATCCCGATCTGGAAAAAGCAGTCAGCCACGCGGAACAGGCGCTGGAAAAAATTGAGATCGAAGATGAAGTGACCGATACGATCTGTGAGAACTGCGGGAGGAACATGGTGATCAAATACGGGCCGCACGGGAAATTTCTGGCATGTCCGGGATTTCCGGACTGTCGCAACACAAAACCGTATTTTGAAAAGATCGGCGTAACGTGCAATAAATGCGGCGGTGAGATCGTCATCAAGAAAACGCAAAAGGGCAGAAGGTATTATGGATGTGAAAATTATCCGGAGTGTGATGTTATGATGTGGCAGAGGCCCTCGGATCAATCCTGCCCCAAATGCGGAAATTTCCTGCTGGAAAAAGGGAACAAACTCGTCTGCGCCGACGCGTCATGCGGCTTCAAGAAGGAAAAAGAAGCGGTTTCCGAAGAAGAGAAGAAATGAAAAGTGCTTGTCAAGTAGTACTTGAATTATTTTTTGAACTATGATAAAATGAATTTTGATGGAGTCCTTTGTGCTTTTGTGTGGATCAATGAGACTGAATAGGAAAGGATGAGAGAGATGGTTCTGTCTAACGCATATAATTACGTGAATGTGTTAAGCAAGGCGGCAGATGCGAGCTGGACGAGAAATGATATCCTCGCCAACAATATTGCCAACGCGGACACGCCTAATTTCAAAAGAAAAGATGTACAGTTTGAGACATATCTGGCCAATTTGGTCGCGGGAACGGACTCGCTTGATGAGACGGTCGCGGGACTGGATCTGAATGAGTTGAACTGCACTACATATACAGACCAGGTGAATCTGAGTTACCGCTATGACGGGAATAATGTCGATATGAATACAGAAAGTGTGGAGCTTGCCAAAAACCAGCTTAAGTACTATACGCTGATGAATTCCATGAATCAGGAGTTCTCACGGCTTAAGACGGCGCTTAAGACAAGCTGATTTTGTTGTGTGGATTTTTAGGGCGTTCGATACCGGGTAGGAAAGTAAGGCGAAAATCATTACAGTATAATATTACAGAAAGAAGTGATCGGATTGTCAGTTTTTGGAGCAATGGACATGAGCGCCACGGGGATGACGGCGCAGCAGGTGCGCAGCGACATCATCGCGCAGAACCTCGCAAATGTGAATACGACACGCGATGCGAATGGACATGTATACAGGCGCAAAACAGTAGTGTTTGAGGAGAAGAGTTTTCCGACGTTCCGGGAATCACTGAGTTACGCGACCGGCCATATCGGGAAGGGCGTAAAGGTGACGGAGATTGTAGAAGATCCGTCCGACGGAAATCTCGTTTACGATCCGTCGCATCCCGATGCGAACGAGGACGGCTATGTGATGTATCCGAATGTCAATACCGTGACGGAGATGACAAACATGATCGACGCGACACGGGCGTACGAAGCAAATGTCACGGTTTTAAATTCCACAAAAGGAATGGCGCTGAAAGCGTTAGAACTTGGAGGCGCGTGATGAACGCGTCTGGTTGCGGTGAGGGTGTGTGATCAAGAAGAGGAAAAGAGGGGTATCAGACGATGAACATTAGTCAGGTTTTGGGAATTGACCGCTTATCGGAAGTGAGCAGGTATGGCAGTACGACAGATACAGAAATAAAAACATCGGGGCAGGAAACGTTTGAAAGTATTCTCTCATCGGCTATGAAGATGGTAAACGAGACGGATCAGTTGTCCAATGCGGCGGAAGAAGAAGAGATCCGCTTCTCCATCGGAGAGACTGATAACTGGCACGATCTGATGGTTGCCCAGCAGAAAGCGAATATTTCGCTGCAGTACACGGTCGCTGTGAAGAACACGGCGATAGAAGCCTATAAGACACTGCTTAACATGCAGTTCTAAGCGTTTTTTTAGTGCGCTGGCGGGGATTAGAATACTTTACCACAGTTAGGAGCGATGAAGTTTATGATGGATCAGTTGATCGCCATTAAAGATAAAGTGATTTCTTGGTGGAATAATTATACGACGAAACAGAAAACGATCATTACCTGCGTTACGCTGGCGGTCTTTTTTCTGTTAGTTTTATTGTCTTATTTGCTGACAAGACCGACTTATACACATCTTGCTACGCTGTCGGACGGCGCGCTGGCTAGTAAGCTGTCGGACGCGTTGACGGAAAAAGGCGTGAATTATGAAATGGAGACCGACACTTCGGGAACGACAAGTTTTCAAGTGGAACAGTCCGATTACTCAGACGCGGTTCTCACGATGGGATCCCAGGGCATCGTGGATAAAGATATGACATGGGAGGACGCGCTGAAAAGCGATATGACGACATCTTCGCTTGAAAAGCATACGAAGATCACGCTGGCGCTGCAGTCGTCGATCAAGGAAAATCTGTTGAACTTTGACGGGGTGGAAGATGCATCCGTCATCATAGACCGAAGAGAGGATGATAATACGATCCGCTCGGAAAAGGAGGAAACGGCAGTCAGCGTTACGCTCCGTGTGGCAAACGGCAAGGAAATCGAAACGGAAGTGGCACGGGCGATGGCCTTCTATCTCACGAATGCCGTCGGCAATACGACGACCGACAATGTCGTGATCGTGGATACGACCGGAAACCTGCTGTATGGCGCGAAGACCGACAATACGCTGGGTGGAACTGTTTCGGGCCTGGAAGATTACAAGGCAAAGCTTCAGCGCACATTCGCGGAGAGGACCGAGAGGATCCTTTTGAAAGCGGGATATGACGATGCGGCTGTCAGTGAGATGGCGATTGATTACAATATGGATAAAGTCACCGAGCTTTATACGGAATATTCCGTGCCGGAAGGACAGGACCAGGGTTACTATTCCCACTCGTACGAGTATAAGTCAAACGGCCAGTCCGGGAGCGGAGGCCCGCCGGGAACGGATTCCAATGCCGAGGAAACGGATTACATGCTGCAAAACAACGGCTCCACGAATACGGAGACCGTTCTGAATAAATATGATTATCTTCCGAATGAGGATGTGAAAAACATTGAGCACGAAGTGGGTGCGGTGAACCAGGAGGAATCTTCGATCGGTATCGTTCTCACGACGTACCGCAGGGTTTCGGAGGAAGCGCTTCGGGAACAGGGAGCGCTCGACAATATGACATTTGACCAGTACATCGAGCAGAACAGCGCGGTTACGCCGTTAGATGTGCCGGAAGGGTTAGTGGAACTCGTGGCGGCTTCGACCGGTATCGCGGCGAATAATATTTCGATCCGGGTACAGGAAAAACCGGTATTTGAGGCGGCAGAGGAGTCGAGCTTCGTTGGAAGCTTTACCAATTACCTGATGATCATCCTTACGGTATTGATCGGTGCCCTGCTCATCTTCGTGATCATCCGCGGAACATCGCCGGTAGAAGTGACGGAGATGGAGCCGGAACTTTCGGTAGAGGATTTGCTCGCGACGACGGCGGAAGAGGGTGAGAGCCTCGAGGAGATCGAATTTGGAGAGAAATCGGAGACGAGAACTCTGATAGAGAAGTTTGTTGATGAAAATCCGGATGCGGTGGCGTCGCTGCTGCGAAACTGGATCAATGAAGATTGGGGGTAAAGACAGATGGCTCATGCGCGTACAGTTTCGATTTCTGAAATGGACGGCGTTCAAAAGGCCGCGATACTTTTGATCACGCTCGGCCCGGAGAAGGCGGCTACCGTTTTTAAACACTTAAAAGAAGATGAGATTGAACAGCTTACATTGGAGATTGCCAATATCCGGAATGTGACGCCGGCAGAGAAAGAAGCTGTTTTGAATGAGTTCTATGAAGTATGTCTGGCCCAGCAGTATATCGAAGAGGGCGGGATCGGGTACGCCAAGGACCTGCTTCAGAAAGCACTCGGAGAAGAGAAGGCGAAAGAGGTGCTCGGCAAGCTTACGGCGTCCTTGCAGGTTCGTCCGTTTGAATTTATACGTAAGACAGAGGCGTCCCAGATCCTCAACTTTATTCAGGATGAGCATCCGCAGACGATCGCCCTGATCTTATCGTACCTGTCCCCGACGCAGGCGGCGGGTATCATCAGTACGCTCACGCCGGATAAGCAGACCGATGTGGCAAAGCGTATTGCCCTGATGGACCGGACGTCTCCCGATGTCATCAAGGAGGTGGAGAATATTTTGGAACAGAAACTTTCTTCCCTTGTCAATCAGGATTACACGATCGTCGGTGGTATCGATTCGATCGTAGAGGTGTTGAACACCGTAGACCGTGGAACAGAAAAGCATATTATGGAAAACCTGGAGATCGAGGAGCCGGAACTGGCAGACGAGATCCGCAAGAAAATGTTCGTATTCGAGGACATTCTCATGCTGGACGACCGCTCGATTCAGCGTGTGCTGCGTGAGGTGGAGAACAGCGAGCTGGCTATCGCCCTCAAAGGCGCGAACGAAGATGTGCAGAACGTTATCTTCAACAATATGTCAACCCGTTTGTCCGCGATGATCCGGGAGGATATGGAATATATGGGACCTGTCCGTATGAAAGATGTGGAAGAGGCACAGCAGAAGATCGTTAATGTGATCCGAAAACTTGAGGATTCCGGTGAGATCGTCATTTCGAGAGGCGGAGGTGACGAGATCGTTGTCTAATCTGATCAAGTATCCTTTCGTTGATATGAGGGGAAAAGAGACATTCATCATAGATAACAACCGTCAGGAAGATATGTTTGTTCCGCTGAGCGAGGGAAAAAAGAAATTGGCCGGCGTGATGGAATTCAAGACGATGAGTGAAATCGAGGCTGAAAAAGCGCTTCAGGCTGCCGGACTGGATGTGCCCCAGGCGGATTCCAAGGAAAAGGACGGCCGGTTCAGCGCCGGTCTTCCGGTGACCGATCTGGATGAAGAACTCCGCAAGCGTCAGAAAGAAGCGGAAGCCGCAGCGGATCAGCACATTGCGGAGGCGAAAAAGAAAGCGGATAAGATCAAGGCAGATGCACAGATTGCCGCAGACGCGGCGCGGGCGAGCGGATATGAAGAAGGACGTAATCGGGGATATGAGGACGGCATGGCTCAGGCGGAACAGGAAATCCAGCAGAAGGAAGCAGAACTGGCAGAGAGCGCGAGGATGCAGCGGGAAGAACTCGCATCGTGCCTGGCTGGGATCGAGGGTAAATATGTGGATGTTGTTATTGCCCTTGTGAAGAAACTGACGGATGTTGTCATAGAAGATAAGAAAGACCTGATCCTCTATCTGATCCGTACGGCGGCTCAGGATCTTGAACCATCGACCAATTATAAGATCCGGGTATCTTCGGACGATGTATACTATTTGGAAGCGCACAGGGCAGAATTGTCAGAGTATGTCGGCGAGGGCGCTGCCTTTGAATTTGTAGAGGAAAAGGGACTGGAGAAAGGGCAGTGTATCATTGAAACGGACAGTCAGATGGCTGACTGCGGCTTTCAGACACAGCTCGATATGCTGGTGCGCGATTTGAAAATGCTGGTAAACTAAAGGGGGATGACCATGAATCCTTCATCTGTAATAAATTTTGACAGATACGATGCGCTGTTGGAGAGGAGTCACGTCAGACATCTCGGCAAGGTGACAAAAGTAGTCGGTCTGACGATCGAGTCGATCGGGCCGGAGGCAAAGCTGAATGACCTTTGCATCATCAAATCCAATTCTTCCGCGGGAGCAGTAAAGGCGGAAGTGGTCGGATTCCGGGATGACCGGGTTTTATTGATGCCCTATGACAATGTCGAGGGGGTCGGGCTCGGGAGCTGGGTAGAGAATACCGGGGCGCCGCTGCAGGTGTCCGTCGGTGATGAACTTCTCGGGAAGACGCTGGATGGCGTAGGGGAGCCGATGAATGCGCCGCTTTTGTCAGAAAATAGTCATAAATATTCTGTAGAGGCGTCTCCGCCTGATCCATTGACCCGTAAATTGATTGATGAAGTGCTTCCTTTGGGCGTGAAGGCCGTAGACGGCCTGATCACGGTAGGAAAAGGGCAGCGTATTGGCATATTTGCGGGAAGCGGCGTGGGAAAAAGTACGCTGATGGGCATGTTTGCGAGAAATACGAAGGCGGATGTAAATGTGATCGCTCTCATCGGAGAGCGTGGCAGGGAAGTCCGGGAATTTATCGAGAGGGATCTTGGGGAAGAGGGCATGCGCCGTTCGGTCGTCGTTGTGGCGACGTCCGATAAACCTGCGCTCATCCGAAACAAGGCGGCCAAGACGGCGACGGCGATCGCGGAGTATTTCCGTGATAAGGGAAAAGATGTGCTGCTGATGATGGATTCGCTGACGCGTTTTTCCATGGCGCAGCGGGAAATCGGACTTGCGTCCGGGGAACCGCCTGTTTCCAGAGGGTATCCGCCCAGTGTGTATGCCGAGATGCCAAAGCTGTTGGAGCGCGCGGGAAATTCAGACCGCGGTTCGATTACCGGATTGTACTCGGTGTTAGTCGATGGAGATGATTTTAACGAGCCGATCACCGATACGGCCAGGGGTATTTTGGACGGACATATCGTACTTTCCCGTTCGATGGCGCAGAAAAACCACTATCCGGCCATTGATATACTGGGAAGCATTTCCCGTGTGATGAGTTCGATCGCCGGGCAGGAACATAAAGAAGTGGCCGGGGAATTGAAACATGTGCTCGCCACTTACCGCGAAGCTGAAGATTTGATCAATATCGGGGCCTATAAATCGGGATCGAACCACGAGATTGATTTTGCGATCGAAAAGATCGATCAGGTCAATGAATTCCTGAAGCAGTCGACGGAAGAAAAGTTTACGTTTGAAGAGGCTGTTTCGATCATGACAGATATATTTGCCAGTGAAGAAGAGGAAATGTAATGATCTGTGGGATTACCTGAATGGTGGATTTCGCCGTGGGATCATGAGATCATAAATGGATTTTTGGATGAACTGGCGAGGAGGCAGGCAGAATGGCGTGTTTTCGATTTTCGATGCAGAACATACTGGATATGAAAGAAAAGCTGGAAGACCAGGCAAAAAATGAATACGCCCAGGCGAACGCCAGACTGCTGCGAGAGCAGGAAAAGCTGGAGAAGATCGTAGCCAGGCGGGAAGAGGCCAGGGAGAAGTTAAAGCTTGTTCTTTGCGAAACGTTATCGGTGGACGAGATCCGCACGAGGGAGAACGCAGTTGAAGTGCTCAAATTTTATGCGATGCAGCAGCAGCTCGTCGTGATACGGTGCGAAAAAGAGGTAGAAGTCGCGAGGGAAAAGCTGAGCGAGGCAATGAAAGAGCGGAAAATATTTGAAAAGCTGAGGGAAAAGGCGTTCGAGGAATTTGTGTTCGAAGAGAACCGCAAGGAACAAAAAGAAGTAGATGAACTTATGAGTTATAAACATGGAACGAGAACGAAAGCTGTGTAAATACAGAAAAGAGGGAGAGTATGGCGAGAAAAGATAAGAAAAAAGATGAAAAAAAGGATATTGCGCAGGAAGAGGGAGCTGGCAGCAAACTGCTGACGATCTTGATCGTATTTGTGATCGTGGTCATCTGGCTCGCTATTTTCGGCGTTCTTATAAAACTGGATGTCGGCAGGTTTGGCAGTCAGATCCTCTATCCTGTCGTAAAAGATGTACCGATCATCAATAAGATCCTGCCGGAAGTCGAGGGCGAGGCCCCGACGAACGCCTATACCGATATCGACGAGGCGAACGCGAAGATCCGTGAACTCGAGAGGGAACTTTCGTCCCTGAAGAGCACAAATACCGCCAGTGCGGATGAAGTGGCGGAACTGAAAGCGGAAGTGGCAAGGCTGCAAAAATTCGAGGAGCAGCAGAAAAGTTTTGAACAGCGCGTGAAGGAATTTGACGAGGAGGTCGTCTACGCCGACAATGCGCCGGATATATCCGAATATCAGAAGTATTATGAGCAGATTGATCCGGACAACGCGGCGGAGATCTACAAAAAGGTAGTCGAGGATCTGCAGTATACGGCGAAGATCAAAAAACAGGCGACCATGTACAGCAAGATGGAGCCCGCACAGGCTGCCAGCATCCTGCAGACGATGGCAGGCGATCTGCAGCTGGTTTCTTCGATCATGGACTGCATGACGGAATCAAAGAGTTCGGCAATACTGGCCAATATGGAGCCGGAGACGGCCGCGCAGATCACGACGAAGATGACGGCGAAGTAGGGCGTCAAAAAGAGGGTATATCATTAACATTCCTTTGAATGTTACCGATATATATTGCATGGGGAGGTTTGTGAAACCGTCCCCGGCGAAATAAGACCAGTCGTACAGGAAGACAATCATTGTCCGGGATGACGGTCTGGAAAGGAGGGTGAAAGATGAAGACACAGGGTATTTCAAAGAACCTGTCTTTCGTTCAGGCGAAAACTGCTGGAAAAGCGGCAAAGGCTGGAGATTCGTCATTTGACAGTATCATGGCCCGGAATACGACGAAGGTGGATACAAGGAACAACGATCGTTTTTCGGCGAAGCAGACGGATCAGAAAGTCGGAAATGCGGCGAAGGATATCAACTCGTCCCGCGATGATTTTAACCAGAATAAGATCTCGCTGAAAAACAATACGAAGAGTCAGGATACTGTGGAAAATGTGGAACTGGATGAAGTGGAGACGAAGGTGGTACAGTTTTTGGGTAACACGTTCGGCCTGAGCGAAGAAGATGTTCTGGATATTTTGGAGCAGCTCGGCATGAGCCCGTTGGATCTCGTGCTTTTCATGGCACAGGATACGGTGGCGATCCAGCCTGTCAATGTGGAAAACATCAAGGCGTTTATCATGGAAGTGCACGGCGTGGACGACGCGAGCCTGTTTTTAATGTCGGATCAGATGTCAGGCGAACTGGGCGACGTCATGAAGGGGATCGAGCAGATTCTGTCGCAGGAACTCGGCGTAGACGTATCGAACCTGTCTCAGGAAGATTCGCTGATCTTACAGAGTTTTGCGGAGAAACTTGGGCAGCTCGTAAATAATCCGGGAGAGCAGGCAAAGGAAATGGTTTCGGATACCGAGACGGAAGTAATGCCTGAAATCGCCGGCACGGAAGCGGCAGATGAGATTCCGGTCGTTGTGGAAATGTCTGAGGAATCAGGAACGTCGGATGCGTTTCCGGGAGAGAGCCAGACGGCAGCGAGAGGAATGGAAGAAGTTTCCGCCCGTGAGGTCGAGAGCCCGCTCGGAGCATTTGTGGAGCGTCTGACCGAATCGTTTGAGAATGTCAGGCATACGGAGACGGTGACCCCGCAGACGACGATGGCCAACATCGTGGAGCAGGTTGTCAATCACGTGAGGATCCGGGTGCTTCCGCAGACGACGAGCATGGAACTGCAGTTAAATCCCGAATCACTTGGCAGGGTCAATCTCAATGTCACGTCTCAAAACGGCATGGCGACAGCGACACTCACCGTTCAGAACCAGGTGGCCAAAGAGGCGCTGGAGAGCCAGATCACGGTATTGCGGGAAAATCTGGAGAGCCAGGGGCTGAAAGTGGACGCCGTAGAGGTAAATGTTTCTGAATTTGGATTTAAACATCCGGAAGATTCGGATCAAGGCAGGTATCCGCAGAAGAAGCAGTCGCAGGGACAGAACAAGAGGTTCCGCTTTGATTCCGTGGAGGAAGTCGATGAAAGAGAATCCGCGGTGACGGCAGAAGAGCGACAGGATGGAAACAGTGTAGTGGATTACACGGCGTGATCTGACGCCGGGTTTGACAGGAGGTGAAAATATGGCTACAGCTTTGGACGGAATCCTTACAAAACTGGATGAAATTTCATTTAGCAAGGACCGTACGAACAAAACGGAAGAAACGAGCCGCACACCGGGAGGGGAACTGGGAAAGGATGAATTCCTGCAGCTTCTCGTGTGCCAGATGAAAAACCAGGATCCGCTGGAACCAGAGAAAGATACCGATTTCATCGCGCAGCTCGCACAGTTCTCCGCACTGGAGCAGATGCAGAACCTGAATGAGACCGTGATGAATTCGCAGGCATTCAGCCTCGTCGGTAAGTATGTACTCGTAAATACGACCGCTTCCGACGGAAAAGTAAGTGAAGTAAAAGGCGTTGTGGATTACGTGACCATCAAAAACGGCGATTCCTATATGTCCGTGAACGGACAGCTTTACTCGATTGATAATCTCGTGGAAGTCAGGGATTCGTTCTACGCGATTCAGGAATATCTGCCGACGGCGAAGAAGACGGAAGCGGTATATGACAAATCGAACAAGAAGCCGGTTGAGGTGGAGATCGATCTCGGAAAAGGATCTTACGCGGCAAACAGCGTAGCGGTTGTCATCAACGGCGAATACGTCAAATCAGAGTTCCTCAAGTTTGAGGATGGTAAGCTTTCGATCTGGCCGGGCGCGCTTGACGGTCTGGATCCGGGTGAATATCAGGTCGGCCTGTATTTTGATGATCCGTACAGTACTTCCGTGCTTGACAAGGTGACGATCAAGGTGACGGATACGGGCAGCGGTTCGGGAGACGACCAGGGAAAAGAAGAAGGCTCAGGCAAAGGAGACAGTTCGCAGTAAATGGTCAGGAGGTGGACAAAAAATGAATATTTCGAATAATAACTTTGCGTCCATCGATGAAATGCGCCAAAAACTGGCGAATGGTACCGCGGGCAAAAAGGCGGATACGAAAAAAAGCGGTTCTGGGAAATCGTTTGACAGGGTGCTGATCGATACGGCAGATGAGGTGAAATTTTCCAAACATGCCGTAAAACGGTTGGAGATGCGGAATATTTCGATTTCAGACGAGCAGAAGGCGAGACTGGAAGACGCAGCAGATCAGGCGGTGGAAAAAGGAATGACAGAATCACTTGTCATGGTCGACGATCTGGCATTTATACTCAATGTCAGGAGCAAGACCATAGTGACGGCCGTGAACGATACGGCAAATGCAGTTTTTACCAATATCGATGGAGCGATAATCAACTAAAATTGCGATGAGGATTTCAAACAAACATGCTGGCCCTTGACAGGAAGCATGAAAGCCTTTGATTGCTTGAGAAGGCTTGGTAAATAGAATTTTGGAGGGTGATCATTATGATGAGATCATTGTGGTCTGGTGTGTCGGGCCTGAAAGTACACCAGACGAAGATGGACGTATTAGGTAATAACATTGCAAACGTAAATACAGTCGGATTCCGTTCAAGTTCCACGAACTTTACGGACGTATTCTACCAGACGACGCAGGGCGCGACCGGGCCGAACGCCAACACGGGCGCGGCAGGCCGGAACGCGATGCAGATTGGACTCGGAGCCAACGTGGCGTCGATCAGCGTGAACCTCAGCGGAAACGGCGCGACAAACCGTACCGACCGCGGTATGGACCTCATGATCAACGGAGACGCGTTTTTCGTTGTGAGGAGTAATGGCGCTACATACTTCACGAAATCGGGCGCGCTCGATATCGACGCGGATGGAACGCTTTACTGTACGACGAACGGGGCGACCGTTCTCGGATGGGGCGTCGATGAGAACGGCGATATCCGCAAGGATATCGTAGATACCCTGAAGCTGATGACGCCGGAAAACCAGACGGCGGAGCCGACGGCGACGGGGAATATCACACTGTCAGGAAATCTCGATAGCAAAGATAAAAGCGTGCAGTACAGCGTTGACGGGGACGGCTATCCGATCTCGGTCCAGTTCTTTGACAATGTAGGAAATAAATTTACGGCGAAATTAAAAGTGATGCTCTTAAATGACACAACCGATAACCAGTTCAGTGTCGCGCTCACAGATATTCTGGATGCGAACGGATCGATTCTGAAACGGATGGAGCCGGATGAGAGCGGCAATCCCGTGTATAAAGAAACCGGGCAGTATGTGACGTTTGCAGGCCAGGATCTGTCCGGGTATACGTGTGATCCTGACGGAACGCTCCATTTTCCGAACAGTGAGGCCGTGCTTACCTTTAACGGGGTAACTGGTGAATTTGTCAGCGTGACAGGCGAGGTGCCGGGCATCCTGAACCTCACATTAAATGACGGCGCTACGGAAAATAACCCGTTCCCGGTCGGCGGTGTCGATATTGATTTCTCCGGACTTACGAAATACGCGACGAGCGGCACGTGCAGCGTCGATCCGAAGAGGGGAGACAGGAACGGTTATAACGCCGGAAACGCAGCCGGAAAACTCAATGGATTTTCAATCGGAACCGACGGTAAAATTTTTGCTGTTTACGATAATGGTGACAATAAACTGCTGGGACAGATTGCAGTTGCTTCGTTCCCGAACCCATCCGGTCTGGAGGCACAGGGAAACAGCCTGTTCGCTGCCACGCTCAACTCCGGTGAATTTGACGGAGTCGGCAAGGATATTACAGAAATCGGCAGTTTCTCGGTCGGCGCACTGGAAATGTCCAATGTGGATCTGGCGACGGAGTTTACGAACATGATTACGACACAGCGTGGTTTCCAGGCGAATTCGAGAACGATCACGACATCGGATACGCTTTTGGAGGAACTGATCAACCTGAAACGATAAGGTACTTTAGGGTAAATAAACAGTGTTTTATTAAAAAAAGGGAAACAAAAGGTTTCCCTTTTTTGTGTTTTGTGTTATAATGAAAATGCGCGGGACAAATTCAGACATCCGTATCGGAGCGGTGAATTGCGCGGGAAGGAGAGGGGGATTATGATTGATATCACGAGGATGAACGGAAAACCGTTCACCTTGAATTCCGATCTGATCGAGACTGTGGAAGAATCTCCGGACACAGTCGTCACACTTACGACGGGAAAAAAAATAATTGTAAAAGAGAGTAGACAAGAGATAAAAAATTTAGTAAAATCATATCGGAGAGAAATTTTCCAAAACATATAGACAAAAAAATTAAGGTG
Source organism: uncultured Eubacterium sp. (assembly GCA_910584065.1). GTDB lineage: Bacteria > Bacillota > Clostridia > Lachnospirales > Lachnospiraceae > Eubacterium_F. Next base: position 78,972 of record CAJTZN010000001.1, read on the forward strand.
GTGTATACTCTTGGATTTAGCATCAATTATAGGATTAGTGGGTTGTGCGGCGGCCGTTGTTTACGGTATCGTATCCGGAGATCAGGGCTTTGCGGCATTGAATAACTTCTGGGACTTTTCATCGTTCCTGATCACGATCTTGGGGTCGATCTTTTGTATGCTGACGATGGCGGACAGCATACCAGGACTGATCGCTTCCCTGAAATCGATCGGGCTCATCATGAAGACGCCGGAGAGTAACGAAGGGGAAGTCATACATACGATCATCGATCTGGCGAACGTCGCGAGAAAAGAGGGACTCCTGCAGTTGGAGGAGGCGGCATCGGACATAGATGATGAATTTTTGAAAAAGGGCATCATGCTCATCGTAGACGGAACGGATCAGGAACTCGTTACGAGCATACTGGAGACCGACCTGAGTTGTGTGGAGCGAAGGCATAACAAGGTCATCAGTTTCTGGGACGGTCTGGCGGCGATGGGACCTGCCTGGGGAATGATCGGTACGCTGATCGGATTGATCAACATGCTCAAACTTTTGGACGATCCGAGTTCGATCGGACCGAACATGGCGGTGGCGTTGATCACCACATTGTACGGTTCCCTGCTGGCGAACTGGATCAGTATCCCGATCGCTTCGAAGCTCCGCGCGATCAATGCGACGGAGATCATGACGAAAGAGGTCATCTGTGAGGGTATCCTCTCGATCCAGGCGGGAGAGAACCCGAGGGTGATCGAGGAGAAACTGAAATCATTCCTGGCACCGAAACTCCGCGACGAGGCACTGAACGGCGGCGACGGCGGCGGAGCCGATCAAGGTGGTGAGGGATAATGGCGAGAAAGAAAAGAGAAGAACCAAAATCCATCGAGGGCGGATGGATCAATACGTTTGCCGACCTGATGAATTTGCTGCTCTGCTTTTTCGTTCTCCTGTTTTCCATGTCTACGGTGGATGCGGAGAAGTACGAACAGATCGTGGCCTCGTTTTCCGAGAAGATCAATATTTTTGACGGCGGCGGGGACGCGGTAGGCGAAGGCGCTTTTATATCCAGCGGTACGAGCCAGAAAGTTTCGATGGAGCAGTATTTCAATGAATTTGAAAACAGCGGCGAGAAGGATAATGTGGAGCAGGATACCGCGGAGAAATCCGATAAGGACAAATTCGAAGAAGAAAAGCTGGCGCAGCTGAAGCAGAAGACGGAGACGTTGTACGACGAGGTGTCCGGCATGGCGTCGAACAAAAAGATCGAGGATATGATCAACGTCAACATGGATGAAAAATTTCAGTATGTCCAGATTTCCCTGAACGGAGCGATCCTTTTTGATTCCGGATCGGACGAGATCAAACGCTCGGCGCTCGCTGTTCTCAGCAAAGTCGGCGACATATTGAAAATATATGATAAACACCAGATAAAGATTGAGGGCCATACGGATAACGTTCCGATCTCCAGTGGAAAATTCGAGGACAATATGTGGCTTTCGACGGCGAGGGCGACGAGGGTCTGGCAGTATTTCGTGAAGGAAAAGAAACTGACGGAAAAGACGCTCGAAGCGGCTGGTAAAAGTGAATTCGATCCGGTGGCGGATAACAAAACGGAAGAAGGCCGTGCGAAAAACCGCCGCGTGGAAATAAAGATCTATACAGAGAATGACTAGGAGGCTGTTATGAAAAAGAATATACTAACGATTGTGATCATGGCATGTACGGTACTGAATCTGGTGCTGAATATAATTATTGTTTTCTCTATTGTTCCGGCTTCAAATAAGACGAATAAACTCGTGGATAAAGTGGCGTCGGTGCTCGATCTGGAACTGGAGAAGGAGGAAGAGAACAAATACGATGTGATCAATGGTCTGGAAGAGTACGAGATCAAGTTTGATAACAAGCAGACGATCAACTTGAAACAGGGAGACGATGGGCAGTCCCATTATGTCATTCTGGAGGGCGTGTCGGTTTCCTTCGACAAGGAAGCAGATGATTACAGCGATATTTCGGGTTCGGTCAAAGAGAAAACTTCCGTGTATGTGGTTGACTGCGTGAAAGAAGCGATTTCCGAGCAGACGATCCAGACGTTGAACGAAACCACGGTAAAAGAACTGGCCCTTGCGAAAATACAGGAACTCTATAATTCCAAATGTATCGTGCGCATTACACTGTTAGGGTATATGTTCCAATAATATTTTTTGAGAAAATACTTTAACTTAGAATGAATTTATGATATAATAAGAAACGTGGTGTCATGTTACCAAAAGGACATCCCGTTATCATGTGATACAGTGAGGTGAAAAGAATGGCGGATGTGTTGTCGCAGAGCGAAATTGATAGTTTGCTTTCCGCCCTGAACAATGGTGAGTTCGATCCAGCGATCACTGAAGAGGTGGAAGAAAAGCAGGTAAAAGATTACAATTTTGCCAGGCCATCCAAATTTTCTAAAGACCACTTGCGTACATTGGTATTTATATTTGAGCATTATGCCAGATTGTTATCGACCAGCCTTCCTGTGTATCTGAGAAAGAATGTACAGGTAGAAGTGATGCACGCAGAGGCGGCTACGTTTCAGGAGTTTTCAAATTCCCTGTCAAATCCCGTGCTGCTTGGAGTCGTGAATTTTGCCCCGTTAGAGGGAAACGTTATATTGGAAATGGCGAGCGGGCTCGGATATACGATCGTGGACAGGATGCTCGGAGGGAGCGGTGCACCACTGGAGAAAGCAAGGGAATTTACGGAAATTGAGTTGACGATTATCGAGGGGATCCTGAGTGTCTGTACGAACCTGCTCGTGGAACCGTGGGCGAACGTGCAGGAATTGGAGCCTACGTTGGAGCGGATTGAAACGAACTCGCAGTTTGCCCAGTTTGTTTCTCCGAATGAAATGACTTCGATCGTGACGATGAACATAAAGATCGGAGAAGTTGAGGGGTTGATGAACATATGTATTCCGTATACAGTCGTAGAACCGGTTATAGATAAGATCAATACGAAGTACTGGTATTCCACGGCGGATGTCAAGAGCAACGAGGCTTACCGCGAGTTGATCGAAGATACACTGAACCGGGCACAGATTCCTGTGAGGGCCGTGATGGGCCGAAGCGCGATCTCGGTCAATGATTTTATTCATTTACAGGTAGGGGATATTATTAAAGTTGATACGAGATTGGAAGATGAATTGGATATTTTCGTCGGTAATCTTAAGAAATTTTCTGCATTGCCCGGAGCGTTTAATGACGCGTATGCAGTTAAGATTAAATCAGTATACAGAGAGGAGTAAAATGGCATGGATGGAATGTTATCGCAAGAAGAGATTAATGCTTTGCTCGGTGGTGCGGATTCCGAACCAGATGCAGATGCTGCAGCAGGTGCCGATGTATCTACTGCTTCAGCCGGCTCCGAGGCTGGCGCTGAAGAACATTTGACTTCAGAAGAGGGCGATGCGTTAGGTGAAATTGCGAATATCAGCATGGGTACAGCAGCTACGACATTATCTGTGTTGCTGAACAACCGGGTTGAAATAACGACTCCGGCACTTTCTTATGTAACCGTTGATGATTTGAAGGAACGGAATCAGGCGCCTTGTGTGTTTGTCTACATAGCTTACCGGACGGGGCTGGAAGGCCGAAATGTTTTGGTTTTGAAAGAACGCGATGTAAAGATCATCACCGATCTGATGATGGGCGGTGACGGGACAAACACTGATGTGGAATTGTCGGATCTTCACCTAAGCGCGATCAGTGAGGCGATGAACCAGATGATGGGGTCGTCGGCCACCTCGATGTCAACGATGATAAATGAAATGGTGGATATCAGTCCGCCGACGTCGATTCGCGTAGATTTTGACGATGACGCGGGACTTCAGGATGTTTTGGCGGATATGATGGGAAATGTATACGCTCAGGTGTCGTTTAAGATGGTGGTCGGGGATCTGATCGACAGTGAGATCATACAGTTATATCCGATTCCATTTGCGCGTATGGTATACGAGAGATTTAAAGATACGATGCAGGGTAGCGATCCGGAACCGGCTTCACAGCCGGCGCCAGCGCCGCAGCCGACATCAGCGCCGCAGCCGGCTCCGCAGCCAATGCCGCAACAGATGGCCGCGCCACAGCAGCAGGCAGCCGCGATGCCACAGCAGCCGATGATGGGCGTGCAGCAGCCGATGGGAGGTATGCCGATGTACGCGATGCCTCCGGATCTGAGTATTCAGCCTGCGCAATTCCAAAGTTTTATGCCAATGCAGAATTTAGACGGCATCGCTCCAGAAAATATTGATCTTATTATGGATGTGCCGCTGGAGGTTACAGTCGAACTCGGAAGAACCAGTAAATCAATAAAAGAGATATTGGATTTTTCGCCGGGAACGATCATAGAACTTGATAAACTTGCCGGAGAACCCATTGACGTATTAGTGAATGGCAAATTTGTAGCTAAAGGTGAAGTTGTCGTGATCGAAGAGAACTTCGGTATTCGCGTAACTGAAATTATTAAAGATTAATCACGGAGGAGAATAACAATGGCAAAAAGTGTTTTAATATGTGATGATGCAGCATTTATGAGAGTCATGATTAAAGACATTTTAACAAAGAACGGCTATGATGTGGCCGGGGAAGCGGAGAACGGTTTGGTTGCAGTTGAGAAATACAACGAAACGAAACCGGATTTAGTCATGATGGATATTACGATGCCGGAGATGGATGGTATCCAGGCTTTGAAGAAGATCAAAGAGTCAGATGCAGGCGCAAATATCATTATGTGTTCTGCGATGGGCCAGCAGGCTATGGTTATCGAATCCATTCAGTCGGGCGCGAAAGACTTTATTGTTAAGCCGTTCCAGGCGGACCGTGTATTAGAAGCGGTGAAGAAAGCAATTGGCTAATATGGGAAATAATATACTGCAGCTTCTCGGCATGGTAGTTGTTTTCATACTCGTGCTGGCTGCGACGTATTATGCGACAAAGTGGATTGCCAGGTCAGGTGCGATCCAGTCCTCTTCCAGTAATATCAAAGTGATTGAGACGTTTAAGATCGCACCGAATAAGTATATCCAGATCATCCAGCTGGGTGATCGGTATTATTCCATCGGCGTGACGAAGGAAAATATTACGTTTCTTACCGCGCTGGAGGAAGAACAGCTGGATCTGCAGAAGCCGGGTGCGGCGGTGCCGGACGTTTCGTTCAGGGAAGTGATGGGCAAAGTGGTATCCCGGGTGAAAAAGAAGGAAGACAAAAAGTGAGAAAAGGTTGGTATTATGAGAACACATAAGAGATGGTTTTCAATTGTATGCAAAGGAGTGTCTCTATTTACAGTACTATGCATATTGACCTTTTTTTGTGGTGCAATTACACAGGCGGCACCGGTTCGGTCTGATTCGAGTGTAGATGAGATCGGGGGCAGTTCGACTGGCGGTGTCAGCGATCCGTCGGATCCTGACAAATTTGAATTTAATATTTCCTCAAATGCAGGAAGCACCAGTTTGTCGGCAAGCTTACAGATGCTTCTTGTTTTGACGGTTTTATCGCTGGCACCTTCGATCGTCATTATGATGACTTCGTTTACGCGGATTATCGTGGTGCTGCATTTTGTGCGCTCCGCGCTCGGGGCGCAGACAACGCCGCCCAACCAGGTGTTGACCGGGCTCGCGTTGTTTTTGACGCTGTTTATCATGTCGCCTGTCATCGCGGATATCAACACCAATTGCGTGCAGCCGTTCGAACAGGGACAGTTAACGCAGGAAGAGGCGCTGAACGCCGGTTTGAAACCAATCCGGGATTTTATGTTTGACCAGACGAACCGCTCGGATCTCAAGCTTTTTCTGGAAATTGAGGGAAAGGACCGGCAGATCGACTCGGAGGGAGACATCCCGACCGTCGTTCTGCTTCCGGCCTTTATGATCAGTGAGCTCAGGCAGGCGTTTATCATGGGATTTTTGATCTATCTGCCGTTTATCGTGATCGATATGGTCGTGGCATCCACCCTCATGTCGATGGGTATGATGATGCTGCCGCCGACGACGATCTCCATGCCGTTTAAGATCCTGCTGTTTGTGCTGGCGGACGGCTGGGACCTCGTGATCGGGCAGGTCGTGAGGACTTTTTATTAGCTGAGGCCTTTTTATTAGCTGAGGCCTTATCAGCATAGAAGGGGAAGGAGGCGGATCCTATGACAGAAACAGATGTGGCGGAGATTTCGTCGAGAATGGTGTGGGTGATCATCAAATGTTCCGCGCCATTGCTGCTTGTCTCCCTGATCGTAGGTCTGGTCATCAGTATTTTTCAGACTGTCACGTCCATTCAGGAACAGACGCTTACGTTTGTGCCGAAACTGCTGGCTATTTTTATCGTGCTTATGCTGTCGGGCAGCTGGATCATGAGTAACTGCGTGGAATTTTTGCAGCTGCTCTGCGAGAGTTTTTCCGTATTGGTCAAATGAGAGAACTCACAGTAAGGAGGAATCCGTATGAATTTTACAGTGGAAGATCTTGAGTTTTATCTTCTCGTTCTCGTTCGTATTTCCTCTTTTGTAGTGGCAGCTCCGTTTTTTAACTACCAGACGATCCCGGCAAAGTGGAAAGCCGTTGTCAGTATGGTGCTGGCGATCATTGCGATCCAGGCGATCCCGGCTGTGGAGGTAGAGTACACGGGGATCATCGGTTTTTCCGGACTTTTACTGAAAGAATGTGCCGTCGGGCTCATCCTCGGTTTTATGTGCAATATCTGCATGTACATTGTTTCGTTTGCCGGACAGCTGATCGATATGGAAATGGGCTTTTCGATGGCGAGCATGTTTGATCCGATCACGAACATACAGGTCACGGTGACAGGAAATATGTATACGTACCTCGTGATGCTCATTCTCATCGTGTCAAATATGCATCATTATATCATCCGGGCGATCCTCGACACATTCCGGTATTTTAATGTCGGACAGGCCGTGTTTAGCGGGGATGTGACGAATATGGCGATTGAATTCATGGCGAATTACTTTATGATCGGATTTCGTATTGTGCTGCCGATCTTCGCCTGTATGCTTGTCATAAATGTCGTTCTCGGCGTTTTGTCGCGGGCGGCGCCGCAGATGAACATGTTTGTTGTCGGTATGCAGGTAAAAGTTCTCGTCGGCATTTTGCTTTTGATCATTCTCGTTCCGACGATACCTGTGATTGCCGATTTTGTTTTTGGGAAAATGAAAGAGGTCGTATTGGACGTTTACCAGTCGTTTACGCCTTAGCGGAGGGGATTTGTAAATGATACCGTACAATCTTCAGTTTTTTGCCAAAGATGGCGAGAGCGGGGAGAAGACAGAAGACGCCACACCGAAAAAACTGGATGATGCCAGAAAAGAAGGACAGGTGGCGAAGAGCCAGGATGTCGGCGTGGCCGTGCTGTTGCTTTTGATGTTCGCGTGCCTCAAAATTTTCGGCGGATTTATCAGCGGCCGCATGCATGGCACATTCCGCATGTATTTCGGGAATCTGAGTGAGTTTGCCGGTGATTTTACGATGGGGCGTTCGATGCAGGCGCTCGCGCTGGCCGGCCGGGAAATCCTTCTGACGGCGGGGCCGATTCTGGCGCTGACGCTGATCGCGGCCTTTGTCGTGAATGTGGTGCAGGTCAAGTGGAAACCGACGTTGAAACCGCTGAAACCCAAAATGTCGAAGATAAATCCTATCTCTGGTTTTAAGAAGATGTTTTCCAAAGATAAGTTGTTTGATCTTTTTAAATCCGTAGCAAAGCTCGGCGTCCTGTTTTATGTCGTGTATTCTTCCCTCAAAGACGAGTGGGGGCTCGTTGCGAATATTTACCAGCTCGATCTGTGGGCGGCGGTACTGCTCATCGTGAATACCGTCATCGGCGTGGGGTTTAAGATCAGTATTGTCTTTATGATACTGGCTGCTGTCGATTTTTATTACCAGAAAAGAAAATTTAAAAATGACATGAAGATGACGAAGCAGGAAGTGAAGGACGAGTATAAGAACACAGAGGGAAATCCGCAGATCAAAGGAAGGATCCGCAGCAAGATGCAGGAGGCGTCTCGCAGGCGTATGATGCAGAGCGTCCCGGAGGCGGATGTCGTCATCACCAACCCGACCCATCTGGCGATCGCGGTAAAATATGACAAATCGCTGGGGGAAGCACCGGTCGTGCTGGCGAAGGGAGCCGACTATCTGGCGGAAAAGATTAAAAACACCGCGCGGCAAAACCGTGTGGAAATCGTGGAAAATAAGCCGCTCGCGCGTATGTTGTATTACAATGTGGAGATCGGGAACCAGATCCCGCCGGAATTATATCAGATGGTGGCGGAGGTGCTCGCTTATGTTTATAGTATACAGGGAAAAATTTAAGATTGTGAAATTTCGAAAAAAAGATTATAATAGAAAGAAGAAAGACTTGGAGGTGGAACGGACATGAGAAAGCAGGACATCATATTGGGATGCTTTGTTTTGATACCGATTTTATGTATGATCATTCCGGTTCCACTGGTATTGCTGGATATATTGTTCACGGCGAATATCGCCATATCCATGCTGACGCTGTTCAGTGCGTTGTTTGCCAGAGAGCCGCTTGATATGTCGTCGTTCCCGACGCTGCTGCTTTTGACGACGCTGTTCCGTCTCGCGCTCAACGTGAGTTCGACGAGAAATATCCTTCTGAGAGGGGAAGCGGGAAATGTCGTCAGCACATTTGGCAATTTCGTGGGCGGAGGTAATCTCGTGGTCGGTGCCGTTGTGTTCCTGATCCTGATCATCGTTCAGCTCATGGTCATCAATAAAGGTTCCGAGCGTGTATCCGAGGTTACGGCCCGGTTTACACTCGATGCGATGCCCGGTAAGCAGATGGCGATCGACGCCGACTTAAATACCGGAGCGATCACCGACGAAGAGGCAAAAGACCGGAGGGAAAAGATCCAGTCGGAATCGGCGTTTTTCGGCGCCATGGACGGTGCTACCAAATACGTAAAAGGAGACGCCACCGCGGGACTGATCATCACGGTCATCAACTTTATCGGCGGCCTTGCCATCGGTATCCTGATGAATGGCATGGAAGCGGAGGCGGCCCTGCAGAGCTACTCGATCCTCACGATCGGTGACGGGCTCACGAGCCAGATTCCGTCGCTCATGATCTCGCTGGCGACCGGTGTCCTCGTGACGAAAGGGTCGAAGGAGGCGGACATCGGCGGTATTTTGCAGAAACAATTGCTCAGTACGCCGAAGGTGCTTATGATCGTCGGCTTCGCGCTGATCGGACTCGGCTTGTTCACGCCGATGAATATTGTTATCTTTTGTGGTTATGGCGTCTTCTTCATCGTAGTGTCACGTATGATCATGAATGAACTGGAGATGGAGGAGACCGATATGGAAGTGAGTGAAGAGGAAGAGTCGGCGGAGGAGATAAGACGGCCGGAAAATGTCACTTCCCTTCTGAAAGTGGACTCGATCGAATTGGAATTTGGCTACGGTATCATTCCGCTGGCCGATGTCAACCAGGGCGGCGACCTTCTCGACCGAGTCGTTATGATCCGAAGACAGATCGCGCTGGAACTTGGCTGCGTCGTGCCGATGATCCGTCTGCGCGATAACATACAGCTGAACCCGAACCAGTACGTCATAAAGATCAAGGGAGTACCTGTCAGCGAGGGAGAGATTCTCTTCGATCACTATATGGCGATGAACCCGGGATATGTCGAGGAAGAACTCACCGGTATCCCGACGTTTGAGCCGTCGTTCCATCTGCCGGCGATCTGGATCACCGAGGGGCAGCGCGAGCGTGCCGAGTCGCTGGGGTATACGGTTGTAGATCCGCCGTCGATCATCGCCACGCATCTGATGGAGATCATCCGCAGCAACCTGCATGAACTGCTGACGAGACAGGATGTACAGAATCTGATCGACAATGTGAAAGAGGCGAATGAGACGCTGATCTCCGAACTTGTGCCGAAGATGCTCAGTGTCGGCGAGATTCAGAAAGTACTGCAGAACCTTCTGATGGAGGGTATTTCGATCCGCGATCTGATCACGATATTTGAAACGCTGGCAGACTATGCGCCGACGACGCATGACGCGGATATCTTGACCGAATACGCGAGACAGAATCTCAAACGGGCGATTTCGAATAAATATTTTACGCAGAACGAGGCTACGAGCGTGATCACGCTTGACCCGAAGGTGGAGCAGGAGATCATGAACGCCGTGAAACAGACGGAGCAGGGTTCTTATCTGGCCATTGATCCGGATTACTCCGCCCGGCTTATGGAATCCCTGCAGGAAGAGAGCGGAAAGCTCGAAGAACTTGGCCGGACGCAGATCATTATTACATCGCCGATCGTGAGGATGTATTTTAAGCACCTGACGATGGAGCAGTTTAAAAACCTGCATGTATTGTCTTATAATGAGATTGATTCAGACGTAGAACTTCAATCAGTTGGGATGGTGACGGTAGAATGATCATTAAGAAATTTTTGGCGAAAACGGAAAAAGAAGCGATCGAGATGGCAAAGGAGGAGCTCGGGCCGGGCGCCATTGTCATGAATATAAAAAAGGTCCAGCCGAAAGGGCTTTCCCGGCTTTTTGTCAAGGGAAAGGTCGAGGTGACAGCCGCGCTGGATGAAAATATCGTTTACGATGCGGAGAGCGGGGACAGGGAAGCGAAGGATCCCGAGCGCGCGGGGGCGAGGCTGGATCTGACCGCCCCGAAATTTGTGCCCGATATCGTGGCAGATGAACATGCGGAAGTACAAAACGAGGATGCAAAAAATGTAGCCGTTATCGAAGAAAAACTGAACAGCCTGCAGAAAATGATCGAAAAACAGATTTCGGAAAAAGTAGAGGAAGAGAAAAAGCACGCGGCAGAAGAGAAGGATGAAAAAGCTCCTGACGGGCCGGAACAGCAGGAAGCGGAGTCCAAGGAAAAGAACAAGGCGGACGCGTGCAAGGATCTGATCCGCAAACAGATGATACAGAGTGAGGTGGAATCCCCGATCGTTGACCAGCTGATGGGAGAGATCGACCGTTCGCTGCCGAAGGACGCGGCGCTGGATCAGATTTTAGGAGCAATCTATCAGAAGATCATTCTTATGACCGGGCAGCCGTATCTGTTGGAGGATGTGGAGGAATCGGGCGCGAAATACGTGTTCTTACTTGGTTCTACCGGTGTAGGAAAAACGACTACGATCGCAAAGATAGCTTCGAAGCTGAAGCTGGAGAAGAAAATGAATATTGCTCTCGTGACGGCGGACACGTACCGGATCGCCGCAGTTGAGCAGCTGAAAACTTACGCCAATATTTTAAGCGTACCACTCAGCGTCGTGTACCGCCCGGAGGAACTGGGAGAGATGCTGGAGGAACTGGAACAGTATGATCTGTGCCTGATCGATACGGCGGGCTGTTCCCATAAAAATAAAGAGCAGCTTGACGAATTGTCCCGTCTGCTCGAGCAGGTTCCGATCTCGAAACGGGAAGTATACCTTGTGCTGAACGCGGCCACGAAATGCAGCGACTTAAAACAGATTTCGGACGTTTACTCCAAAATTACGGATTACAGCCTGATCTTTACGAAATTAGATGAGACTTCTTCGGCTGGGATCATGCTGAATATGCGGATGCACACGAACCGGCCGCTGTCTTATGTGACTTGGGGGCAAAATGTTCCCGATGATATCGGCAAGGTGGATGCCCAGAAGATCGCGAAGAAATTATTAGGAGGGAAGTCGTAGTGGATCAGGCGGAACGATTGAGGAAAATGATCAGAAATAATGACTTGCAGCCCGTTTCGCAGAGAAACGCGAAAGTTATTGCGGTGACGAGCGGGAAAGGCGGCGTTGGCAAGAGCAGCCTGACCGTGAATCTGGCCGTGCAGCTGAGCCGTCTGGGAAAGCGAGTTCTCATCTTCGACGCCGACTTCGGTCTGGCAAACATCGAAATCATGCTTGGCATCCGTCCCAGTTATACGCTGGCGGATCTGATGTACCGCGGGAAAACGGTGCGGGATATCGTGACCGACGGGCCGGAAGATATTGGCTTTATTTCTGGCGGTTCCGGAATCCACGAATTGGCGAACCTTACGCGGGAGCAGGTATTTTCCCTTATCCGGAAATTAGATGACCTCGACCGGGCGGCAGATGTCATTATCGTAGATACAGGAGCGGGCGTCAACGATACGGTTTTGGATTTTGTGGCGGCCAGCGATGAAATCCTTCTCGTAGCCACGCCGGAACCAACCTCGATCACTGACGCGTACGCGCTGATGAAACTGTTAAACCGGAAAGCGGCCTACCAGCCGAACCATACTGTCGTCAAAATGGTGGCGAACCAGGTGCGGGAGGAATGGGAGGCAGCGGAACTTTTTGAGAAACTTGGCGTGGTGGCGAGAAAATTTTTGGATATTGAAGTGGAATTTTTAGGAACAGTGCCATATGATAGGAATATGCAGCAGGCGGTGATGCGTCAGGCGCCTGTCAGCATCAGCAATCCGTCGTCGGACAGTGCCAAAGCGGTGAAGCGCATCGCGTTATCGCTGGATGATCAGCCGGCGGAGGAGGAAAAACATGTGGGGATCGCGAAATTATTTTCCAGTGTGATCCGCATGAAGTTTATGAAGTGATCCCCGGATGCGGGAATGTTTGATAGCAGATAGGAGAGGAATGGATGCAGAAAAGGGTTATTAACATAGGTGATCGGATAGACATGACGCATGTGAAGAGCGCGGTGCGGAGAAAACTGTCTGAAAATACATATGTGAGCAGTATACTGGATTATGACGGAAAAAGGGCGCTCCGCATTTCCGCGCCGATGTTTGAGAGCCGCCTCATTCCCGTGCAGGTCGGGGATGAGTATGAATTTTGTATTTACACGTCTACGGAACTCTACAAGACGAAGGCGAGGATCGTGCGGCGTTTCCGCGAGGGAAAGGTTTTTGTCGTGGATGTTGAAATGCTCACCCCGCTGGAGAAGTTCCAGCGCCGGCAGTTTTTTCGTCTGGACTGTACGATCAAGATGCGCTACCGCATCATTTCGGATGAGGAAAAGGCGCTTCGTGATTTTATCCGTACGCATGAGTTTGAAGACGCCGAGACGATGGAGATGTATCTCACGAAGCTGGAAAGTTACCTGGGAGACTGGGACAGGGGCATGCTTACGGATATCAGCGGCGGCGGCGTGAGATTCCAGTGCAGTAAGAGAATAGAACCGAACCGTATCGTGGAAGTATCGTTTCCCCTTAAGTTTGAGGAGAGAACGGTTTCTTTTTGTTGTATGGCGAAAGTTGTTGCCGTGGCGGATATTTCCTTTGAAGGGATGAGCGAGATCGAGCTGCGGTGCGAGTTTTATGAGATTGAAAAAGAAAAACAGGAACTTGTCGTAAAGTATGTGTTTGAGGAACAGCGAAGAAGGATCAAGAACCGGTGGGGATGGCAGCAGGAAACACAACAGGTGATGCTACAGGAAACACAGCAGGAGATGCAGCAGGAAGAGAAAGAAGATTGAGAGAAAGGACTTATTTTTCCCATCATGAAAAAAATTTTGTTAATTGATGACTCTGCACTTATGAGAAACATGATGTCTGCTATAATAGAAAAAGAATCTGGTGTATGTGTTGCGGATACTGCCGAAAATGGTTATGTGGCCATACAGCTTCTGAAAGAGGGAAATCAGTACGATCTGATTTTGCTCGATATCAATATGCCGAAATTGAACGGGGTCGGTTTTTTGGAGTATCTGAACCGGTGCGAGTACAAAGTGCCGGTGTTGATCGTGAGTTCGATCGCCAGTCAGAGTACGGCAGAGACATTGCGGGCATTGGAATTAGGGGCCTATGATTTTGTGAAGAAACCGGGAGGGCCGAACGGACGGGTGGAGTTTGCCAACCAGCTCCGTGAAAAGATTCAGTGCGCGTTTCGTCTGAACCATCCGTTGAATGGCCAGCAGAAGCGTCCGATGCAGACCAGATCCGCGACGAAGAAAGATAGAGGTACGATACTGTCCGGGGATGTGCGCGATAAGCTGATCTTTATTGCCTCTTCCACGGGCGGACCCAAGGCGCTCCAGTCTGTGATCCCTTTGATACCTGAGAATGTCGGGTGTCCGGTCGTCGTCGTGCAGCATATGCCGGAAGGTTTTACCGGATCGCTGGCGGACCGGCTCAATGAGATGAGTCCGTGCAGGGTGATGGAAGCGGCGGACGGGGTTGTTTTGGAAAATAATATTGTTTATGTGGCGAAAGGGGGAAACCAGCTGCGTCTGGAAACCGTCGGAAGTAAGGGACACCGGCTTGCGGTGAGCAAGGAACCGGCGCGGAACGGACTTCGTCCGTGTGCGGATATATTTCTGGAATCCCTGATGGAGTCGGGATATAAAAAGATCATCTGCGCGGTGCTGACCGGCATGGGGAGCGACGCGACGAAGGGACTGCTGCAGTTGAGACAGGTAAAAGACGTCTACACGGTGGGCCAGAGCAAGGAGACGTGCGTGGTGTATGGTATGCCGCGCTCCGTAGCCCAGGCAGGCGTGGTCGATGTTGTCGCAGACCTGGCGGACGTGGCAGACTTGTTAGTGAAAAGGGTAAGATAGGAATACTATAGAATGGAGGATAAGGATGGATACCAGTCAATACTTAGAACTATTTATCGATGAAACAAAAGAACATTTACAGAGTTTGAACGAACACATACTGGACCTTGAAAAGGATCCGGAAAATGACGATACGATCAACGAGATCTTCCGCGCCGCCCATACGCTGAAAGGTATGGCGGGCACGATGGGGTTTGCAAGGATGCAGCGGCTGACGCATGATCTGGAAAATGTATTCCAGGAAATCCGCAACGGCAATATGAAAGCCAATGCGAAGCTGGTCGATATTATGTTTCGCGGCCTGGATGCCCTGGAGTCGTATCTTGACGTCATCCTGCAGACGGGAAGTGAAGGTACGGAGGATAATGAGGATATCATCCATGACCTGAATGAGGTGATCGAGGAGGAGACAGACGGCGGCGGGGAAAAGAAAGAAGCAGGTGCGCCAAAAGTTGAAAAATCATCCTCTTCCGGGTCGGATTCCCAGAAGTGGGAAAATAAATTCGAGAGGATTCCGGTTTCCGAGTACGAGATTGGCTCGATGGAAAAGGCGAAAAAGGACGGGCAAAACGTATTCGGCGTCACGGTATACCTCCAGGAGTCGTGTGTTTTGAAAGCGGCGCGGGCCTTTTTGGTATTTAAGGCCGTGGAGAGTAAGGGAGAGTTGATCAAGTCGCTCCCGACGACCGAGCAGATCGAGGATGAAGAGTTTGATCTGGATTTCAGCTGGATCCTGGCGACGGAAGAGAGCAAGGAAGAAGTCAAAAAGCTGATCATGAGCGTGTCCGAGATCGCGGCGGTCTGTGTGGAAGACTTCCAGTACGAGGTGGGGGACCTGCCGAAGGAAGAAAAGAAAGAAGAGTCGCCGAAAAAGGCGCCGGAGAAAGCTGAGCCGAAAAAGGCTGCCCAGACACCGCCCGCAGCGGCGGGCAAAGGAAAGGTGACGAGCCGGTCCGTTCGTGTCGATATTGATAAACTGGATGTGCTGATGAACCTTGTGAGCGAGTTGATCATTGCGAAAAATGCGCTCGTATCGGTATCTTCTTCCGACGCGGCGAGAGAATCCGGCGAGGAGTCGAATGAGGGACGCAGCCAGGCCTTTCATGAGAACATTGAGTATTTGGAGCGCGTGACGACGAACCTGCACGAATCCGTGATGAAAGTGAGGATGGTGCCGATCGAGAGCGTCGTAAACCGCTTCCCGCGTATGATCCGTGATCTGAACCGCAAACTGGATAAAAAGATGGAACTGTACATGTCCGGTGAGGATACGGAGTTAGACCGTACCGTGATCGACGAACTCGGCGATCCGCTGATGCATCTGCTCCGAAATTCGGCTGACCACGGACTTGAGAGCAACGCGGAACGTGTCCGCTTAGGGAAACCGGAAGTTGGTTCCATTTTCCTGGATGCGTACCAGGATGGAAATAACGTAACGATCGAAGTGCGCGACGACGGCGCCGGGATCGATACGGAAAAGGTGAAAAACAAAGCGCTGGAGCGTGGGACGATCACGGAGCAGCAGGCAGAAACGATGGGCGACAAGGATTTTATCGATCTTTTGTTCCGCCCGAGTTTCTCTACGGCAGATCAGATTTCCGATATTTCGGGCCGCGGTGTCGGACTTGACGTCGTGAAGACGAAGATCGAGTCGCTCGGCGGAAGTATCGAGGCGAGGTCGGTTAAAGGGCAGGGAAGTACGTTTGCGATCCAGCTTCCGCTCACACTGGCGATCATACAGGCGCTTATGGTGGAAGTGGGGGATGAGAAATACGCGATCCCTCTCGGCAATGTGGACACGATCGAGGATGTGATGCAGAATGAGATCAAGCTTGTTCAGTCCAAAGAAGTCATCCATCTGCGCGGAAGTGTCATTCCGATCATACGGATGAGCGAAGTTCTTGAGATGGAAGATTATGAGAAGAGCAGCGAAGACGATTCAGAGATCATCGTTGTTGTGAAAAAGGGTGACCAGAGGATCGGTCTTGCGGTCGATAAGCTTTTGGGACAGCAGGAAACCGTTATCAAGTCGATGGGACGTCATATTACGAATGCGAAACTGTTTAGTGGCGCGACGATCTTAGGTGATGGGGAAGTGGCGCTCATACTTGATACGAATACATTAATCTAGAAAAGAGGTAAGCCGATGGATGGAATGATGAACGAAGCAGTGGTGGATGAAATTCAGTATATAGTGATCCGTATTGGGGATGAACAGTATGGGATCAATATCGGTTATGTTGACAACATCGTGCGCATGCAGAGGATCACGCGGGTGCCAAAATCCCAGCCCTATTATGTGGGCGTGATCAATCTCCGCGGCGAGGTAGTACCTGTCATGAGCCTTCGCAAACGGTTCGGGCTGGAGGCGGACGTTTACGCCGGCGCCACGAGGATCATTATTTTGAAACTCGAGGATCAGTCCCTGGTCGGAGTTGTGGTCGACGAGGTCCGCGAAGTCGTAAATCTTGATCCGAATACGATCGAGACGCCGTCATTTAAGCTGGATGAAAAAAATGCGGCGTATCTTGCCGGCATTGGGAAAAACGGCGATAACCTTATTTCTTTGCTGAATATAGAAAATGTGGTGGGAGATACAAAGTCAGTATGAGTGAAATAGTACATGTGGGGATGGCAGACTACAAACTCTGCCGTTCCCCGCAGAAAATATCAACCCTTGGGCTCGGTTCCTGTCTGGGGGTTGTGTTATATGACCGTACAATTAAGATCTGCGGGATGGCTCATGTGATGATGCCGGACAGTTCAAGGCTCACGAAAAATTCGAACCGCATGAAATTTGCGGACACGTGTCTCCAGGATATGCTGAACGACCTGCTCCGTGCGGGCGCGCAGCAGTCGCGCATGATCGCGAAGATCGCGGGCGGGGCGAGGATGTTCATCCACAAATCCAATACCGATTTTTTAAATATCGGAAAGCAGAATGTGGAAGCCGTGCGAAAAGTACTGGGAGACTGGAATATTCCGATCATTGCCGAGGACGTGGGGAGCAATTACGGGAGGACGATCGAGTTCGATACCGTGACCGGAGAGCTGTTTATCAAGTCAGTCGGGGTCGGGGATTCTGTCATATGACGTTTTGGGATGAGGAACAGGCTACAAAAACGATAGGATAAGCAAAGAAAATAAGAAAGAGCGACAGAACATGAGTACAGAAAAGTTGGCATTCTGTGCGGAAATGAGGGAAAGATGAAGTATCGATTTATTCCTGCCTTTGTTATGCTGCTGGCAGGACTTGTGTGTTGTATTATGAGTATTGTCCAGGGATGGCCGGTTACGTATAGTCTCGTTGTACTGGTGATCGTACTCATCCTGTTTTATATCATCGGGCAGATCGCGGCCCAGGTCGTAGGAAAAGTTGTCGCGGAACATGAGGCTATGGTGAAGGCGGAGCAGGAGCGCAGAGAGGCCGAGGAAGAGGCGAGAAGGCTGGAAGAAGAGGCGTTGAAGGCGGCTGAGGAACTTAGGGCGAAGGAAGAGAGGGCCGAAGCGGAACAGCAGAACCAGCCGATGGATAGCGACTGGTAAGACGGTAGCGGACGGATCAAGGATGCGAGGAAGGGATGTTTATGGCTTTGAATGAATCGGAAAAGAGAAAGTTGTGGGACAAATACATGAAGACCAAAAGTGCAGAGATTCGGGAACAGCTCATTCTCGAGTACGTGAACCTGGTGAACCTCGTTGCCGGGCGTATGGGCATGTATTTGGGTTATACGGTAGAATATGATGACCTGGTTGGATATGGAATTTTCGGACTCATTGATGCCATAGATAAATTCAACCTTGATAAGAATGTGAAATTTGAGACGTATGCCAGCCTGCGGATCCGCGGTTCGATCCTTGACCAGATCCGGAAAATGGACTGGATTCCGAGGACGCTCCGCCAGCGCCAGCGCCAGATGGACCAGGCGTGCGCGAAGCTGGAGTCGGAACTGGGCCGGCCGGCTACGAATGAGGAAATAGCAGCGGAATTGGATATTACTGTAGAAGAGTACGATGGATGGAAGAACGAAGCGCAGTTTACGAATTTGGTTTCCCTGGATGATTATTTGGAACAGGGTGGCGACGCGAGGATGGAAACTGGCGGGGCGCGCCGGTTTGAACAGCCGGAACAGGCGGTGGAGAAGCAGGAACTGAAGAAGATGCTGGCAGAGGCATTGAAAAAACTGACCGAGAAGGAGAGAAGTGTCATTACGCTCTATTACTATGAAGATATGACGCTCAAAGAGATCAGTGTAGTGTTGTCCGTTTCGGAATCCCGTGTATCCCAGCTTCATACGAAAGCGTTGTCGAAGATCAGGGCGCAGATCGGAGATTCGGTTGAGTTATTAAATTTGTTTTGATGGAAAGCGATAATCAGATTCATTTACTACGTTTGGTCGGAAGGAGATAAAGGTATGGGAAAAAATGCGTATTTTCAAATAGTACATAAGACAAATAAAACGGCCCTCAAAGTGTTTCCGGCTTCGAAGGACGGGGAGATGTTTTCGATCGACGAAGTCATAAAGTATATGGAACTCATCAATTTTGGTGATTTTGACGTCATGGGGCTGAACGCGTATTTGACGAAAGAAGATTTCCGTACGGAATTTGTTGTTTTGAATAAAGATATGCTGCCAGAGGATGGCAGATGTGCGATACACATCGAAAATCAGGGAGAACGGGCTGTGGCGCGGTTTTATCCGCCGTCGTCCAAAGGGAAGAAGATGACGAGGGACGACATACTCAGCGACCTGAACCTGGCTGGGATCGTACACGGGATCCGGCAGGACATTATAGATCAGTTTTTGAAAAATCCCGAATACTGCAGGGATTATGTCGTAGCGGTCGCAACGCCGCCCGTGCAGGGGCACGATGCCACGATCGAGTATCATTTTGATCTCAACACGACAGCCAGGCCGAAATTAAAAGAAGATGGGAGCGTAGACTTTCATCAATTGGGAAATATTAAGCCTGTGGAGGTCGGCGACAAGCTCG
Source organism: uncultured Eubacterium sp. (assembly GCA_910584065.1). Classification (GTDB taxonomy): domain Bacteria; phylum Bacillota; class Clostridia; order Lachnospirales; family Lachnospiraceae; genus Eubacterium_F. Next base: position 98,523 of record CAJTZN010000001.1, read on the forward strand.
CCACTCTCACGCCGGCAGACCGCGGGAAGGCGGGTATCAATGTCGTCGGTGCGGCCCTGCCGCCGAATAAAGTGACGGTGAGGGTGCTCCGTTTCGGGCGCAATATCACACTGTCCGAGGACAAGTGCGAACTGTACTCACAGGTTGCCGGCCACGTCACGCTCGTCGACGATATGGTCATGGTATCGAACGTATACGAGGTTCCGGCAAACGTAGACGCTTCCACGGGGGATATTGAGTACAATGGCACGGTAAATATAGTCGGAAATGTCAATACAGGATATGTCGTCAAAGCGGAAAATGATATAATCGTGAACGGTGTCGTGGAGGGCGCGACGCTTATTGCCGGAGGAAATATCGTACTGAAACGGGGAATGCAGGGGATGTCGCGCGGGAAGCTGGATGCGGTCGGAAATATCACGGCGAAATTTATCGAGAACAGTACGGTGCGCTGTAACGGTACGCTTATGTGTGACGCCGTGTTGCACAGTGACGTCGAGGCGAAGGATAAGATTTCAATACTGGGACGAAAAGGCTTGATCAATGGCGGGCATGTCAAATCTTATACGAATATCGCTGCGACGCAGCTCGGTTCTATGATGGGGATCCAGACGATCGTTGAGATCATGTCAGATATTGAACTTGTGAAGATGCATATGGATCTGGGCGAGAAGGTGAAGCAGTCGATCGAGGCGCTGGAGCAGATGGATATGGTACTGATCTCGATCAAGCGGTCGATCAAGAGCGGAAACGAGCTCACGAGACAGCAGGAGAGATATTTAAAGATGGCTGCGGTTTCCAAGCCGAAACTGACGCAGGATATACGTGAGATGGAGGCGCAGAGGGAATTTCTGCAGAAGGTGATCGACTCCGCCAAACATGTGGGCATACGTGTGGAAAATACGGTAAATGCCGGGGTAAAGATCGTGATCAAAGATGTGTCCAGGAACATCAATGACAATATATCAAGATGTAAGTTTATCAGGGAGGGAGCGGATATTAAGTCCGTCAGCATCTGACGATTGATTTGAGAAGAAAGGTATGGTGGTCGTTATGTCGATCAGCGCAATTGACGCGTCTACGCTGGCGCCGCGTTCGGCGGAAGCATCCAGTCTTGTAGGGAAAGAACAGCACCAGTTCCAGCATGTGAGCGAGAGCGGGGCGATGAGTTTTGAGAAGTCTGTGGAGCAGAAAAACCAGAGAGCGGTGGAAACGGCGAAAAGCGAGACGGAGGAATACAGTTTTGACGGCTCCGGTTCCGCAAAATACAGCGGCGGCAGGAAGAAGAAGAAAAAACAGACGAAGGAGGCGCCGGTAGCGCCGCGGTCAGACAGTAGTTTTGACATTACCATATAAAACAAGGAAAGGTATGAATGGACAATGACTGCAACAGAAGTTATATTGCTTGTGATTGGTTTTCTCAGCATTTGCGGCAGCTTTTTTCTGGGAAACAGGGAAAAAACAGGGGAAGAAGAACTCCCAGAGGATGAAAATGTTTCGCGGAATGTCTGGACAGAGAAAGAAGAAGAGCTCGTGAGGGAGAGGATCCAGTCGATCTTAGAGGAGGAAAAGGAAAATATACTCGCCGAGACGACGGATACCCTCAATCGAAAGAGTAATGAAAAGATTATGGAATTTGACGAATTTTCCGGTCAGCTGCTGGAAAAGATCAATCACAATCATGAAGAAGTTGTGTTTATGTATCATATGCTGACGAAAAAAGAGGAAGAGTGGAAGGAAGCGGCGGCAAAGCCGGATACGTTTGTGAAAAAGCCTTTGGCTGCGCCGGAGCCGGAGGAGGAGACGCCGGGACAAACACCGGTGAAGAAAGCAGCATATGTCGGACAACCGGGGAGAGAAGGAACGGCCCAGATGACGTCGGATGAAACGGGAAAGACGCAGCCTGCTGAAAAGGAAGCGGGTCAGGCGGGCGGACCGGTCCATTCACAGGAAGAAGAACGCGTACATCCACCGGTTACCGGACTCGAACGACTGGCTAAGAGTCATCCGGCTAAGACAAAGACGGCAGTCCGTGGTCCGCAGCAGAAAGCAGCGCAACAGCCATCCGGCCAGGGGCAGGCGGCGTCCACGATTCCGGTAGAGGTTGCGGCTGGAAAAAATGTCAATGATCAGGTGCTGAAGTTGTACAAGCAGGGAAAATCCGTGGTGGAAATATCGAAAGAGCTCAATGTCGGGCAGGGTGAGGTGAAACTGACGATTGCTCTTTATGGAGGGAACCGATGAAGGCGAAATGGTTTATCAGAGGGTTGGGGACAGGCATCGTTCTGACCGCCCTCATTTTATGTATGGCGTACCGGAGCAACCGGAACGATGGCAGCGTGATCAAAGAGGCAAAGGAACTTGGTATGGTGTTTCCGGAAAATGAGACGGGAGATGTCTCGCGGCCGGAGAAAGAACAGGCGGAACAGCTGGCGAAAGACCAGGCAAAGGAGAAGAAAGAGAAGAAGAAGGAGCAGGCACAGGAAAAACAGAAACCGGCGTCCGGCGCGGCCGTCAGCCAGAAAAACGAAACGGATCAGGAAGCGAAAGACAAGCTGGATAAGAGCAGCAAGGATATTTCCCAGGGCTCTAAATATCAGGGGGGAACGAAGTCCTTTGTCGTGAGGAGCGGTCTTCTCTCCAGTTCGGTGGCGAGGGAGATGGAAGAGGCGGGGGTCATTGATGATGCGGACGCCTTTGACGATTATATCGAGAAAAACGGTTACGGAAAACAGCTTCGGAGCGGTAAATATAAAATTCCGGACGGGGCGGATTACGAGACGATCGCCAAAATCATTACGCGGCAGAATTGACAGAAGTGACAGGATGTCGGAAAAAATGCTTGCATCTTAGGAGCATTTATGATAAAATTACAAATTGAGTTGAAAAAACACGAAGGCTGATTTTTTCCAGCGGTGCTCCCGGTGCCGGGGGTTTTGGAAAAGAAATGAGGCTTTCGGAAGAAAAACCAAATGGAGGGAAAGAAAATGAGTGTTATTTCAATGAAGCAGTTGTTGGAAGCAGGAGTTCATTTCGGGCATCAGACGAGAAGATGGAACCCCAAAATGGCGGAGTATATTTACACGGAGAGAAATGGTATCTATATTATCGACCTGCAGAAGTCGGTAGGCAAGGTGGACGAGGCGTACAACGCGATCCGCGAAATTGCCGCGGACGGCGGAAATATTTTGTTTGTCGGCACAAAGAAACAGGCGCAGGATTCGATCCGCAACGAGGCGGAGCGCTGTGGCATGTACTATGTCAATGAGAGATGGCTCGGCGGTATGCTGACGAACTTTAAGACGATCCAGGCTCGTATCAAGAGACTGAAAGCGATTGAAAAAATGTCGGAAGACGGAACATTTGATGTACTTCCGAAAAAAGAAGTGATCAATATAAAGAAAGAATGGGCAAAACTGGAGAAGAACCTCGGTGGTATTAAGGACATGAAAAATGTACCGGACGCCATTTTTGTCGTAGACCCGAAAAAAGAGAGGATTTGTATTCAGGAGGCGCACATTCTCGGTATTCCTCTGATCGGTATCGTGGACACGAACTGCGATCCGGAAGAGCTGGACTATGTGATCCCTGGTAATGACGACGCGATCCGCGCCGTAAAACTGATCGTGTCGAAGATGGCGGATGCCGTGATCGAGGCAAAACAGGGTGAGACCTATGCCGATGCCCCGGCTGAAGAGGAAGAAGAGGGTGCAGAGGAAATCGCGTCTGCAGAGGCAGAGTAAATTACGGCAAAATATTTGCCGATGCTCCGGCGGTGAGAAGGAATTCATTCCTAAGGAACTCATTCCTAAGGAACTCATTCCTAAGGAATTTATTCCTAAGAATTGAAAGAAAGGAAGATTTGAAAAATGGCTATTTCAGCATCTATGGTGAAAGAATTAAGGGAAATGACAGGCGCTGGTATGATGGATTGTAAAAAAGCGCTTACAAATACAGATGGCGATATGGATAAAGCGGTAGAGTACCTGCGCGAGAACGGTCTGGCAAAAGCGGAGAAAAAGGCTGGCAGGATTGCGGCGGAAGGTATCGTGAAGACGAATATCAGTGAGGACGGAAAACAGGCTGTTGTCGTAGAAGTGAACAGCGAGACGGATTTCGTGGCAAAGAATGAAAAATTCCAGGATTTTGTCGGAGCAGTTGCGGCACAGATCAATGGTTCCGGTGCTGCTGACCTCGAGGCATTTATGGAAGAAGCATGGGCAGGGGATTCTTCTAAAACAGTAAAAGAAGAACTGGCTTCCATGATCGCTACCATCGGCGAGAACATGAACATCCGCCGTTTTGAGAAAGTTTCCTGTGAGCAGGGACTTGTCGTTGACTATATCCACGCAGGCGGAAAGATCGGCGTACTGATTGCAGCGGAGACGGATAACACGGGCGACGCTGTGAAAGAGTGCCTGAAAAACGTGGCAATGCAGGTGGCGGCTATGAACCCGAAATATCTTTCTTCCGCGGATGTGTCCGAGGAATATAAGGAGAAGGAGAAAGAAGTACTGCTTGCTCAGGCGAAGAATGATCCGGCCAATGCGAATAAACCGGAAAATATCATCGAAAAGATGATCATGGGACGCCTGAACAAAGAGTTGAAGGAAGTCTGCCTGACAGAGCAGGTTTACGTAAAGGCAGAGAACAAAGAGTCCGTAGCTAAATATGTGGAGTCCGTGGCAAAAGCTGAGGGATGCAGCATTAAGCTCGTTCGTTTTGTCCGCTATGAAACAGGGGAAGGCCTGGAAAAGAAAAACGAGGATTTTGCGGCCGAGGTGGCAGCACAACTGTAAATAATTGTAATGATTGGGCTCTGAATGCCATACCTTTGGTATTTGGAGCCCGCTTTTTTTAAAAAGTAATTTTTTTGTTGTTAATTCTCGGAAAATCATGTATAATAAAACGTGTATGTATATTTACGTAGGATTTAGCAAAAACATATATTGGGGATGATTCGATGTTTTACAATGGCAGAAAAAATTTGTGCGTGGTTATGAGTGATCCGGCGAACCATTATCAGGAACAGGTATGCAAGACACTTACTTCCCTTGCTCAGGTGAGGGGATATAATCTCGCGTATTTCGCATGCTTTACGAGTTATGGCGTGGATACGAAAAATGGCAGAGGCCAGGCGAATATCATTAATTTGATCCCGTATGAGAAATTTGATGGATTTATCATATGCCATGACACGATTGCGAATGAGGGTGCGGTCGAGCAGATGTTTCAGTACATCAAACAGCGCGCGAAAGCGCCTGTCGTTACGATCCGCAGAAGAAGAGAAGATTTTCCGTGCGTGCTGTCAGAGGACTGCGGTTCCATCCAGAAGATCGTCCAGCATTTAGTGGATGTTCACGGATTTGACCGTATTGCTTTTATGAACGGCCCGGAGGGACATCCGGATGCTAAAACGCGTGTACATGATTATAAAAAAGGACTTGAGAGCCGGGGAATCACTTTTGAAGAAAAGATGGTTTTTTACGGAGATTTTTGGAGAAGAAAGGCCAGACAGGCTGCGGATTATTTCACGATGGAACTGGCGAAACGGCCGCAGGCGGTCGTTTGTGCCAATGATTATATGGCGATCGCGCTCTGCAACGAGCTGATCAACCGGGAAGTGATGGTACCGGAAGACATCGTGATCACTGGTTTTGACGATATATGGGAATCGACGACAAATATGCCGCCGCTGACAACCGTTACCGTGCAGGCGGGAAAAATGAGCGAATTGGCGTTTGATACGCTGGTGAAGATGATGCGGGGCGAAGAAGTGCCGAAGGTTCAGACGGTTCATTCCGAGCCGGTATTCCGTAATTCCTGCGGATGTGAAAATATGAATTTTGCTTCGGTAGCCAAAAAGAGAGTGCGTCAGAATAAAGAAAACGAAGATATCATGGAACTGATGAGCAGTAATACTCATATGACGGTTGAGATGTCGGAGGCGGACTGCGCGGAAGAACTCGTGGAGCACACGAGGATCCTGCAGAATCCCGACAATTTTGTGAGGAATTTCTTTATCTGCTTAGGTGAGGGGAGGGGAGATTCTTACCCGAAATACCATTCGACGGGGCCGGGGTATCCGGACCGTTTTCACTCGGTTGGCAGCGTGATCAACCGCCGGATCGTGCAGACGGAGCCGTTTGACGCCGTTGACCTTATTCCGAAAGAGGCGGCGGAGAGGGAACCGATGGTTTACTATTTCTTCCCTTTGCACAATCTCGACCGCACCTTTGGCTATTTTGCCATCAATTACAAAGGGGTACATAGCTGTGAAAAGACGTTTCACACATGGCTTGCCATCCTGGGAAATGCGTTGGAGAACCTTCGGCTGAGGCAGAAGAACAAAGTGCTGCTGGCGGAACTGAACAACCTCTACGTACACGACGCCCTGACCGGTCTTTTGAACCGCAGGGGATTTGAGTACAGTTCCCGCGACCTCTATGAACGGAGTGCCAAGGACGGTCAGACTGTAGTCATTATTTCTATTGATATGGACAATCTGAAGATCGTAAATGATACATTTGGACATGCGCAGGGCGATGTGGCGCTGCAGGAGATCGCGAGGGCCATGGAATACGCGGCGAGAGAGGGCGATGCCTGTGCCAGAACGGGCGGTGATGAGTTTACCGTTGTGGGGACCGGCTATGATGAGGAGACGGCGCAGGCATTTTTAGACCGGTTTCAGTCTCATATGGAGAAGTTTAACGAGGAGAGTGAGCTCCCATATCTTGTCAGGGCAAGCTACGGTTATTATATCGTTCCGCCGGATCACGCGATCGCGCTGGATGCGGCGATCGTAAAGAGCGATAACTGCCTGTATGAGAATAAGCGGGAGAAAAAAGCAGAAAATTTGGACAGCGTTTTCAGAGATAGCGCTGTGTAAGTTTTGAAGGAGGACAGTTCATTGACAGAAGGTGCCAGGGATAATATGGATTTTAGGAAAAGAAGGAGAAAAAGGATTAAGACGATCATTGTGACGATGTTTCTGCTCCTGATCATAGTTCCGATCGTGTTGTCGGTTTTTCTTCTTTTCCGCATGAACCGTCTGGAGCGTCAGATGGAGACGCTGGTCGCCAGAAGGGGAGAAAAGACGCACTATAATACAGAAGTGCCGGATGTTGTGAAGGCAGAGGAGAAAGAGAAGGTCATTTCGCCGGCAGCCGTAGAAGAGGAACAGCCGAAAAAGGTATATCTGACATTTAACGACGGGCCGAGTGAGCAGACGAAAGAAGTATTGGATGTCCTGAAAAAGAGAAATGTGAAGGCGACTTTTTTTGTCATCGGCAGAGAAGACGAGTATTCCCAAAAGATGTATAAAAGGATAGTGAAAGAAGGGCATACTATAGGCATGCATTCCTATTCCCATATTCACGATGAGATCTATAAATCTTCCCGAAATTTTCAAAAAGATTTTCAGAAAATTTCGCAGCTGCTATTTGATGTGACGGGAGTGCGTTCTGCTTATTACCGTTTTCCTGGAGGAAGTACGGGTACCGGACAGCTTTCGATCGAGGAGTGCCGCGCTTTTTTGGAGCAGCAGGGCGTGACGTATATTGACTGGAACGTCGTGGCGGCAAATGGAACGAAGGAAGATGCCTCGAAGACGGAAGTCGTCCGCTCAGTGATGGAGGGCGTGGCGATGTACGATACATCCATCGTTCTCTTATATGATTCCGCGGATCAGAAGATGACGGCAAAAGCGCTGAACAAACTGATCGATGATCTGCAGGCAGGGGGGTATGAATTGCTCCCGATTGATGAGAATACAACACCTGTACAGCATTCATGAACAGGGTTGCTATAAAAACATCCCGTTACCGGGATCTGGTTATGTTTAGGAGGAAGCAGTATGAGTTTTTTTAAAGAACTAAAAGAAGATATCGTTCAGTCGGTAAACGAACTGGGTGAATCTTTGGAAGAGTCCGTTGTTGATACTGATATAGAGAAGAGCGAGACGCTGGAACAGGAAGTTCAGGAAGAGATGGACTCGCTTCTGAAGGATGAAGGGCTGTTGCTCGATGTACCGTCTGAAGACGAGATTCCTGCTGATGAGCCATCAGACGTGGATGCGGCAGAGGAAGAACTTCAGGAGGATGTTTCTGACGGCGGTTTTGCAGAGCCGGTAGTCGAGGAGGAGACAGACCCATTAGAGATGTTGGAAGAGCAGAAGGTGAATGAAGTAGAACAGGAGGTTTTTGAGAAGATGGATGAGAATTTGACAAATGCAATGCCTGACATGGAAGAAAAGAGCAGCGATGCGGAGATGTATAACAGCGAAGAGACGACAGTCATAACGAAAGGAACGACGATCAGCGGCGGGATCAAATCGGATACATCCCTGATCGTAAAAGGTGTGATCGAAGGGGATGTCGAGTGCCAGGGCAAACTGACTGTTACCGGCCGTGTTGCTGGAAACAGTACGGCTTCCGAGATTTATGTGAACACGCCGAGAATGACTGGAAACCTTGTGAGCAAGGGAAGTGTGAAGGTCGATGTGGGAACGATCGTAGTCGGTAATATCAGCGGTGCGTCAGTTGTTGTGGCAGGTGCAGTGAAAGGCGATATCGATGTAAACGGTCCGATCATACTGGATTCCACAGCAGTAGTACAGGGAAGCATCATTGGAAAATCCATTCAGATCAACAGCGGCGCAGTCGTAGACGGTATGTGCTCGCTGCAGTACGCGGATGTGGATCTGGATTCTTTCTTTGCATAAATGAAAAGGCGTGCGCGCATGAGGTGAAATATGAAATATAAAAGAGTGCTGCTCAAACTGAGCGGAGAGGCGCTGTCCGGACAGAAAGGCAGTGGGTTTGACGAAAAAACATGTATCGCTGTGGCGGAGCAGATCCGGACGATCGTGACGGATGGCTGTCAGGTGGCGGTCGTGATCGGCGGCGGCAATTTCTGGCGCGGAAGGTCGAGCGAGACGATCCAGAGGAACCAGGCCGACCAGATCGGCATGCTTGCCACGGTAATGAACTGTATTTACATGTCGGAGATCTGCCGGCATGTGGGGATGATGACGCAGGTGCTCACGCCGTTTGCGTGCGGATCGTTTACGAAGCTGTTCAGCCGCGACCGGGTGGAGAAATATCTGTCTAAAAATATGGTCGTATTTCTTGCCGGGGGAACGGGACATCCGTACTTTTCAACGGACACGGCCACGGCGCTCCGGGCCGTGGAGATTCAGGCGGACGCGATCCTGGCGGCGAGAGCGGTCGATGGCGTTTACGACGCGGATCCGAAAGATCATGCGGACGCCAAAAAGTACGACACCATCCCGGTATCAAAGATCATAGAGGAGAAACTGGGCGTTGTGGATATGACGGCGGCGGTCATCTGTTATGAGAACAAAATGCCGATGTGTGTGTTCGGACTGAATGAAGAGAACAGTATCGTCAATTGTGTGAACGGGAACTGTACGGGAACCGTGGTGACGGCAGATTGACGAGAGGATTGCGTCGAAGCGCTGCTGTGTATGTTTAAGTTTTTGCCGCGCTTCGGAATGGAGGTTAGTATGGATTTTGACATAAAAGTTTATGAAGATAAAATGGAGAAAACGTTGTCCAATCTGCAGGAGGAGTATGTGTCCATACGTGCGGGACGCGCGAATCCCCATATTCTGGATAAGATTCAGGTAGACTATTACGGGACGCCTTCCCCGCTGCAGTCGGTGGCAAATATTTCCGTGCCGGAGGCGAGGATGATACTGATCCAGCCGTGGGAGGCGAGCCTGATCAAGGAAATTGAAAAAGTGATCCTCTCTTCTGATCTGGGGCTGACGCCGGCGAACGACGGAAAAGCGATCCGTCTCGTATTTCCGGAACTGACCGAGGACCGCAGAAAGGAACTCGTGAAGGATGTAAAGAAAAAGGCGGAGAATGCGAAAGTAGCTGTCCGTAACATCCGGCGGGATGCCAACGACACGATCAAAAAGCAGAATAAGGCAAACGAAATTTCGGAAGACGAGCAGAAACAGCTGGAAGACCGGATTCAAAAACTGACGGATAAATACATTTCAAAAATTGATGACGCGATGGAAGCGAAATCAAGTGAAGTGATGACCGTTTGATAAATGGAGAATACAATGAGTGAAAAGGAAGTTCAGGTTCCGGCGCATGTGGCGATCATTCTCGACGGTAATGGAAGATGGGCAAAAAAGCGCTTTTTACCGAGAAAGGCCGGCCATGCGGCTGGGAGCAGGGCGGTGGAGCAGATTTGCGAGGATGCATGGAATCTCGGCATCCGCTATCTGACGGTGTACGCGTTTTCTACGGAAAACTGGAAGCGCCCTCAGGATGAAGTCGATGCCCTGATGAAGCTGTTACGGCAGTATTTGAAAGACTGTATTAAAAGAAGCACGAAGAATAATATGTGCGTCAGGGTGTTGGGAGACCTTACGCCTTTGGATGAGGATTTAAAGGCGAGTATCCGGGAACTGGAAGAAGTGTCGGGGAACAATACCGGCCTGCATTTTCAGGTGGCGCTAAACTATGGAAGCCGCGATGAAATGATCCGCGCGATGCGGAGCATGGCGGCGGATATAGCGGCCGGCGTGAAATCCGTAGATGATATTTCAGAGCAGATGTTTCAGGGATATCTGGATACGAGAGGCATTCCGGATCCGGATCTTTTGATCCGCACGAGCGGCGAGGAGAGGCTGTCGAACTTTCTCTTGTGGCAGCTTGCCTACACAGAATTTTATTTTACCGATGTATTGTGGCCGGATTTTAATAAGAAAGAGTTAGAGAAGGCGATTGCTTATTATAACGGCCGGGACAGAAGATTTGGCGGAGTCTGAAAGGAGTTTTTTATGTTTGCCAAACGCTTGATAAGTGCCGTGGTTTTGCTTGCCGCGATGGCGGTTATTTTCGCGGCGGGCGGTTATTTATTACTGGGTTTATGTGTGATCGCGACGCTCGTCGGAACATACGAACTGCTGCGGGCTGGCCATATGGAAAAAAGTGTACCGGGATATATTAGTTATGTCTCGGTCATTGGTTTTTATCTGCTGTTATTTTTCGGGCGCAGCGATATGGTGGAAGGCTGGATCGCTGCGGTCGTTGTCCTGATGCTGGCTGCCTATGTGTTCGCCTATCCGAACTATGTGATCGAGCAAATTTCTTTGTGTCTGTTAGCGGTTGTCTATGTCGGCGTTCTCGGATCCTATCTCTATCAGGTTCGTTGTCTGGAGTACGGTAACTGGTTTGTGTGGCTCATACTGATCGGCGCGTCCGGATCGGATACGTTTGCCTATCTCGTCGGAAGGTTATGGGGAAAACGCCATTTTTCAGAACTGAGTCCGAATAAAACGGTGGAGGGCTGTATCGGCGGCGTGGCCGGAGCGGTTCTTTTGGCCGGGATCTATTCCTTCTTTTTGCCAGAGGGAGCGTCGCGGATGTTTGACTGGAACGTACATCTGGCATTTCCGGTGATCGGCATGGTCTGTTCGGGCGTGTCCCAGATCGGGGATCTGGCGGCTTCGGCAGTAAAACGGAATTTTAAAATTAAGGATTATGGCGATCTGATCCCGGGGCACGGCGGTGTGCTGGACCGGATCGACAGTATATTATTTGTGGCGCCGCTTGTATATTATTTGTTGTATTGGTTCATTGGGTAGAGGAAGCATACGGAGTGGAGGAAGCGGATGAAACGGAATTTATGTGTGCTCGGTTCGACGGGTTCCATCGGAACCCAGACGCTGGAAGTCGTGGATGAACATCAGACAGAACTTCAGATCCTGTCGATGACGGCGGGAGATAATATTGATCTGTTTGTGGAACAGATTTTAAAATATGGGCCCCGGAGAGTGAGTGTAAAAAGTGAGGAGGGGGCGGAGAAGCTGCGGCTGTACCTGAACGAGCGACGGGGGGAACAGCCATTTGTCCTGCCGGAAATATTGTACGGCATGGACGGGTTTATCGCGTGTGCCACGATGTCCGACGTGCATACAGTCGTGGCGGCGATGGTCGGGATGATCGGACTGCGGCCGGTTATGGAGGCGATCCGGCATAAAAAAGATATTGCGCTGGCAAATAAGGAAACCCTTGTGACGGCGGGGCATATGATAATACCGATGGCAGAACAGTACGGCGTGTCGCTCCTGCCTGTGGACAGCGAGCACTCCGCCATTTTTCAATGCCTGCAGAGCAGTTCTTCCGGAGAGGAGATCGAACAGATCTATCTCACGGCGTCCGGCGGGCCGTTCCGCCATTTTACGGCAGAGGAACTTGAACGGGTCACGCTCGAGCAGGCGCTCGCCCATCCGAACTGGCAGATGGGCCATAAAATAACAATTGATTCCGCTACCATGATAAATAAAGGATTGGAGATCATCGAGGCGTGCTGGCTCTTTCATGTGGGACTGGATCAGGTTCACGTACTCGTGCAGCCCGACAGTGTGATCCACTCGATGGTTGGATTCCGAGACGGCTCGGTACTGGCGCAGATGGGCGTCCCCGATATGAGGCTTCCGATCCAGTACGCACTCATGTATCCGGCCCGGCCGGAGCTGTCCGGTGAGCGGCTCGATTTTGAGAAGCTGGCGTCGATCCATTTTGAGAAGCCGAATACCGATGTGCTCCGCGGGATCGACCTGGCGAGACGGGCGTTTGAGACGGGCGGCAGCATGACGACGGTGATGAACGCGGCCAATGAGTTTGCGGTGGCAAAATTTTTAAAACGGGAAATCGGTTTTACAACGATTTATTCTATGATCGAATATGCGATGGATCATCATGTGTTCATAAAAAATCCATCGTTGGATGATATACTTGAAACAGAGCGCGAGACCTGCCTGAGATTGGAAGCGTTCGGATAATGTTATGTAAGGGGCAGGTATGAGAATTAAGAAATAAAAAGTAAATGGAGGATGGAAATGAGTTTTTCAAATATTTTAATTGCGGTTGTCATATTCAGCGCCATTATTTTGTTTCACGAGCTGGGACATTTTCTGCTCGCCAAGGCAAATAAAGTTGGGGTGATTGAATTTTCTCTTGGTATGGGGCCGCGGATCATTACATTCGCGAAAACGTCCGCGGGATTCCGCGTGAAGCTGTTCGGGTCGAGTAAATATTTCGAGGAGCATCCGGAATATGATGATCATACGTATTATTCCTGGAAGATCCTGCCGTTTGGCGGCTCGTGTATGATGCTCGGCGAGATGGAGAGTTCGGAGGATGAGCGGGCGTTTGGAAATAAAGGCGTATTTGCCAGAATGTCTGTGATCGCGGCTGGACCGATCTTTAACTTTATCCTGGCCTTTGTGCTCGCACTCTGCATCATTGGGGCGGTCGGCTACGACAAGGCAGAGATCACGAGCGTGGAAGCCGGTATGCCGCTGGCGGAAAGCGGGTTTCAGGACGGCGACATCATCACGGGGATCAATGGCAGGCATATTGTGTTAAACAGGGAACTGACTTCGTATCTGCAATTTCATCCGCTCTCGGATGCGCCGGTGGAATTGACGGCAGACCGGAACGGGGAAGAAGTGAAGGCGATGGTTACGCCGCGGCTTGTGACAAACGATGACGGGAATGAAGTATACCGCCTCGGTTTTGCCTATGGCAGCGGAAGGACGAAGGTTGGCGTGTGGGATACGGTCAAGTACTCCGCCTATGAAGTGAAGTTCTGGATCTGGACGACGGTGGAAAGCCTGGGCAAGATCATTTCTGGCAAAGTCAGCGCCAAAGAAGTGGCGGGGCCGGTCGGGATCATACAGGCGGTCGGTGACGTCGTGGACCAGAGCCGTCCGGGCGGTATCGAATTTGTATGGCTGAATATCATCAATTTCAGCATACTGATCACCGCCAATCTCGGTGTTATGAACTTATTGCCGATCCCGGCGCTCGACGGCGGCCGGCTGCTGTTTTTGATCATTGAGGCGATCCGCAGGAAACCGTTGCCCGAAAAGTTTGAGAACTATGTCAATCTCGGCGGATTTGTGCTGTTGATGGGGCTGATGGTCGTTATACTGGCAAATGATATTTTAAAATTGATTCCATAAATCATATGATGTTGGGAATGTAAGTGATGAAACGAGGAGAATCCTATGAGAACGAGGGAAATTTCTATCGGGGATGTTGCGATCGGCGGCGGGAATCCGGTGGCTGTGCAGTCGATGACGAATACAAAGACGGAGGACGCCGGTGCGACGGCGGCGCAGATCCATCGCCTCGAGCAGGCAGGATGTGATATTGTCCGGGTGGCGGTTCCGACGATGGAAGCGGCGGAGGCGATCGCGCAGATCAAACACCAGGTGTCGGTTCCGGTCGTGGCGGATATCCATTTTGACTACCGCCTTGCAATCGCGGCCGTCAAGCACGGAGCCGATAAGATCCGCATCAATCCGGGCAACATCGGGAGCAGGGAGCGGATACAGGCTGTTGTGGACAAGTGCCGGGAGCGGGACATTCCGATCCGCGTCGGGGTAAACAGCGGTTCCCTGGAAAAGCATCTTCTTGAAAAATATGGCGGCGTGACGCCTGAAGCGCTCGTGGAGAGTGCACTGGATCAGGTACACATCATCGAGGAAATGGGATATGAGAACCTGGTCATCAGTATCAAGTCATCGGATGTGCTGCAGGGGATCCGGGCGCATGAGTTGATCGCGGCAAAAACCGACTATCCGCTGCATGTCGGCATTACGGAGTCGGGAACTGTCATGGCGGGGAGCATCAAATCGGCAGTCGGTATCGGAAATATACTGTACCAGGGGATCGGCGATACGATCCGCGTTTCCCTCACCGGGGATCCGGTGGAAGAGGTAAGGGCGGCGAACCTGATCTTAAAATCGCTGGGACTGAAAAAAGGCGGCATCAGTGTCGTGTCCTGTCCGACGTGCGGGCGGACGCAGATCGACCTCATCGGTCTTGCGACAAGAGTAGAAGAAATGGTGCAGGATTTTGACCTGGATATAAAAGTTGCCGTTATGGGTTGTGTGGTCAATGGCCCGGGCGAGGCGAGGGAAGCCGATCTCGGCATTGCCGGGGGGATCGGAGAGGGCCTTTTGATCCGAAAGGGAGAGGTGATCCGAAAAGTGCCGGAGGATGAACTTCTCGAGGCGCTTCGGCAGGAACTTCTCCACTGGGAAGGATGAGTCAGGATGGAACATTTTTTTCGCGCGTTTTCCAAATTAAACTGCAATGACAATATAAAACGTGAATATGAGGATGTCATGGTGGACCGGATCCAGGCATCGAGATCGAAAAAGCTGGTGTTTATTTACTGTAAAAAACACCAGCTCTTGTCATATAAGAAAATCGGCCTGATGGAACAGGAGTTGTATAAGCAGGTATTTAAGCGGCTGGGCTTTTACCCGCAGCTGCGGTTTTCTTATCCGGAGCTGGAGCACACGCCTCTTTCGGAACTTTTGAACCGGGTTGAGGAGGATCTGAAAGAGGAGATCCGGGATATGGATCCGGTAGACGGGCTGGAATTTTGTGTGGAACCGTTTGAGGCAGAGGGCGAAACGCTGGTTGTTACATGCCGGGATTCTTTTTTAACGAGAAAGCGGTGCGGGGGCATCGAGGAGTTTTTCCGTTCTGCTTTTTTGCAGCGGTTCGGCCGGGAAGTGGCTGTAGAGTTCCGGTTTCAGGAGTATGAGAGGAAACGGGAGACCAAGCCGGAAATATATGGAATCCGGGCGGGGCGGGGAGTTCTGGCCGGAGGTGGAGATGGAGCGTCGGCGGGAGTGGGTGGAAATGCCGGAAGTGTTGGTAGTTCGGAAATGGCAGGCAACGCCGGAGGTGCCGGGAGTGCCGAGTATGCTGGGTATGTCGGAGGTGCTGGGAACACCAAGGGTGCTGGAAATTCTGGGTATATCAGGGATGCAGGGAATGCCGGGAACAACGGGGATGCCGGGTATGTCGGAGATACTGGGAACGCCGGAAGTACCGGTGCTGCCGGAGGTGCCGGGAATGCAGCAGGATATACTGGGAATAACGGAACCGCTGGAGATACAGGAAAAACGGGAACGGTTTCAGGAGAATCAGGTTCCAAAGAGAGTACAGGCGGTGCGAAAAAAACGGCTGGACGTCAGAGGACAAAGCGTTCCAGAAATAATTTCCGCCGCCCGGCGAGCGATCCCAGCGTATTTTACGGGAGGAACTGCGAGGGAACGCTCATTCCGATCAAGGAGATTCAGGGGGATCTGGGAGAGGTCGTGGTCGACGGGCAGATCCGCAGCGTGGAGAGCCGGGAGATCAAGGGGGAGAAGCAGATCGTCCGTTTTGCTGTTACCGATTATACCGATACGATCGAGTGCAAATTATTTATAAAAAATGAGCAGATTACCGATACGAACTTTTTTGAATTTATAAAAAAAGGAAATTTTGTGCGCGTCAAAGGGGCGGCTGTTTACGATAGCTATGACAGGGATATCCGCATCAGCGGCATTGCGGGCATAAAGGAGATCAAGGATTTCCGAGTGGGACGGAGCGATCACGCCCCGGTAAAGAGGGTGGAACTGCACGCCCATACGCAGATGAGTGACATGGACGGCATTACGAATGTCAAACAGCTGGTAAACCGGGCGCATGCGTGGGGACACCGCGCGGTGGCGATTACGGATCACGGCGTCGTGCAGGCCTTTCCAGATGCCAACCACGCGCTTGAAGGACTGAAACTTTCCGAGGACGATGACTTTAAGATCCTTTACGGCTGTGAGGCGTATCTGGTGGATGATTTGAACGACCTGGCGGTAGAGAATGAAAAGGGCCAGCAGCTGACGGATGATTTTGTCGTGTTCGATCTTGAGACGACGGGATTTTCGCCGGTCAACGACCGGATCATCGAGATCGGCGCCGTGCGGGTCAGCGGCGGCAGCATCACGGATCGGTTCAGCACGTTTGTCAACCCGGGCATCCATATCCCGGAGCGGATTACCGAGCTGACGACGATCACCGATGGGATGGTGGCGGACGCGCCGCCGATCGAGCAAGTACTTCCGCAGTTTCTCTCGTTTATCGGCGGGAGTGTCCTCGTGGCGCACAATGCCGGATTCGACCACGGATTTTTAAAGACAAAAGCGCGGGAACAGGGCGTGGAAACGGATTTTACCGTCGTGGATACCGTAGGGCTTGCGAGGGTATTATTTCCGGAACTGGCGAAATTTAAGCTCGATACGATCGCGAAGAAGTTAAAGATTTCTCTGGAAAACCACCACCGGGCGGTCGATGACGCCGGTGCGACGGCGGAGATCTTCGTGAGGTTTGTCGAGATGTTTGCCGCACGGGGTGTCCGCGATCTGACGAAGCTGTCGGAACTCACGACGGGGTCGGCTGATATCGTGAAGAAAAAGCCGTCGTACCACGCGATCATTTTTGCCGCCAATGAGACGGGGCGCGTCAATCTGTACCGTCTCGTTTCGATGGGACACCTGGACTATTTTTACCGCCGGCCGCGCATCCCGAAAAGCATGTTCCAGAAGTACCGCGATGGACTGATCATCGGGTCGGCCTGTGAGGCAGGTGAATTGTACCGGGCGCTGTTAGATGACGCGCCGGAAGAGAGGATCCGGGAACTCGTGGAATTTTATGATTACCTGGAGATCCAGCCGCTCGGTAACAATCATTTTATGATCGAGAGTGAAAAAATAGAAAAGATCCAGAGCGAAGAGGATCTAAAACAGATGAACCGTCGTATCGTGGAGCTCGGAGAGCGCTATGGAAAGCCGGTGGCGGCGACGTGCGACGTGCATTTTCTCGATCCGGAGGATGACATTTACCGGAAGATCATTTTTGCGGGCAAGAAGATGAAGGATGCGGATGATCAGCCGCCGCTTTATCTGCGGACGACGGAGGAAATGCTGCAGGAGTTTTCGTATCTCGGCGAGAAAAAGGCGTATGAAGTTGTCGTGACAAATACAAATTTGATCGCCGACCGGATCGAAAAAATGTCGCCGGTCTATCCAGACAAGTGTCCGCCCGTCATTCCCCATTCCGATGAGACGCTGCGGGATATCTGTTATAAGAAGGCGGTCAGTATGTACGGCGACCCGCTGCCGCCTCAGGTAAAGGGGCGGCTGGACCATGAACTGGATTCGATCATCAAAAACGGGTTTGCCGTGATGTACATTATCGCCCAAAAACTCGTGTGGAAGTCGAACGAGGACGGCTATCTCGTGGGTTCGCGCGGATCGGTCGGTTCTTCTTTTGTCGCGACGATGTCAGGTATTACCGAAGTCAATCCGCTGCCGGCTCATTATTATTGTGAACACTGCCACTACGTCGATTTCGAATCGGAAGAAGTGAAGGCGTTTGCGGGGAGTTCGGGCTGCGATATGCCGCCGAAGGACTGCCCGGAATGCGGGAAACCGCTGATCCAGGACGGGCACGATATTCCGTTTGAAACGTTTTTAGGGTTTTACGGGGACAAAGAGCCGGACATTGACCTCAATTTTTCCGGGGAGTACCAGAGTAAGGCGCATGCGTATACCGAGGTTATTTTTGGGGCGGGGCAGACGTTCCGTGCCGGGACGATCGCGACGCTCGCCGATAAAACGGCTTATGGCTATGTGAAAAATTATTTTGAAGAGCGCGGGGAGCATAAACGTGTGGAGGAGATCGACCGCATCTTGGATGGCTGTGTCGGCATCCGCCGCTCGACCGGACAGCATCCGGGCGGGATCATCGTGCTTCCGTTTGGCTGGGAGATCTATACGTTTACGCCCGTGCAGCATCCGGCAAACGATCAGGATACGACGATCGTGACGACACATTTCGATTACCACTCGATCGACCATAACCTGCTCAAACTTGATATACTCGGGCACGATGATCCCACGATGATCCGAATGCTCGAGGATCTGACCGGCATAGACGCCAAAACGGTGTCGCTTGATAATCCAGAGGTGCTGTCTTTGTTCCGCGATACGACGGCGCTCCACGTCACGCCGGATGAGCTGATGGGGTGTGACCTCGGCAGCCTGGGAGTGCCCGAATTCGGTACGGAATTTGTCATGCAGATGCTGCGGGATACGAAGCCGAAAAACTTTTCGGACCTCGTGCGGATTTCCGGCCTTTCCCACGGAACCGACGTGTGGTTGAACAATGCCCAGTACTTTATCAAGGAGGGAAATTGTACGCTGTCCACGGCGATCTGTACGAGGGATGATATTATGACGTATCTGATACATACGGGCGTGGAAAACGGGCTTGCGTTTAAGATCATGGAGAGCGTCCGCAAGGGAAAAGGGCTGACGCCGGATATGGAGCAGGCGATGAAGGAAGCCGGCGTGGAGGACTGGTACATCGAGTCGTGTAAGCGGATCAAGTATATGTTCCCGAAAGCACATGCGGTGGCGTATGTGATGATGGCGTTTCGCATCGCGTATTTTAAGGTGTTCTATCCGCTCGCTTACTATGCGGCCTTTTTCAGCATCCGTGCCAAGGCGTTTGATTATGAGCTGATGTGCCAGGGGAAGGAAAAACTGGAAGAGACGATGCGCGATTACAAACGGCGCTCGAATGAACTTTCAAAAAAGGAGCAGGATAGTTATAACGACATGAAGATCGTGCAGGAAATGTATGCGAGAGGGTTTTCATTTCTGCCGATCGATATTTTCCGCGCCAAGGCGGATCATTTTCAGATCATAGACGGAAAACTGATGCCGCCGCTCAGTTCGATCGAAGGCATGGGCGGAAAGGCGGCGGACGGCGTCGTGGAAGCCGTGAAGGCTGGTCCGTTTTCGTCCCGGGAGAATTTCAAAGAGCGCTGCAAGGTGCCGGGTACGGTCGTAGAGAAAATGGCGGAGATGGGTCTTCTCGGAAATCTGCCGGAGACCGATCAGATGTCGATTTTGGATCTGTTTGGGTGATAGATGTTCATTTTTTAACATTCCAAAAGCCGGTTTTCGCAGATCCTGTCCTGACTAGAAGTCCTTTTGATTTTAGGCTTTTAATTGTCCGGTTTACGGAACTTTTGCTTTTATCCACAACAGACGTGATCTCATCAATCGTTGCCTGTTTATGATTCATGATATAGGATAAAACGGATTGTTCTGTTTTAGTGAGTATGGGATATTTATTTACAGTGTCATTTACAGTGTCATTTACAATGTCATTTACAGTGTCATTTACAGTGTCATTTCTGTATTCATACTGACGAATATAATATGGGTGGATCCGAAGCGTGGTACAGAATGACAGCCGTTCGGGATCCGTTTCAAATATAGGTTTGGGTGAGCCGTTTTGTTCCAACGCATTTAAAATCTTGCGGAAACCGGTATTGCGTCCTTCTGTCAGATGCATTTCTTTTAGAAATTCACCGATGCGCCGGTTTCGGTAACGTCTGTTAAATACACGGTAAGTCCGTAATCCTTCCTCTGTGATGGAACGATCTGCTCCAGGATGGCTGACAATTTCAATCCGATTTGGTAAAACACGAACTTCAATCGGTTCGCGTACATCATAGCCCTTGTGGTATACGGCGTTGCACAGACTTTCTTCAATCGCGGCATACGGGTAGTTGAAAAAACGGTCGGCTTCCGCGCGGTCGGGATGTTTGATGATCTGTTCCGTGATAACGGTATTGTGAATATATAATAATGCCTCACGAAGCTGTTGCTGAAGCGGGCCTTTAAAAGATTTTTCAATGATCTTATCACCGCCCAGGTCATCTGGAAACTGCACAACATCAATCTGGGCATATGGAAAGAAGCGCTGTGGATCCAAGCTAAAGAACATCAATCCAACGTTTTTCGGTTTGGTGTATTCCGGTAAAGAATTTACAATATTCATATTACGGCACAGTTCGATAAATTCCATATTCTTTGAATCTTCGTATAAAGAGCTGTTTACTTCTTTCAAATAAGCCTGGATCAAAGTGAGATTCAAATCGGTCAGGCTCGCTTCATGGTTGATCCTGTCATCAAAAGGAACTTTGTTTGCAAGACTGTAAAGATCACGTTTTTCCTCTTCGGAAGGGGTTATGGTACTGGCCATTTTACGGATATAATAGACTCGTTCTTTCTCGCCTTTAGCCATGGACTTTGGAGAGGAATACGGGCGCAGATATCCACCCGGAGCCCATATGATAATGAATTTTTTTTCCATAAAATCTGCTACTTCCACGATAGGAAGATATTCTGGCTGAATGCGTTTGCATTTGTTCAGCATATCTTTCAGGTAGTGGTCGATTTTTTCGGGATGAACACCGGGCAGGGAATCTGGGCGTCCGTCTTTTTCTTTTACGCCGATGACAATATATCCGCCGCCCCAATTGTCAATATCATTTGCAAAAGCGCAGATTGTTTTCAGAGAAGCCTCCGCATCCCATGTTTCCTTAAATTCAATTCTCGCCCATTCTACAGCATTTCCAGTGAGAAGTGTTTTGATATTAGTTGGAACAGCCATTTCCAATCCCCTCCATGTTTTTATTATATCTATTATATACACTATGGAGAATAATATCAAGCAATTTTCTGTAAAATCCAGATTTCGGTTTCGAACTCGTTTCAGGCAGAGATTTCAGGAAGAACTCGGAAAAAAATGATTGCGCCGGCGTGGAAAATCATGTATAATAACACTAAGATTTACGACGACCCGGACAGGGTGGATTTCAACTTTTATAATGTGGAAAGGGGATACCAGATGAGATTAGTGACTAGATCGGATTTTGATGGATTGGCGTGTGCCGCCTTATTGAAAGAAGCAGGCATCATTGACAGTTGGAAGTTCGCTCATCCAAAAGACTTACAGGACGGACTTGTAGAGGTGACAGAAAACGACTGCCTGGCAAATGTGCCGTTCGTGGAAGGCTGCGGATTGTGGTTTGACCACCATTCCAGCGAGCATGAGAGAAATCAGTTAGAAGGAAAATATAAAGGAGAGAGCCGGATCACGCCGTCCTGTGCCCGTATTATCTATGAGTACTATGGCGGGCGGGAAAAATTTCCGCAGTTCGACGATATGATGGAAGCGGTTGACAAGGTGGATTCTGCCAATCTTACGCTGGATGAGATCCAGAACCCGACTGGCTGGGTATTAGTCGGCTTCATCATGGACCCGCGTACCGGACTCGGCAGATGGCGGGATTTCCGTATCCCGAATTATAAATTGATGGAAGAATTGATTGATGCGTGCCGCACGATGACGACGGATGAGATCCTTGCGCTACCGGATGTAAAGGAGCGCATTGAAGTGTATTTCGAGCAGGCAGAGAAGTTTAAGGAAATGGTGCAGGCGCATACGAGAGTGGAAAAAAATGTGATCATTTCCGATCTGAGAGGCGTCGATCCGATCTATTCCGGCAACCGTTTTATGATCTACAGCATGTATCCCGAGCAGAATATCTCGGTGTGGATCGTCAATGGAAAAGGTGGAAAAGGCTGTTCGGCGGCAGTTGGTTACAGCATTTTAAATAAAACGTCAAACGTCAATGTCGGAAAGCTGATGTTAAAATATGGAGGCGGCGGCCATAAGGCGGTCGGGACATGTCAGTTTGACGACGAGCATATGGATGAGATGCTGCCGAAGCTTTTGGATGAGATCGTGAATTATAACGAGTGATGTTATAAGGAACGCAATCGGAAACGGATCAAGGGTTATTCTCTATTTGCAGTAGGGGATAGCCTTTTCCTTTTCGGATTTTTGTGTGGAAATAATTTGACAAGATAAGGAGGAATCTACATTGGAAAACCGCAGAATGAAGGATATGACCGTGGGTTCACCGATCCGCTTGATTCTGGGCTTTGCCATACCATTGTTTTTCGGTATGCTGTTTCAGCAGTTTTACAGCTTAATGGATATGATCATCGTGGGAAAGTTTCTGGGCGCGAAGTCGCTGGCCGCCGTGGGCGCTACCGGTTCGATCAATTTTATGATCATCGGTTTTTGCATGGGAGTCTGTAATGGCTTTGCTATCCCGGTTGCCCAGCGATTCGGGGCAAAGGATGAAAAAATGCTGCGGCGTTTTGTGGCAAATAGCGTCTGGCTTTCCATCATCTTTGCCGCTGTCATGACGCTGTCGGTCTGCCTGCTCTGCCGCCATATACTGATGTGGATGGATACGCCGTCCGATATTTCTGACAGGGCCTATCAGTATATTTTCATTATCTTTTTAGGCATTCCGGCGACTTATCTTTACAATCTCCTGTCGGGCATCATCCGGTCCCTGGGAGATTCCAAAAGCCCGTTGATCTTTTTGGTCATTTCCTCGGTGTTAAACATTGGACTGGATATGCTGGCGATCGTAGTATTTCAGATGGGAGTAGCGGGGGCAGCAGGAGCCACGGTACTCTCCCAGGCGATTTCAGGAGGGCTTTGCCTGCTTTACATGAAAAAGAAATATCCCATTCTGCGGATCCGAAAAGGGGAGTGGAAGCTGCGGGGGAACTGTGTCGGGCGGCTGTGCAGTATGGGGATTCCCATGGGGCTGCAGTATTCTATTACGGCGATCGGAAGCGTTATTTTGCAGACGGCCGTGAACGGGCTTGGTTCTACAGCGGTAGCATCCATGACGGCCGGCGGTAAGATCGCGATGTTCTTCTACTGTCCCTATGATGCTTTTGGCGCTACGATGGCGACTTATGCGGGGCAGAACGTAGGCGCCTGCCGTCTGGATCGTGTCACAAAGGGGATGGTACATTGTAGTTATCTGGCCGCGGCTTACTGTGTGCTGGCCGCAGTTTTTCTCATCGGTTTTGGCGACAAGCTTGCGCTTTTATTTGTGGATGCCGCGGAGGTGGAGATCATACGAAATGTGTCAGAGTTCCTTTTTTGGAACAGCTTGTTCCTTATCCCGCTGGCATTAGTAAATATCATCCGTTTTTCCATTCAGGGACTCGGTTTTGGCAAGTTGGCGATCTTTGCGGGAGTGGCGGAGATGGTGGGGCGGAGCGCTGTGGGATTCGGTCTCGTGCCCGTTTTTGGTTTTACAGCGGCGTGTCTGGCCAGTCCCGTGGCTTGGATCTTGGCGGACCTGTTTCTTATACCGGCGTATTGTTACTGTGTCCGGGAGTTGGATAAGATCATAGAGAAAAAGAAAGAATAAGTTCTTCAAAAAGAGGAAAAATATAACAAGAGTAAAATGAAAAGGAGGATATTGGAATGTACGACATCATTATTATCGGCGCGGGGCCAGCGGGGATCAGCGCTGCTGTCTATGGAAAGAGCAGAGGGAAAAACGTTCTGCTATTGGAAAAAAGCAAGGTGGGTGGATTGATCGGGACGGTATCTACCGTCACGCACTATACGGCGATCGTGGAAGGAGAATCTGGCCGATCATTTGCTGCGAGGATGAAGGAGCAGGCACTCCGCGCTGGTGTGGAAATCCGCTATGAACATGTGAGTGAAACAAAACTGACGGGTGAGATAAAAAAAGTCGTTACAGATCAGGACACGTATGAATCGAAAACACTGATTCTGGCAAATGGCGGTTCCGGACGTATGCTGGGAATCCCCGGCGAGGATCTGAAGGGCGTTAGATTAAACGCACCCAAAGATGGGATGGATTATAAAGGAAAACATGTTTATGTGATCGGCGGGGCAGACGGGGCGGTAAAGGAAGCGCTCTATCTGGCTGAAATAGCGGCAAAAGTCACGATCGTATGTGTGGAAGACGAACTTGCCTGTATTCAGGAATTTAAAGATAAAGTCTCGACTCGTGATAATATTGAGGTCATGCCGCATGCCAGCCTTACTGCCGTATATGGTGGAGAATCTGTGGAAGAACTCGAATTTACAGATAATCAGACAGGGGAGAAGCAGAGGGTAAGGGATACCGAGTGCGGGATTTTTGTATACGCCGGGATCATCCCGAATACGCAGATGTACACGGAACTAAAATTAGAGGATGGATATATTCCGGTGGATGGCTCCATGCAGACGGAAATACCAGGAGTATTTGCGGCAGGGGATCTATGTGTGAAAAAAGTGAGACAAGTGGCTACTGCGGTTTCCGATGGCGCGATCGCGGGTATTCATGCGGCGGCTGTATGCGGAGGGTGATCCAGAAATCTGTTTCCATGTGCAGGCGTGAAAAAGGACAAATGGTGTAAAGCGTTGAACTATCCATCGCTTTACACCATGTTTTTGTTTTGGGTTTAACTTAGTTCTTTATTATTCGCAAGTATGTTTTTCTTGCGGAGTTTTAGTCTCTCTTTTTCTTTTTCATCTTGTTCCTTGTCTATTAACTCATCTACAAAATTTAATAAAGCATTATAAACTTCAAATTGCTGATCGCTCATGCCCATATGATCACCTGCTTTCTATATTGTGAACAAAATTGTCGCTTCTACGATATAAGTATATCACAACCTAGGTGCAAAGTCTATCCAATTCTTTGTTAGCATTTGAGATGCTGACAGTTTTCTCCCGTCATAGAGAACGCATATGTTGGTATGTGGAATTGGCCGCCTATGTCGTGGAGCGGACGAACCCCTGACTGAGAAAAAAATGTTGTTCGTTCCCTCAAGTTGTGTTACAATCAAATACAGATAAAAAGTAGGTATCAACAAAAAAATCCGCGCATGTTTTTTAGTGTAAAACGTGTGCGCGGATCGTGAAAAACGTTAGGAGGACACGGATGAGCATTAGTTTGGAAAAAGGGAAAAAAATCAGTCTGGAGAAAAAAACATCTTCTGGTCTCGGTGAGATACTGGTGAATCTGAATTGGAACGCAAGACCGCAGAAGCAGGGGTTTTTAAAAACACTGTTATCTGGTTCCGGCGCGATCGACCTCGATCTGGGGTGTCTGTTTGAATTGAAGAACGGATATAAGGGAACCGTGCAGGCGCTCGGAAATGCGTTTGGAAATCTGAACGCGGAGCCTTTTATCGCCTTGGATGGCGACGATAGGACTGGGGCATCGGTGGCAGGAGAGAATCTCAGGATCAATGGAAATCATATTGCCGACATAAAACGGATCCTGGTTTACACGTTCATTTATGAAGGCGTGGCGAACTGGCAGCAGGCGGACGCCATCGTTACCATTAAGTATCCGGGTGCCGAGGACATCGTGGTGAAAATGGATTCCTATAATTCAAGATTGACGATGTGCGGTCTGGCGCTTTTTGAAAATGTAAACGATGAGACGTTTAGTGTCGAGAAGATTGTTCAGTTCTATCAGGGACATAGAGATTTAGACCGGGCATTTTCCTGGGGGTTAAACTGGAGAGCAGGCCGCAAGTAAATGAACATACGATTTCCCGTGGTGTTGGGAACCGGACGGAGAGAGAAGTGGTGAACATGCTTTCAATCGCGGTCTGCGATGATGAAGTGGTCGAATGCTGCCGCCTGGCGCGGAAGATCAAAGAGAGTTTGGAACAAATGAACATAAGGTGCACGATCCGCCAGTTCTGCAGTGGCAGGGAGTTATTGCAGGCGCCGGAAAGTTTTGACATAATCTTTCTTGACATTATCATGGACGATCTCGACGGGATGAAAACGGCGCAGAAGTTCCGCGACCGGGCATGTGATAACATACTTGTTTTTGTATCTTCCAGCAGGGAGTATGTGTTTGAGGCCTATGACGTGGAGGCATTCCATTATCTGTTGAAACCGGTGGATGACAAAAAACTGGGAAATATACTGCGTAAAGCGGTGCACAAATCAGAGAGCCGTTCACAGGATTATATCATTGCCAGCCGGGAACGGCAAAAGAAGAAGCTGTTTTTGCATGGTATTTACTACTTTGAGGCGAAGGGAAGGATCCTTGACGTACACGGGGCGGACGGGATATTTACCTATTATGGACAGATCGGCCAGATGGAGGAAAAGCTGCGGGAAAAAGGCTTTTTCCGGTGTCATAAGAGCTTTTTGGCCAACTTGAGATATGTCAATAGTTATAACCGGCAGGAACTGATGCTCGACAATGGGGAGCGGATCGCCATTGCGAAGCGAAGATATGAGGCGTTTTGTCAGGAAATCCTCCGCTTCATGCGAGAAAGCGGGGGAATCGTATGATAATAGGTGCGTTTTGCCATGCGGCATATCTTTTTGCGGCTGCTCTGTTCTGCGGTCGATATCTGGGTGGTTCCGCCCCAAAAGAAGCAGGCACAGGTTCCCATAAGAATGGATGGTTGTTTTTCCTTCTATCGTTTGTCGTCTATCTGCTGATCGAAACGGCGAATCAAAGTGTTTCGGGGCCGTATATCCTGTATTGTATGCTGAATCAGATCGTTTTCGCGGGACTGGTGCTGGTGCTGTTTCCAGCGGACAGGGAGAGAAAAGTGCTGGCGGCCTCGATGCTGTTGGCAGTCAGGGCGATGGTCACTCTTTTTTGCGAGTCAGGTTTATCATGTGTTCTGCTGTTTTGGCGGCATTTGGCAGATAAAGTTTCACAGCCTCTTCTGCGTGAGTGGGAGAATGCGCTGATCTGTTGTTTCAGTTTCGCGGCGGCGGTATGTGTGCTGTACTGGTTGTCAAAGCGTGTGGCGCCTATTTTTTTCGGGGGGACAGAGGAAGGTACAGGGGGAAATTTTCCAAGGTCTCGAAAATGGTATATTACGGTGGCGGTTCCGCTGCTCGTGCTCGTCCTTATGCTCGATGTGGCCGAATGGGGGGCGAGCAACGGTATCATGATTCGGAGTGAAGGCGGCCGTATGGGACTGTATTATGATCAGATCTTCAGCCATGTGCAGGTTTGTGTCCAGACTCTTTTATCCATGTGTGCGGCTGGTTTTTATGTGTTCGGGATGGAACGAATCGTCGAGGAACAGCGAAGGAGCTTCCATTATCACGCACAGGCTGCCGTCTACAAAATGATGGCGGAGCAGTACCAGCGGACGGAGCGGCTGCGGCATGATATGAAGAATCATATTATCGCGCTGTCGGGGCTGTGTAAGGATAAGGAATGGGAAAAAATCGGACATTATCTAAAACGGCTGGAGAGCGCCGGTCTGGATGAGGACGGCGATCTGACGGGAAGTAAAGTCGTGGACGCGCTTCTGTGCGGGAAACGACAATGGGCCAAAAAGGAAAAGATACGATGGGAGTGTGATGTGCAGATTCCGCGCGCATCCGGCATCAGTGAGTTTGACCTGTGCGTCATATTTGGCAATCTGCTGGATAATGCGCTGGAGGCTTGTGAGAGGATGTCTGGCGAAGACCGTTTTATCCATATGCAGGCGGGGATGGCGAAAACATATTTTCTTCTGGAGATCAAAAATAGCACGGATCCCACAGTGTCGCGTGGCGTGTCGTTTGATACCACGGAAAAGCGGAGAGCCGGAGTGACACATAAGGGCAATACGATCGAGCATGGGATCGGCCTGCAAAATGTCAGCGATGTGGTGGACCAGTACAATGGATCGATGAATATCGAGGTGGAAGACGGAATTTTCACAGTTGCGATTTTACTGCCGCGGAGGGATCCCGCCCGCACATGACATCAAACGAACTGTTTGATACATCAAGTTCATAGCGTCCGTTCGTTCTGCCGAAAAAATAATTGACAAAATTTTTTTAGCAATACGAGGAGGTGGCGTCATGAATACAAAAACAATGGAGGGGCTTGTCGGAGCCGGAACGAATATGAAAATGACCGAAACGCCCATGCGGGTCTTTAAGGAGGCAAGGCGCAGGGGCGACATTGCTACGATGGAGAGGGCGATGGGGTATGTCAGTGAATTTTCGGAGCGGTCGGGAGATTACAAGTCCGAGGCCGATCAGGGGATGAAGGAGGACGCGGAAGAAGCGAGGAAAAAGGCGGAACTGGAAGCGGAAAAAGCGATCCAGAAGCGCAAGGAAGAGCGTGAACAACAAAAAGAGCAGCTGGAAGAGAGCAAAAATAAGGATCAGGATAACGTTGTCGATGTGGTGGAGATCAGCGGGGATGGAAAAGGACTGAGCCAAAGCGACGGAAATCCGGCTTATACGGGAACAAAACCCGCCGGAACAGAGACGGTGGGAGTGGAACCTGTTAGGACGACGGCTGCGGGGACAAACGCTGTCGGGACAAGGGCTGTCAGTACAGCCACTGCAAAAACGCCTGTTACCTATACGAAGGCGGGAACGGTGGCGCGCACCGGGCAGCAGGGGAAGGAAATTTTCGTGTCGGTATAATCATGATCGTATCTGTATCTTGATGCAGGCCGCCCGTCGAACGAATGGTTCACGATCCATGTTCAGGAAAAAAGAAGGAGAGGAATTGAGTGATGAAACATAGTGGAACTCCATATCTGGAGACCGACCGGTTGATCCTCAGAAGATTCGTGAGCGAGGACGCGGCGGCGATGTATAAAAACTGGGCGTCGGATGATGAGGTCACTAAGTATTTAATATGGCCGACCCATTCCAGCCCGGACGTCAGCCGGGGCGTGATCGGGGAGTGGGTAGATTCCTATGAAAAGGATGATTTCTACCAGTGGGCGATCGTGTTAAAAGAACTTGGTGACGAACCGATCGGCAGCATCTCTGTCGTCGAATGGAAGGAAAAGGTTTCGGCGGCGCATATCGGCTACTGTATCGGGAGAACGTGGTGGCATCAGGGGGTCACATCGGAGGCGCTGCGGGCGGTCATGGATTTTTTGTTCGAGGTCGTCGGCGTAAACCGCGTTGAATTACGGCATGATCCGCGGAATCCCCATTCGGGCGGGGTCATGAAAAAATGCGGCATGAAATATGAGGGAACGCTGCGCTGTGCGGACCGGAATAATCAGGGAATATGCGACGCCTGTTATTATGGGTTGTTAAGAGAGGAATGGGAAGAACGGAGGGAAAAATTTTCTTGACGCAGTCCAGTCTTTCTGCTAATATGAAAGTGTTCACTTGCATGGAGGTGGTAATTTGGACGAGACAAGTCAAAAGATCATTGATGCAGCCATGATCTTAGTCCGTGACAGAGGCTACGTAGCTACGACGACGAAAGAGATTGCGAAAGCGGCCGGCGTAAATGAGTGTACACTGTTTCGCAAATTTAAAAATAAGAAGGATATTGTCCTGCAAGGCGTCAGCCAGGCACAATGGCGGGCCGGCGTCACGCAGGATATTTTCAAACAGGTGACCTGGGATCTGCAGACAGATGTGGAAATGTTTATGCGGGCCTATATGGATCGGATGACGCCGGATTTTGTAAATTTATCGATCGGTCTTCGGGCGCCCCAGCTATACGAAGAGACGTCTCCGATGATCATGAAAGTCCCACAGGCGTTTCTTACGTCGTTTACTGATTACCTGAAGCAAATGTATGAAAGAGGAAAGATTGCGCAGGCGGATTTTGAGGCGCTGTCCCTGACTATTTTTTCCGCCACCTTTGGCTATACATTTCTGAGCGCGTCGTTCGGGGATCGGTTATCACCAGTGGAAAAAGAGGACTATATCAAGCAAAGCGCGCAGATGTTCATAAAAGGACTGGAGAAATAAAACCGCGGGCACTGCCCTGGTTTGGTGTGGAGAGGAGAACCGCACGGTACCGGGAGACAGTGCTAAAAAAATACATGTTATGCAAGCAAGTACACGCATACAGCGTTCCGCCGGGAAACGCTCTTCATGAAATGATGCTCGAAAATGATCGTTGAAACGGAGAGGGGAAAATGGAAATAATAAAACGAAGAATGTGCATAATATACAAAAAAGAAAGTGAGAATTTGTGAAAGATTTTGAATGATCTTGATTGATATTGAACGAAATTGACGGTATACTCATATTAGAACAAAACAATAATGGAGGTGAGGGAATGCTGACGGAAGAGAGGCAGCAGAAGATTCTTGAAC
Organism: uncultured Eubacterium sp.; assembly: GCA_910584065.1. Lineage (GTDB taxonomy): Bacteria > Bacillota > Clostridia > Lachnospirales > Lachnospiraceae > Eubacterium_F. The sequence continues at coordinate 129,184 of CAJTZN010000001.1, forward strand.
TGGTAGAAAAGTATAAAAGTGTCTCCACACAGAATCTGATGGATGAACTGCACATATCGGAATCAACGGCGCGAAGAGATTTAAACATGCTTGACGAGCAGGGACGGCTCAGCAAAGTGCGGGGCGGGGCGATGATAAAGGACCGTTTGTACCGCACGAAAGACGATGATGTCCATCTTAGAAAATCCATGAATCAGGAAGAAAAGCGGGCGATTGCCAGATATGCGGCATCTCTCATTGAGGCGGAGGATTTTGTGTATCTGGACGCGGGAACGACGACAGAGCTCATGATCGAATATCTGAGCGAACAGAGGGTCGTATTTGTGACGAACGCCGTCGGTCATGCGAAAAAGCTTTCCGAGGCAGGATATACGACGTATCTGCTCGGCGGGGAGTTTAAGGCGACGACAGAAGCGGTTGTGGGAGACGAGGCAGTCGAGAGTCTGAAAAAGTACAATTTTACGAAAGGCTTTTTCGGGGCAAACGGCGTCAGCCCAGAGTATGGCCTGAGCACGCCGGATGTGAAGGAGGCGATGGTGAAAAGGACGGCGATGGCAAGCAGCGCCAAACGCTTCGTTCTGTGTGACGCCAGCAAGTTTTCGCAGATCTCGTGCGTGAAATTCGCCGATTTTACGAATGCAGTCATTATAACGACAGAAGTGGATGGAAAAGAATACGCCCGCTTCAAACATATCATGGAGGTGAATCGATCATGATTTATACGGTAACGTTCAATCCGTCGCTGGATTACATCGTCCGCGTCGATGAGTTCCAGCTGGGACGGGTCAATCGTACAGAAGAAGAGATCATTTACGCGGGAGGTAAAGGCATCAATGTGTCCATTGTGCTGAAAAATCTTGGTTTTGATAGTACGGCGCTCGGTTTTCTTGCCGGGTTTACCGGGGCGGAAATCCGCAGGCTTATGGAATGCCAGGGAATCCGCGCGGACTTTATCGAAGTGCCGGAGGGGATTTCCCGCATCAACCTGAAACTCCGTTCCAGAGAGGAAAGTGAAATTAACGGGATGGGGCCGGAGATTCAGGAAAAAGATATTCGAAAACTGTACGAAAAGCTTGACAGCTTAGAGGATGGAGACGTTCTCGTTCTGGCCGGGAGCATTCCCTCAGTCATGCCGGAATCCATGTATATGGATATTATGAAATATCTCGAGAAAAAGAAACTGAGGATCGTGGTGGACGCGACGAGGGACCTGCTCGTCAATGTCCTGCCGTACCACCCGTTTCTAGTAAAACCAAACAATCATGAGCTGGGAGAGATTTTTGGCGTTGAGCTGACTGGGCGGGATGAAGTGGTGGAGTACGCAAAGAAACTTCAGGAGAGGGGAGCCAGAAATGTCCTTGTTTCCATGGCAGGAGAAGGAGCGGTGCTTGTGACGGAAGACGGAGCGGTTTTCAAGAGCAGCGCGCCGAAGGGAACGGTCGTCAATTCGGTCGGCGCCGGGGATTCGATGGTGGCGGGATTTCTCGCAGGTTTTCTGGAATCGGGTGATTATAGGAATGCGTTTGAGATGGGACTTTGTACGGGAAGTGCAAGCGCCTTTTCGGAGCAGCTGGCGACCAGGGAAGAAGTAGAAGCGATCCGCAAGTCACATACGTTTGAATAGAAAGGGGGTCTTACTATGAGGATTATTGATCTGCTGGACAAAAGAAGCATCCGGTTAGACGGAATGGCGTCCGATAAAAAGGACGCATTGGATAAGATGGTTGAACTCATGGCGGCGAGTGGAAAGATCGATGAGGTAGACAAATACCGCGAGGGCGTTTACGCGAGGGAGGAGGAGAGTACGACGGGAATCGGGGATGGCATCGCGATCCCGCACTGCAAATCCGACGCGGTAAGCAGACCGGGACTTGCGGCGATGGTAGTACCTGACGGAGTGGAGTTTGCATCTCTGGACGGCCAGCCCGTCAATCTGATTTTTCTGATCGCCGCACCGAACACCGAAGATAATGTACATTTGGATGTGCTCAGTAAATTGTCAGTCCTGCTCATGGATGAGACGTTTACGGAAGGGTTAAAAAACGCCGGCAGTGTAGATGAGTTTTTGCAGGTGATCGATGCCGCTGAGAGCGACCGGGACGAGGAAAGAGAAGAGACGGCTGAGCCGGCAGCAGGGGCAGGGAGCACACAGAAATTCATTGTTGCCGTGACCGGCTGTCCGACCGGGATCGCCCATACGTACATGGCAGCGGAAGCGCTGGAGAAAAAGGCAAAGGAGCTCGGATATCAGATCAAGGTGGAGACGAGAGGCTCCGGCGGCGCGAAGAACGTATTGAGCGCAGAGGAGATTGGGCGTGCCGACGGCATTATCGTGGCGGCAGATACGAAGGTGCCGATGGAGCGTTTTGCCGGAAAGCGCGTGGTGATCACGAAGGTGGCGGACGGTATCAATAAGTCTGGGGAACTTATAAACAAAGCGCTGGATGGGTCGGCGCCGGTTTATGAAGGCGGCGCGGAGGATAGGGAACAGAGCGATTCCGGAGAAAAAGAGTCGTTCGGACACGCGGCGTATAAACACCTGATGAGCGGCGTTTCCCATATGCTTCCGTTTGTGATTGGCGGCGGTATCATGACGGCGATCGCGTTTCTCATTGATACGATATGCGGCTATGGTTCCATCGGCGGCGGAGATTTTGGTTCGTGTACGCCCCTGTCGGCGCTGTTTAAATACATCGGGGGATTGTCGATGGGTATGATGGTTCCCGTACTGGCGGGATATATCGCCTATTCCATCGCAGACCGGCCGGGACTTGCGGTCGGATTTGCCGGAGGTCTGCTGGCGGCAAATGGAAACGCCATACTGGCGGGATATCCGTTTGCGGCTGCCGGCGAATCCATGGGAGGATTTTCAAAGTTTATGGCAGACTTTGCTTTTGTCGGAGAAAATAGCGGAAATACCGTGTCGGGCTTCCTCGGCGGGATCGTAGCGGGTTTTCTGGCAGGCTTTCTCGTACTTGGCCTGAAGAAAGTGTGTGAAAAACTGCCAGATGCGCTCGATGGCATCAAACCGACGCTCATTTATCCGCTTGTTGGTATTTTCGCCGTCGGTGTGCTGATGTGCATGATCTTCAATCCGCTGATCGGCCTGGTCAACACCGGACTCAGCAATATGCTGTCTGGTATTTCCGATGCGGGGATGATCACCGTGCTGGGACTCATACTCGGCGCGATGATGGCGATCGACATGGGAGGTCCGATCAACAAGGCGGCGTATGTGTTCGGTACCGGAATGCTGGCGACGGCGACCCAGATGATGAATGAGGGCGCGCAGAGTTCTGATCCGGCGGTGCAGGCGTGCTACATCGCTATGGCATCGATCATGATCGGCGGTATGGTTCCGCCAGTCGGCATCGCGGCCGCGTGTAAGCTGTTTCCGCACAAATTTACGACGGCAGAGAGAGGTTCCGCCGTTTCCAATATCGTGATGGGATGTTCGTTTATTACCGAGGGAGCGATTCCGTTCGCGGCGTCCGACCCATTCCACGTCATTCCGTGTACGATGGTCGGGGCAGGCGTGGCTGGATTTTTATCCGCGCTGTTTCGGTGCACGCTTATGGCGCCGCACGGCGGCATATTCGTATTTGCGACAGTCGGCCAGCCGTTCCTCTACATTTTGGCATGGCTGATCGGTTCGGCAGTAACGGCAGTAATGCTTGGATTTATCAAAAAAAATGCGACGTGAAACAACCGGCAGGCGTCGGAAATCAGAGTGAATGAGGCGCCGCAGAACCGGTAATAATAAAAAATGAAAAAGAAAGCGAGGAAGAAAAAATGAAAGAGTTTACTTATGTGATCACGGATGAGCAGGGCATTCACGCAAGACCGGCAGGATTGTTTGTCAAGGAGGCAGCAGCGTGTGAGTGCAGCGTAAAGATCGGCAAGGGTGGAAAAGAGGTCGATGCCAAAAGAATACTTGGCGTGATGAGCCTCGGCGTAAAAAAGGGCGAGGAGATCACGCTGAAAACAGAAGGAGCAGACGAAGAGGCAGCGATGGAGAAACTCAGTGCGTTTTTGAAAGATAATCTGTAGACGGAGGCGGTATGGATGAAGGTATTGGAAGGCAAGAGTGTTTACGGAGGCATAGCAATAGGAAAAATCTCGATCTTTGCCAAAGGGGACCGACAGGTAAAGCGGACTTCCATCGAGGATGCAGCGGCAGAGATCAAACGTTTTGACGAGGCGAAGGAACAGGCAAAAGAGCAGCTGCAGGGACTTTATGAAAAAGCGCTCCAGGAAGTCGGAGAGGTCAACGCCATGATCTTTGACGTGCACCAGATGATGTTAGACGATCTGGATTATGTGGAATCCGTTACCAATATCATCGAGACACAGAAAGTAAATGCGGAGTTTGCCGTGGCGACGACCGGAGACAATCTTTCACAGGTGTTTGCGTCAATGGATGACGCGTATATGAAAGAGAGGGCGGCTGATGTCAAGGACATATCAAACCGTGTCATCCGAATCCTTCAGGGCAGGGAGGCGGACGGTCTTGACAGTGACGAACCGGTCATACTGGTGGCGGAAGATCTGGCGCCGAGCGAGACGGTCCAGCTCGATAAAAGCAAGGTGCTGTCCTTTGTGACAAGGCTCGGCTCCACGAATTCCCATACGGCGATCCTCGCCCGCACGATGAATATTCCGGCTCTGATCGGGGTGGACTATTCGGAAGATATGAATGGGAAAATGGCGGTTGTCGATGGGTCTGAGGGAAAGATCTTCGTAGAACCCGATGAGAACACGCTGCGGGAGTACCAGGGCCGCAAGCAGGAGGAGGACGACAAGAAAAAACTTCTCCAGGAACTCAAAGGCAAAGAGACCGTCACGCTGGACGGCAGGAAGATCCATTTATACGCTAATATCGGAAGCGTGTCGGATGTGGCCGGCGTGCTGGCAAATGACGCCGGTGGGATCGGACTGTTCCGCAGTGAGTTCCTCTATCTGGAATCGGATACATACCCGACCGAAGAGGAGCAGTTCAAGGCGTACCGCACAGTTGTCGAGACGATGGCGGGAAAGAAAGTCATCATCCGCACGCTGGATATCGGCGCGGATAAGCAGGTGGACTATTTTGATCTGGGTAAGGAGGATAATCCGGCGATGGGATACCGCGCGATCCGCATCTGCCTGAACGAGCCTGACATTTTTAAAACCCAGCTGCGCGCGATCTACCGGGCCAGTCATTACGGAACGATATCCATCATGTTCCCGATGATCATCTCTGTCAGTGAGGTAAGACAGATCAAAGATATCACCGAAGAGATAAAGAAGGAGCTGGACGCGCAGGGGATCCCATATGGCGAGGTAGAGCTTGGCATCATGATCGAGACGCCGGCGGCTGTCATGATCAGCGATCTTTTGGCAAAGGAAGTGGATTTTTTCAGTATTGGAACCAATGACCTGACCCAGTATACGCTGGCGATTGACAGACAGAACCCGAAACTCGATGCGATCTATGATTCCCACCACGAGGCAGTTCTGCGGATGCTGCAGATGGTCGTGGACAACGGCCACAGAGAGGGTTGCTGGGTCGGTATCTGCGGGGAACTGGGGGCGGATACGACGCTAACGGAGACGTTCCTTCGCATGGGATTTGACGAGCTGTCCGTGACGCCTTCGATGGTACTGAAAGTCAGAGAGTTGATCCGCCAGATCGATCTGTCGCGGTAAATGTAGGAAAGAGTTGCAAATAGCAGATTTGTAGAGACCCGTTTCTGCATGGAGGCATCCATGCAGGGGCGGGTTTCTTTGTTTGATGATTTTTGCTTGATTTCACCGTTTTTTCAAGGTATAATAGCAAGGTGGAACTTTTTTCATGTTCATTACATATGGTGTAAAAAAAGGTATCAGGTGTAATGAGAATGGATTTTGATGATGTTGTGCCTTTTCAGGGTTCTATGGTGCCCGTGCGGGGCACGATCTTAAACATGTCAAGGGGAGATGACTGCTGCAGTCAGATGATCTCCCTGCGTACAGAAAATGGAATTGTAAATTTTCACGTTGGCGTGAATACGCTTATTGCAGAGAACAGGCAGCTCCGGCGCGGGATGGAAGTGGTAGCATATTATGACAGCAACCTGCCCGTGCCTCTGATCTTCCCGCCACAGTACCGCGCGCAGGTCATAGCGGTGCCGGGAAGGAACGAACAGGTCATGCTCAGTTATTTCGACCGGAATTTATTATCTTCGGATCGTTCCCTCCAGTTAAATATCGGCCCGAACACGACAGTCAGGACAGCGAATGGACAGAATTTCGGATGCCGGCCCGGGGATCAGACATTACTTGTGTTCTATTCCGCGACGACAAGGAGCCTGCCGCCACAGACGACGCCGCGGCTGATCATCGTGATCTGCTAGTGGACGGCAGCGTAGGAGAAGAAAGGAAATCACAGTATCATGATGCAGATTGCGACGAGACGGTTTGTGCGGCCGGAGTTTATGAACCACCATCAGACTCTCTACGCCGGATATATTTCGGAATGGCTGACAGAGGCGGCGATGATTGGGGTTACGGCGGTTTTGGGAGAGACGGAGCATGTCGTGCTCGCGGCGATCCGGGAAATACGGGTAAAAAAGCCGGTGACTGCCGGGATGATCTTGGAATTGCAGTATGCGGTGGGGGAAATAGGAACTACAAGCGTAGAAATACAGATCGAGGGACGGGATTTTTTGACAGATGCGCTCCATTTTACGGGAAGTGTGGTATTTGTCGCGGTTGACGATGACGGGAAAAAGAAACCGCACGGCCTGCAAAAGGATCATTTGGGATAACGGCGGCCCTGTCAGACAGGCTGCGGACATTACGAGGGGGAACATAAGATGTGGACGTTGATTTTTGGCGGGATTGTTTTTGGCACCGTGCTGAGTATCGTGTACCTGGCGAGCCGGTTTGCCAGATTTAAGGTAATACGTAAAAAAGCAAAAGAGAGAAAGGGGATTCGTTTTCTGCTGGGGCTTGTCCCGGTCGTACTGATCCTTCTGGTCGTAGGGCTGGCGCTCGGGGCGATCAATGCGATGGTAACGATGATGCACCTGATGGTGTTCTGGCTCCTGTGCGATGGAGTGAGCAGACTGGTGGAAAAGAAGCGGCACACAGAGTTTTCCAGATATTATGCCGGCATCGCGGCGATGGGGATCACGGTCGTTTATCTGGCCTGCGGATGGGTTATGGCACATCACGTATGGCATACGGGCTACACGCTGGCGACGGATAAAAACGTGGGCAGCCTGCGTCTGATCCAGTTTGCCGATTCCCATGTCGGAACGACCTTTAGCGGGGAGGGATTTGCCGCCCACGTCCAGGCCATGCAGGCGGAACATCCGGATGTCGTCGTCGTGACCGGGGATTATGTGGACGATGATACGTCGAAGGAAGATATGATCGCGGCGTGCCGGGCGCTCGGTACATTGAAGACGACATACGGGGTTTATTATGCGTTCGGAAACCACGACAAAGGATATTACGGTTCCGAATTCCGTGGTTACAGCGGCGATGACCTGATCGCGGAACTGGAGAAAAATAATGTGACCGTGCTCCAGGATGAAACGGTGTTGCTCGGCGAACAGGTTTACCTGATCGGCCGGCAGGACCGCTCCGAGGAGCGCGCGGGGGACAGGGCATCGATGAAGGAACTGGTATCCGGCCTGGATCCGCAAAAATACACGATTGTCCTTGACCATCAGCCGCACGATTACGAGGCGCAGGAAGAAGCCGGCGTTGATCTCGTGCTGTCCGGCCACACGCATGGAGGGCAGTTGTTTCCGGTCAATTATGTGGGAGAGTGGACCGGAGAAAATGATAAGACATACGGATTGGAAAAAAGGGGAAATACAAACTTTATCGTGACATCCGGCATCGCGGACTGGGCGATCCGGTTTAAGACGGGATGTAAGTCGGAATTTGTCATTGTCGATATCCAGCAAAAAGATTAAATGGATCATCGGGAACAGAGCAGCGGGCGGGAACGCGCTGTTTGGCGAATGGAGAGCGGTGATCAACAAAGCCTGCGCAATCTGCAGATGGAAACATCGGCGGATGCGCAGGCTTTATTTTTATGTTCTGTAATTCCGATCCCGCTATTTGTTTTGCAGTCCGGTTGTTCCGGTGGCGGATTCAGGAGTTAGCGGCTGCACGGTTCGAAGCACCATGTCTGGTTGGACGACGCGTTGTACTGCCACTGGCACACATTGGTGCCGTCGGTTTTACCGAAGTTGTAAACATCGAGCGAGCGGGCATCTTTGGAAACCTTTGTCGTGATGCCGTATACGTTGGAAGTGGACGTTTTCTGGAGTCGGAACAGCTGGGCGTCGGCACCGTTCGCAGAATAGGTCTGGATATTCGCGCCGTCTTTCGTTTCTCCGTACTGGACATCAAGCATGGCCCCCAGTCCGTTCTTTATCGTTACATATCCGTTTCCGGCATTGGTAATGTACCATTTTTGAGCCGCGGAGCCGTTTCCAGTTCCAATCTCCGCGTTTACGCCGTTACGTCCGGTACTGTCCGCTGTCTGCAGATATTTGCCGGCGTTAGTGTTTTTGATGTAGTACCATCCGTCTGACAGTGTGCCATCCGATGCGGTTCCGCCGTTTACCGGCGCATTCTGTCCGGCGCTTTTCCGGATCGAAATGTCGTCGACAAAGAACGTGACAAGATCCTGGTCGCCCGGGGTCGAGCGGAATGCCGTTTCCACGAATACCCGGACATGGCTTACATTGGCATTTGCCGGGACGGTATAAGTTCCGTCCATAACGGCCCATTTGTCAGCTTCTGTCGTCACGGTCGCCATATTTTCAATCTTTCCATCTCCGTAGATAATGCTGATAAAGAATTGCGTTTTGCCAGTTGCTTTCGGATTTTCCGATGAATTAAACCGCAGGGCGGCACCGACATCATAGGTCATTCCCTTCTCAAAACGGCCTGTCATGTCCTGAACGGCGCCTGCAGCAGTCATCGTCCTGCCCGATGCTTTCAGCGAAAGTTTTCCAGAATGAACAGTTACGTATCCTAAATCCAGTTTGGCGCCATATAAGCTGCTCCAGCCGGTCAGACCGTCTTCGATGCCGCCGTTCTTTACGAGCTCACCCGCGGCGGGTGTCGATGGATCCGGCGCGGTGGAAGCAGTGTTTCTCGACATCTTCCAATGATCCAGATAGAACAGCTCACCCCCGGAGGAACCTTTGAATACGAAATAAAGATCGTGTACGCCGGTTGCGCTTGAAAGGGAGGCGGAATAGTCTTTCCAGGTAGACGGATTTCCGGTAATGGAAACTTCGCCTAGTTTTGTTCCGTAACGGCTGTCCAGCCGCACTTCAACGGTCCCACCGCCGTTTACTGGGGAGGCGTGGAACGTAATGGACTTTAATCCTGTTTTCAGATCCGCTTTCGACACGGCCAGCCAGTCCCCGTTGTGGATGTGCGAAACTTTCATATTAGATGACGAAACGATGGAACCTTGTTCCACGGAACCCGGCTCCCAGGTAAAACTCGTTTTCAAACCGCTGCTCCAGCCGATCGTCTCCGCCTCGTTGCGCACATAAGGATCGAGGTTTTTCGTCTGCGGCACACCCTGATAGGTTCCTTTGACCGGCTTGATATGGCCGTTTGCGTCGTAGGAAACCTGGTCGATATGCGTCGAGCGGTATCCCTGATTATTTGCTGGGAAATTAAGCGCCTTGGTAACCGTCTGCGCGTGGTACGTCAAATATGTTTTTCCGTTGAACTCGAAAAAGGCATGGTGGTTATTTCCGCCGATCCCATTTGCGTTGTCGGCAAAATAGAGGAAAAATTTGTCCTTGCCGTTGATGCGTTTCCAACAGGCGGACGGCGCCCAGGCGTTTTTCGCCCATGAAGTGATCTTCGATACGTCGATCTCTCCGTGGTCTACCCAGTTGACGAGGTCGCTTGAGGAAACGACCGTGACTGTGGAGATCGTGCTGTACTTATTGGCGGATATCGGCTTGCCGTTCGCATCTGTCGGTGTCTGATCGTAGCACTGGCTGTCATTTGTCATATAGACATATACTCTGCCGTTGTACGTCATCGCAAACGGGTCGGCGCCGAATTTGTGATCCATGATCGGATTGTGGTTTGCGGAACTCCGCACGGAACCGCTCGTCAGTTCAGCGGCGGAGGAATCTCCGTAACGCGTCAATGAGAGCATAACCCCAAAGAGAATAAGCATACCTGCCATCCATAGTGTTGATTTGATTTTTTTCGTCATGATATGATCCTTTCCTTGAATTATTTTTTTTAAAGCTGTTGTTTTACTATCGCTTTAGTGATATAATGATAAGAAAGTGATTGGGGGAAGGAAATGGATAAACGTATCATAATATATCACGGATCTGAAAAAGTTGTGAAACATCCGGTTTTTGGCGGAGGTAAAAAGAATAATGATTTTGGTCCGGGCTTTTACTGTACGGCAAATGAAGAACTTGCAAAAGAATGGGCGGTTTCTTCTTTGCGGGATGGGTTTTCTAACAAATATACGTTGGATACGGAATACCTGAATATATTGAATTTAAACAGTTCTGATTATACGATCCTCAACTGGATCGCTGTTTTGGTAGAACATCGTTTGTTTGCCATTAAAACGCCCGTAGCGAGAAGAGCAAAGCGATATTTGATCGATCACTTCGGTGTCAATGTAAATGCGTTTGACTTGATCACAGGTTATCGGGCGGATGATTCCTATTTTGATTATGCAGAGTCATTTCTTAATAATGGTATTTCGATAGAACAGCTGGCACGTGCCATGCGTCTTGGAAAGCTTGGTGAGCAGATCGTGGTCAAATCAAAATTTGCTTTTTCTAATTTGAAGTACGAAGGATCCGAAGCTGCTGAGAAAGACCAGTATCATGTTCTCCGTAAAAACAGGGATAATGAAGCAAATAGGCTGTATTTGGAAATGTTTGAGGAAGAGAGTGATGACCTGTATATTCAGGATCTTATGAGAGGAGGCATTAAAAATGATGACCCACGCATACCAAGAAATATACCTGAATAGGGCACAGTCGATACTTGGTGATGCTTTTGATCATGCAGTCAATACTTGCGGTATTCCCGGAAGCGACTTTGTAAAATTATTTCTTGTAAGTTCGGTGAGTAAGCGGATGGAAAACGGTGAACCAGCTTATGTTACGGGTAAGAGCGGTATTGAACTTGTTTTGGATATCGTCGCAGAAACGAAAGGTCAGGAACTTCAAATAGAACCTCAGGTGCGTTTCGATCGTTCCAAAGAATACTGGATCGGTTGGGCCGTTGCCTATTATCAATGGTATTCAGACAGAAAGTACCATGATATTTTTAAAGTGGTATCTTTTGAGGATTTGCAGAACATGTATACCCCCCTCCATGAGGCAGATATCACAAAGTTTGTTGATATCGTGGATTCACGAATGAAGGAATACTTTTCAGAAACCAATTTGAAGCGTATCCGCACCGTTTATGGGTGTACGCAGGCAGAACTGGCAGAACGTTCCGGTGTCAGCCTTCGTTCGATTCAGATGTACGAACAGCGGAACAGAGACATCAATAAGGCAAGTGGGGAGACCTTGTATCGCATGGCAAAGGTTCTGGGGTGTACGATGGAAGATTTGATTGAAAAATAGAGTAGACAGATATGCTGCATTGTGGTATACTTTACCCACTAAGAGGCGTGATGATTTAAATTTGAGACATTGTATTTTTATGTTTATTTCTATTTGTGAAAGTGAATATTAGTAAACATCCGAAAACAAAGAATTAAATTTAAGCTGTTATGTCTGACGGAAGAAAGTGTTGCTTTTATGTTGGCTACACTTTGTTTTGGCAGGCTATTATTTTGCCTTTTAGTAAAAACATTACTAGGAGGAATTTTTTTATGGAACAGAAAGATCTTAATTTTATCCAGGATCAAATCGCTTATCAATTTACAAATCTGGATTTGCTTCAACAGGCATTTGTAAGGCGCTCTTACTCAGAAGAAAATGGTGGGGAGGATAATGAAGTTCTGGAATTTATAGGAGATAAAGTTCTTGACTTTATTGTTGTAAAGTATCTTACTGAAAAATATGGTTACTTTTTAAGCGAATGTGATGATTTTGACGAGAACGAAGAGTTTGATGAGTTTGCGACAGATTATCAGGAAGACAGATTAACCGAAATCAAAAAGAAATTAGTTCAGAAAAAGACACTGGCACGCAGAATGGATAAGCTGGGTCTTGCGGAATATCTAATTATGGGAAAAGGTGATATCAGTAAGCGTGTTTTTGAGGAAGACTCTGTAAAGGAGGATTTATTTGAGGCGATTCTCGGAGCGGTGGCATTGGATTCAGGGTGGGATATTTCAGAACTTGATGATGTGGTGAAAATTATGTTAGCCCCTGATAGTGAGTTGAGGGACAATAACTCTCCGGATTATGTGGGGCTGATACAGGACTGGACAGGCAAAACGAATGGAACCATTCCGCTTTATCATTTTGAGGAAAAAAGCTATCGGTCAGGGTATGGTTCTTATAATAGAAGTAATCTTGTGATTAACAGAACTGAAGTCGAAAAAAAAATATTTGAATGTTGTTTAAAGATTGATGGTTTATCCGAATACAGGGGAGTTGGAGATTCTAAAAGTGAAGCGAGGGAAGCTGCATGCAAAGTGGCATATACTTATTTGAAAGAACATAATCTCATAAATTCAATTAAAAATGAAATACGATATCCAAACAAAGCGGAAGCTATCAATCAGTTAGAAACACTGGCAAGGAGAGGGTATTTTTCGATTCCTACTTACAAATTCAAAGAGGAATATGATAAAAATGGGAATCCTATTTGGCAATGTGAATGTCATATAAAAGAAAAGGAAAAATACTTTTTATCAAAATATTCCTCAAAGAAAGGATCAAAAAAATCTTCTGCGTTTAAAATGTTAATGTATCTTTTAGAAGATGAAGAGTCTATGAATGATAGGGAGGATTGAGATCATGGGCAGAATCGTTATTTTAGTCGGCAGTATGCGGAGAGGTGGTAATACAGAGCTGCTTGCGCAGGCATTTGCCGAGGGGGCAGGTAAAAATAATACAGTAGAAATGGTTTCTGTTGCTGATTATAAGGTAAATCCCTGCATCGGATGTAATTCGTGTTTTACAAGGGAAGGAAACCAATGCTTTCAAAAAGACGATATGGCAGAAATATATGTAAAAATGAAGTCAGCTGATCTGCTAGTGATCGCCTCTCCCGTTTACTTTTACGGAATCAGTGCAGAATTAAAAGCAGTCATTGATAGATTTCATACGCCAATGCGTAACGAATTTCGGGTAAAAAAACTGGCTTTGCTGTTAGTGGGAGCAGCTACTTTACCAGAATTGTTTGACGCGATCAAACTTCAATATCAACTTGTGCTTCAATTTTTTCATTTGGAAGACGCAGGTATGGTTCTTGTGAGAGGAGTTAAGGATATTGGAGATATTAAGGAAACGAAAGCTTTGGAGGAAGCATATAAATTGGGGATTTCGATTCATGATTAGATTCAATATTGGAGAGATGATTTCGGGGTAAATACATATCAATGAATAGAAAGGAGTCCTTATGCAGCTAACATGGGATGAGATTGAACAGCATGTTGCCGCCTGTACCCGGTGTCCCCTGAGCAAGACCAGAAATCGGCCGGTCATCGGACGCGGCGATCATCAGGCGGATCTAATGCTGATTGCCGAGGCGCCCGGAGGGCAGGAAGATCAGCAGGGGTTTCCCTTTGTCGGGAGATCAGGGGAAATATTAGACCGCCTTTTACAGGATTGCGGACTGAACCGGGATGAAATATACATCACCAACATTTTAAAATGCCATCCCCCTGGCAACCGTGATCCGAGAGAAGAGGAAAAAGAGGCGTGTTTCCCATATTTAAAATACGAAACATATCTGTTGAAGCCAAGGGTCATCGTCTGTCTTGGCCGTGTTGCCGCGCAGCGCATTATTTCTCCCGATTTTAAAATTACCAGACAGCACGGCACCTGGACACATCGGAACGACTGTGCGCTGACCGCGACATACCACCCTTCTGCGATCCTGCGCGATCCTTCGAAGTATGAGATCGTGAAGAGTGATTTTATTGAAATTGTGAAAGAACGGGATACCCGGAGGAAAATGTCATGAAATTTCAATTCTGCCCATACTGTGGGAATCAATTGGTAAATAATGAAGATTTAACAACAATTTAAAGTCCGTTGAGAAGATGAGTTTGGGTAAGATAACAAGAGAACTTGAAGAACTCGACAATAGTGATGATATGCCTGAATTTTCTGAAGAAGAATA
>CAJTZN010000002.1:0-101619 GCA_910584065.1 uncultured Eubacterium sp.
ATTTTGTGCAATGACTGGAAACAAATTATGCGATATAATCTCATTCGTTAGGAGGAAATAATTTCTCTTTTTCCCATTCCGCTGTTAAACCTGATTGCCTGTGTCGTTTGCGGGCTGTCAGCTGGAATCAACATGGCCGGGAACTTTCAGCAAGGCATCATCAGCTTTGCCCAAAGGCGGAACAGCTATGTTTGCGTTATTGGCGTTAGGCGGGGATATAGGCTGTTCGGGAGGCCCAACATTGGTTGGAATGGTATCAGGAGCATTGGGGGATAATAATATGTAGTGAAAAAATAGGCATTAAAATAGTTGCCTATCAACAATAAAAAGAGAAAGGGAGGAAAAAAGATGGATTTTTTGAAAAACAGTCCAAAATGGACACGTCAACCGAAGCAGGTACAGATTAGTGAGGACAAAGTAGTGATTATTACGGAAAGGGGAACTGACTTATGGGCGCGCACTTATTATGGCTTTCAAAATGATAACGCTCCAGTGTTTCAGATTGAAACAACTGATAAGTATTTTTCCTTTATTGTTAAAACAGAATTTGAGAGTGCCTGCCGTTTTGACCAGTGCGGTGTGGTTATGTATTTAAATAGTGATAACTGGTTTAAGGCATCTATTGAATATGAAGATGAAAAAATACAGCGGTTAGGAAGTGTTGTCACGAATCATGGATATTCTGACTGGGCAACAACAGACATATCCTCTGATATTAAAAGTATGTGGTATCGTTTTTCGCGCAGGAACAGCGACTACTGCATTGAATGTAGTGAGGATGGTATAAATTTCAGGCAAATGCGGATATTCCATATGTGGGATGGGGCAGAAATAATTACATATGGAATATATGCCTGCAGCCCGACAGATGGTTCATACAAGGCAACATTTTCTGATATGCAGATTACAGAATGCCAGTGGGAATCAGATGCGGATTGGCGTGACTAACGGAATGTATTAGATCTTATGTGGAAAAGGAGTCGATTTGCGATGGAATTTAAATGGCTTAATGAAAGTGCAATTAATAAAACAGGAGATAGGTGGGAGATAACTGCTCCAAAAGAGAGTGACTTTTTTGTAATAATGGTGCATATAGGTAAGGAGACGAATGAAGAATGGAAACACGCGATATAAAGATAAAAGAAAAGAAGGGAGCATACGCAGTCAGGTATGCTCCCTTCCCATTCATGATCAGCTGATCTCGATATATTTTTTGTCCTCAATCTGAGGAGCCGCTTCTTTTTTCGGAACGGTAAGTTTGAGGATCCCGTCTTCGAACTTCGCCTGGACATCCTGTTCTGTCACCTGTTCTCCGACGTAAAAGTTCCTGCTGCACGACCCGACATAGCGCTCACGGCGGATATATTTACCATTTTCATCTTTTTCCTCCGTGTTTGAATTTGTCGAAGCGGTGATCGTCAGATAGCCGTCTTTCAATTCGGCCTGCACATCCTCCTTTTTATACCCCGGAAGATTGATCTCCAGTTCGTAGTGGTGATCGAGTTCTTTTACATCTGTCCTCATCATGTCGTTTGATGGAATGTTGTACCTACCTGTTGCTTTCGCAGGACGAAAGAATCCATCAAAAAAATCATCAAACATATTCTCTTCGAAAATACTTGGCATTAACATAAGTCATTCCTCCAATCATTGATCTGGTTTGTTTTTTTATTACAAGTACGTTATATCACGGTTGTTAGCACTCGTCAATAGTGAGTGCTAACAATTCACTCTTTTTTCACAATTTCTAACGCTGAAATTAAGTGATATATGCTGCTTGATTATATTTAGTGTTTCCGGGAGATATATTTTTATGTAATTTTTTAAGAAATTATTTATAAAATCATTATTGTTTTTTGGCGGGCTCCGTGTTAGTATAAAAATTGATTTTTTAAAAATTGCAGGAGGTGCTTACAACAATGAGAAAAAAACAGATTTCATGGATGTGTGTGATCTCGCTTTTGGCAGGCAGTTGTCTGATGCCTGTGCAAAATACGGTTTGGGCGGATTCAAAAAAGCCCGCATTGAGTAAAAAGAAAGTATCGGTCAAAAAGGGAAAGACCATCAAGCTTTCTGTAAAGCGTGCAAAAGGGTTTCAGATCAAGTGGAAGAGTAAGAATAAGAAAATAGCCCTGGTGAAAAAATCCGGGAAATATGGAGCAAAAGTGACGGCTAAAAAGAGAGGAAAGACTCAGATTTTGGCGCAATTGAAAAAAGGGAAAAAGCGTTACACGTTGAAAAGTTACATAACGGTGACAGAGACGGCCAAACCGTCAAATGTGCCGGAACAGCCAGACGGACCGATAAATCCGGGTGTTACGGCAAATCCTTCCGTTGCAGGAACGACGGTGCCGCCGATTGGAGAGACAGCGGCGCCGCCGGCAGGGGAAACGTCAACACCACCGGCAGGGGAGACGTCAACACCGCCGGCAGGGGAGACGTCAACACCGCCGGCAGGGGAAACGTCAGAACCGCCGGCAGGAGAGACGGTAAAGCCGCCGATCGGGGAGCCATCAACACCGCCGGCAACGGAAAAGCCAGTTGTGACGACGGCTCCGACGATGAAGCCGACAGCAAAACCAACGGTAAACCCGACGGTGAAACCAACAGCAAAACCGGCTACGGAAGCACCGACGGTGAAACCAACGGCAGTACCTGCGTCCGTGCCGCCGACGCAGGTGACAACGAAGCCGGCGCTGGATTTGACAAAGAATATGGCTTCGGAAGCAGAGGTGTTACGGTCAGCGGAGACGATCAAGGCAAGTGTAGGAGAGAATGGTGCAGTTGCGGAGTTGACGGGTGCGAGCAGGTACAATCAGGTGGATTATAAACTGAATGACTCCATTCCCCTGAATACCATCGGAAAAGTAGAGTATTCGCTGCAGGTGACCGGTACGCCGGATAATGTTTCGTTTAAACTGTATGATTCGGAAGGGAAAGAGCTGACGAAGATTACGCAGTATAACAAAAAGACTGGCACATATACCATTGAAATACCGGAAGAGTACCAGTCACTTACGATTTCTCAGTTTTCGATCATGACGAATACCGGATTGGCAGATGGTGCAACCCAGACTGCGACAGCCGTATTGAGCAGCCTGCTTTTTGTACCTGCCAGCCAGGTCACGCCGACACCGGAACCTACGCCTGTGAAGACGCCGGTTCCGACAGCAAGGCCAACTTTGCCGCCTTCTTCAGAAGAGGATGGTGTCAAAATGTTACTGAATGCAGAAATGCGTTTGACAAATGGTTCTTTAGAGGGAGATCCGGTTTATCATCATGAAGATGGAAGTGTGACGGTGTCCATAAAGAAACAATATGGAGGCGGCGGTATCGGTTTTTATCTGGATCCATCGAAAACAAGTGTGGATCTGAGCGAGTATTCGAAAATCGTGTTTGATATTTCGGCAGAAGCGGAGGGGCCAGTCTGTCTGAATCAATATGCGGGAACAGATTTTTATACGTATAAAACGCTTGCCAATGTCAATGTCAATCAGGAAAGACAACAGCTTTCCGCAGATTTATGGAATGAGGATGCACTCGGTTTCGGTGTGCGGTATGCGGCGTGGAGCGGCAGTGCCGTTGAAGATCCATTAACGATCACGATCCACTCCATCACCCTGATCAAGGATACGCGTGATATATCGGATGCATTAAACAACTACTCATCGCTGTTCGAACTGGCGGCTTCGTATGGATTTAAGATGGGAACGGTTTATAATACGAAAACGGCGACGGATAAAAAGTACGGCGAACTTATGAAATATCATTTCAATAGTATGACGGCTGCCAATGAGATGAAGGCGTACTCGATGCTGAATGAAGCCGATTCCAAGAAAAAATATGTAGATGAGAATTCAATGCCGGCCATCAACTTTGAAAATGCAGATATTATCATGGATTTTGCGAAAGAGAACGGCATTAAGGTGAGAGGACACGTTCTTGTGTGGGATGCAGATATGTGTGACTGGTTCTTCCGTGAAGGGTATGATACGAACAAGGGTTATGCTTCAAAGGAAGTCGTTACTGCCAGGCTGAAAAACTATATCGAGCAGGTTCTCGTACATTTCGAGCAGAAATATCCGGGCGTCATTTATTGCTGGGATGTCGTGAACGAGGCTGTCTCGGATGGAGCAGGAGAGCATAAGGACGGAGATGCCCGTATGGTCAGGACGACGAGAGATGGCAAGGTGAACCGGTTCTATGAGATCCTGGGTGATCATTATGTCGAAGATACGTTCAAGTACACGTATGAGATCATTCAGGAACAGAAAGGAACATATCCGGGGCTGGCAGACATAAAACTGTATTATAATGATTTCTCTACGTTCTATCCGACGAAGAGAGATGCGATCTGTGAACTGGTAAAATCCATTAACCAGACGCTTCCGGATAGTAAAGGCGGATACGTGAAGCTGTGCGACGGCGTCGGCATGCAGAGCTACATCGGCGGTTTTGGCCAGCAGCCGGGATGTATGGATGATAATGACATCAGTCGGGTAAAGGCGGCAATTGAGAAATTCGCTGACTGCGGCGTAGAAATTCAGGTGACAGAACTTGCTGTTCGGAACTATCAGGGCGATGAAGCGACGCTACAAACACATGGAGAGTTTTACAAAAAACTGTTCCAGACATACATTGACATCAATAAGGAGAGGACAGACAAACCGTTGAAGGCTGTGTCCATATGGGGAATCGTGGATAGACCGGATATGGCGGAAAGTGATTACAGTTACCGGATGAACGGGACATACTGCGGCCTGTTTGATGAGAAACTGGGTGTGAAACCTTCGTTTGTCAAGGTGCATGATCTGATGAAGGGTACGGCGGAGTAAAAGACCAGGGATTCGCAGATCTGATTCCTTAAAAGAAAAATAAAACGATACCGGGAAGAACCGCTCATGGTTTTTCCCGGTATTTTTCGATTGTTTTGAGCCGATATAACCGTTGCAGTCACTTCGTCGTTTCCCTGCGCATCAGGATCGGGGTGACTTTTTTGTGGATCAGGCCGTCCTGCGGTTTGGGGCGGCGCTTCTTTCGTTCGTTCATCTGCTCCACTAAAAGGGATACCGCTTCATAGGCAATCTTGTCGATCTGCTGGCCAACGGTACTGATCGGAATGATCGCTTCCTCGGCGATGGGGGAATCATCAAAGCCGATGATCCGGTATTCATCCGGCAGCGTTCCGTATTCGCGAAAGATCATATTCAGCATGATATTGGCGTGGGTATCGTTTGCCATAAACAGTCCTTTCTTCTTCCCGGGATATTTTTGCTGGATATACTGCCAGATATGCTGCAGGCAGTTTACCGTTTCGTGATAGGTATCTCCGAGATCCCGGAGGATCAGTTCGTGTTCGATCCGGTACTCGCTGCAAATATCCTCAAAACCTGATATTCGGCCATAGGACGGCGTCGTTTCCGGAACATCGGAGTTGATATGAAGCAGGACGTCGCAATCGCTTTTGGCCAAAAGGCTTGTGGCCTGTACGGCTCCCATATAGTTGTCCGTATTCACGCTGTTTACATACTGGTCCTCCCTCTCGATCGTAACGATGGGGATATTGCTGGCGGCAAGTTCCTTTGATGGGATCGTATGGCTTAAGATGATCATGCCCTCGATTTTGTATGCCAGCAGTTCCTGAATGTATTTGCGCTCTGTTTCCTCGTGCTCCGTACTGACAAAAACGAGAAATTTGTAACCGAAAGTCTCATACGTTTTTAAGATCTGGTTTAACATCTCGGCGTAGTAATGGAGAAAGAGGTTGGGAATGATTACGCCGATAAATTCGCTCTTCCCATTAGCCAGTACTTTTGCCAGTTTGTTTTCCTGATAATCCAGATCGACAAGCGCCTGGGCGATGATCTCCTGATTTTTGACCGTCAGGGAGTCGGGGTTATTAAAATACCGGGAAATCGTGGTTTTGGAAAAATTCGTATATTTCGCGATATCGTCAAATGTCACTTTTTTCTTGCTCATCGGGCAGTTACCTCCATTTATTTCCTGCCTATTAGTTTAGCAGAATTGGGAGAGAAAATCAAACAAAAAAATAACCGGTAACGTAACCGATAACTTTTTTTGCTTTTCTGCAAAAAAAGTATTGACAGATGAAAAGGCAGGTGGTAAGATTATCACATAAAGTAACCGGTTACTTAACCAGTTACGTAACCGGTAATAATGACACGTATGCGCATGCGTGAAATGTCAGGTTTAGAGCAAAATGATCTTTGTGAGGAAGGTGAAGTGAGGATGAGAAGAAAAAGACTACCTTTGGTCATGCTGGCAGCCGTTCTGCTGGTCGGTTCGCTGACCGGCTGCCAGGGGAAGGAACCGGCGCCGGGAGACATGGCCGGTTACGATGAGGGGGAGCAGTATCTATCCATCTGGGTACATTCGATCGAGGATACCGATGAGGGAAGATGCTACCGGGAGTCGGTAGAAGCGTTTAACGAGAAATATAACGGCAAGTATTTTGCGGATATCGAGTTTATCCCGAGAAATGACAGCGGCGGCGGTTATTCCGATAAGATCAACGCCTCGGTCATGTCCGGGGATCTGCCGGATGTGCTGACTGTGGACGGCCCGAATATCGCGGCGTACGCGGTTAATGGCATTATCCAGCCGTTAGCGGAACTGACGGAGGAAGAAAAAAGCGTTTATCTGGAGTCCATCATCGAGCAGGGAACGTATGATGAAACATTGTACGCCCTGGGCGCGATGGAGTCGAGCGTAGGCCTGTATTACAATAAAGAAATCTTGAAAGAGGCCGGCGTAGAAATTCCGGATGCGGGGCATCCGTGGACGTTTTCGCAGTTCCTCGATATTCTGGAGCAGGTAAAGCCGGTGGTGGAGGAGAGGAACGGGTACGCCCTCGATATGACATTTCCGGTAGGAGAGACGACGATCTATTTTTACGCGCCGTTTTTCTGGTCCAATGGAGGGAATCTCGTGGATGATAGCGGATTGAATGTGGACGGCGTGTTCAATGCAAAGGAAAACGCGGAAACGATCTCGTATTTCAAAAAACTTCTGGATCGGGGTTATCTGTCAAAGGTTCCTGTCGAGAACCTGTTTGAGAGCGGGCGCGCTGCTTTTAAATTTGACGGGGCCTGGGAAGTAAACAATGTTTATAGCAGTTATCCCGATATTTCCTTAGGCGTCGCGCCCTATGTGACAGGCGACGGCTGGGACGGCGGGCGATATACGCCAACCGGCTCATGGGCCTATGCGGCGTCTGCCAAAACCATGCATATCGAGGGAGCGACGGAACTGGTAAAATGGATGAGCGGCGTGGAGAGCGGGAAGAAGCTGTGGGAACAGGCAAAGTGTTTTCCTTCCACCTACCAGGCGTTTGAGTCGATCGACGTGTTTAGGACGGATGAAAATTACCGCGCGCTGTATAACCAGCTCAGCAATTACGGGCACCCGAGGCCGAAAACGCCAGTTTATCCGCAGGTCAGTACATCATTCCAGCGGGTGATGGAAAACTGCGTGCTGACCGGAGAAGAGCCGGAACAGGAATTAAATAAAGCGATAGAAAGGATTAACGCCAAGTTAAAGCGTTATAAGGTGAATGAATGATGAGAAAAAAATCACAATCTCTTCTGGGCATGGCATTTTTTGGTCCGGCGTTAGTGTTGCTTACCATATTTTTGTTCCTGCCCATGATACTGACACTGATATTCAGTTTTACAGATTTCTTTGCCCTGAATCCGGGCCTGACTCATTTTGTGGGACTGGATAATTTCTTTCAGATCTTCCGGGATGAGGAATTCCGGAGGGCGTTTATCAATACCGTGTGTTTTGTTCTTATTATCGTGCCCTTGCAGGGACTCGGTTCGCTGGGTCTTGCGCTGTTGATCAATAAGGTCACGCACTGTAAGAAATATTTTAAGGTGGCATTTTTTCTGCCGGTTGTCATGTCGCTGGCAGTCGTATCTACTCTGTGGATACAGATCTACAGTCCGGAGGGCATCCTCAATTCGATCCTCGGAAATCTGGGAATCTCGGCGCAGCCGTTTATCAACAGCGCGTCACAGGCGCTGCCCTCCATCGCGATCATGAGCGCATGGCAGGGCGTGGGGTACCAGATGATCATTTTCTTAGGGGGCCTGCAGGCCATTAACCCGGCGCTGTATGAAGCGGCGGATATGGATCACGCCACTCCCTGGCAGAAGTTTAAGGATATTACGCTGCCGGAACTGAAACCGCTCTGCATCTTTGTATTTATCACGATAACGATCGGAGCGTTCCGGATGTTAGTGCAGCCAATGGTAATGACAGGCGGCGGGCCGTCCCATTCCACGTATACGATGGTTTACGACATTTATGAGACGGGTACGGTCAACTGGGAAATCGGACTGGCATCGACAATGGCCATCGTATTTGCGGTATTTGTGATGATACTTACCGTGATCCAGACCATTGCGACCAGAGATAAGGAGGAAAAAGATGTTGACAAAAAAGCAAAGAAGAAATAATTGGATCCTGGTCATTGTACTGATCGTGGCATCCCTGTTTTTCCTGTTTCCGGTCATCTGGATGCTCGCGAATTCGTTTAAGCCGGACGCGGCGATCACCAGTGACATGAACTCCTTCCGGGCGTTTGTACCGCCGGCCCTGAATGGAAACTTTCTCGACAATTATGTGAAGATACTGACGGACACCTCGTTTGTCAGGTATATGCTAAATACATTGTTTTATGCGGCGGTACTTATCGTACTCGGCGTGATCGTAAACGGACTGGCCGGATACGCGCTGGCAAAGATCAAGTTTCCGTTTCGCGAGCGCTGGCTGATGATCATCATGCTTTTGATGATCGTGCCGATGGAAACGATCATTACGATCCATTTCCTGTTTATCGCGAAGCTGGGACTGCTGAATACGGTGATCGGCTACATTCTTCCGATGATCGTAAATCCGTTTAATATCTTTTTGTTCCGGCAGGTGTTTGTCAGTCTTCCGGATGATGTGTACGAGGCGGCGCAGCTGGACCACTGCAGGCCGATCAAGTATTTCTTTACGATGGTGCTGCCGATGTCCAGAAGCGTGGTGGCCACAGTCAGCGTATTTACATTTTTAAATGTCTGGAATGATTATCTCTGGCCGTCGCTCGTATTTACATCGGGAGATCTGCTGACCGCGCAGATCGGACTCAATGCGATCACGTCAAATGACAATACGACGATGGGGCAGAAGCTGGCGGTGATCACGATGATCACGATACCAGTCATTATCATATATTCACTGTTTTCCAAGCAGATTGTAGAAGGCGTTGTGTCAACCGGTTCAAAGGAGGGTTAAAGCTATGAGTTTTATTGAATTGAAAAATGTATGCAAGAAATACGATAAGACGGATAAAAACGCGGTGACGGATTTCAATTTAGCGATCGAGGAGAAAGAGTTTATCGCTTTTGTCGGGCCGTCCGGCTGCGGGAAATCGACAACGCTGCGGATGATCGCCGGATTTGAGGAGATCAGCAGCGGGGAACTGTTTATCGATGGAAAAAAGATGAATGAAGTGGCGCCGATGGACCGGGGAATTTCCATGGTATTTCAGAATTATGCGCTGTATCCCCATATGACGGTGGAGAAAAATATTTCTTACGGATTGAAAAATATGAAGGTGCCGGCGGGCGAGATCCGGAAAAAGGTAGACTGGGCCATTGAGATCCTGGGCCTGGAAGAATACCGCAGCCGCAAACCAAAAAATCTGTCCGGCGGGCAGAGACAGAGGGTGGCTCTCGGACGGGCGATCGTGAAAAACCAGAAAGTGTTTCTGATGGATGAGCCGTTGTCCAATCTGGATGCCAAACTCCGTGTCAGTATGAGAAATGAGATCAGCAAGCTGCACCGCGAACTGGGGAGCACGACCATTTACGTGACACACGACCAGGTGGAAGCGATGACGATGGCGGACCGGATCGTGATCATGAAGGACGGCGTTGTGCAGCAGACCGGAGAGCCGATGGAATTGTATGAACATCCGTGTAATAAATTTGTGGCAGGTTTTATCGGTTCCCCGCAGATGAATTTCTATGATGTCCGCTTGGAAGAAAACGGCATTGTCTGTTCCGGCGGGGAGAGGATCACGCTGCCGGATACCGTTATCGCCAAATTGCGAGGGTTTGATCATGTGATCATGGGGATCCGCGGCGAGGATATTAAATTTGACGATCAGAATCTGGATGTATATAAGGAGACGAGGCAGCAGGCGCTCATTGAGAATACGGAGATTATGGGGAATGAAAATAACCTGTATTTCAAATTTGGCGGGATCACGTCGGTGGCCAGGGTTTCAAAATATGAAGTCAGCAGGATTGGCGACCGCGTGGATTTTGTGATGATGCCACATAAGATGCACTTCTTTCATCCGGAGACGGAACAGGCGATCGGAGAGCAGGGATAAGGAGGTTTATG
Organism: uncultured Eubacterium sp.; assembly: GCA_910584065.1. Taxonomy (GTDB): domain Bacteria; phylum Bacillota; class Clostridia; order Lachnospirales; family Lachnospiraceae; genus Eubacterium_F. The sequence goes on from CAJTZN010000002.1 coordinate 10,420, forward strand.
ATGACGGAACTAGAAAAGGCAGATCAGTATCGGGAGCAAAACCGGGTGGAGGCAGGTGAAAAACCGGTATTTCATATGACTCCTCCTGTGGGCTGGATGAACGATCCAAACGGTTTTTCCATCTTTCAGGGAACCGTCCATCTGTTTTACCAGTATCATCCGTACAGTGAGGAGTGGGGGCCGATGCACTGGGGACACTGTACGACGAAAGATTTTGTGAAATGGAGGGAACTGCCGGTTGCATTGGCGCCGGATCAGGGGTATGACGCTGCTGGGTGTTTTTCCGGCAGTGCCATTGAGACGGAAGAGGGTCATGCCCTTCTTTATACCGGGGTGATGGAACGGGAGAGGGAGGATGGTTCGAAAGAGGTGGTCCAGCATCAGTGTCTGGCGGTCGGAGACGGCGTTCATTACAAAAAGGTGAGCGAAAATCCGGTCATTCCGGCCGGACAGCTTCCGGAAGGGTTTTCCACAGAGGATTTCCGGGATCCGAAAATCTGGCGGGAACAGGGCACGTATTATCTGGTGGCAGGTAATAAAAATGAGAAACAGAATGGCCAGGTTGTTTTGTTTGCGTCAGAGGATCTGAGGAGTTGGCGGTATGTGTCTGTGTTGGCAGATAACCGGGGAAAATATGGCAGTATGTGGGAATGTCCGGATTTCTTTCCCTTGGGAAATAAGTATGTGTTAGTTGTTTCCCCGCAGGATATGCAGTCGGACGGGGCGGAGTTCCACAACGGGAATCAGGCAGCCGCCCTGATCGGGGAATACGACAGGGAGCATGGTCATCTGCTCGAAGAGCAGGTAATCTCCCTCGACTATGGAACGGATTTTTACGCGCCGCAGACAATGGAAACAGAAGATGGACGGCGGATCATGATCGCGTGGATGCAGTCATGGGATATGAACATTAAGCCGGCCGGGCAGAGATGGAATGGGATGATGACGATTCCGAGAGAACTCACGCTGCGGGACGGCAGGCTGTACCAGAAGCCGGTCAGGGAGATCGAACGTTACCGCACGGAACCGGTGGCCTATGTGGACAGGGAAATCTCGGGCAGATGTGAACTGCCGGGAATCCGGGGACGGGTGCTCGATCTGACGATCGAATTACAGGAGGGGGACTACCGGGAATTTATCGTTTCTTTTGCGGGGAACGAGAGGTATCATACCAGTTTCCGCTATGTCCGCGATACGCAGACGATCGAATTTGACCGGACATATTCCGGTATAACCCGGGATGTGGTGTGCCAGCGGAGCATGAGGATAAAAAAAGCGGAGAAAACGTTGAAACTTCGACTCATCTTCGACCGATTTTCCGTGGAGCTGTTCGTCAATGACGGCGCACAGACATTTACGTCTACGTTTTACACGCCTCTGGAGGCGGAGGATATCGTATTAGAGTGTGACAAAAAAGCAATAATAAATGTAGAGAAATATAGCATTTCCGTGGAGGATGACCGCTGTGGATGAAACTTGTCATGGCGGAATGATTCCTGACGGAATAATTTCTGGTGAAATAATTCCGTCAGAAATAGAAAGAAAGAGGGTGATCTTTTGGATCGATTTGATGTAGTCGCGCTGGGAGAACTGCTGGTGGATTTTACGGAACATGGGGTGAGCGCCCAGAATAATCCGGTATTTGAAGCAAATCCGGGCGGCGCGCCCTGCAACGTTCTGGCCATGCTGCAAAAGCTTGGCGCAAAAACCGCATTTATCGGAAAAGTGGGGAAGGATTCTTTTGGGAAGCAGCTGAGGGAAGTGGTAGCAGCGCAGGGGATCGATACGCGGAACCTGATGACCGATGTCAAAGTGACGACGACGCTGGCTTTCGTGCAGACGGCGCCGGATGGGGAACGGGATTTTTCTTTTTACCGTAATCCGGGGGCAGATCTGATGTTGACAGAATCGGATGTGGATCGTTCCCTATTGCAAAATACCCGGCTGTTTCATTTCGGAAGCCTGTCGATGACCGCGCAGGGAGTGGAGGCGGCAACGAAACTGGCGGTCGAGACAGCGAAGGGCGCCGGAGCGTTGATTTCTTTTGATCCGAATCTGCGTCCGCCCCTTTGGGAGAGTCTGGATGTGGCAAGGGAGAAGATCGCGTACGGGATCAGCCAGTGCCATATTTTAAAAATTTCGGACGAGGAAATTTCCTTTTTTACCGGAAGTGCAGACGTAGATGAGGGGGTTTCCATGATACAGGAACGGTATCGCACACCGCTCGTTTTTGCCACAATGGGGAAAAAGGGGAGCCGGGTGTATTATGACGGGAGCCGGATGGAGTGTGGACCTTTTTTGAATGAACGTACGGTAGAGACAACAGGCGCCGGGGATACGTTTATGGCTTGTGTGCTGCACGGGGTTTTGGAACACGGGCTGGATCATCTGGATGAAAAGAAATTGTATGCGATGCTGGAGTTTGCCAATGCGGCTTCTTCGATCATCACAACGAGAAAAGGCGCGCTGAAAGTTATGCCGGAGGAGCGCGAGGTATGGGATTTTATCCAGGAAAGGAAGGGATAGGAAATGGAGAAAGTGAATGTTTTTTTAGGAAGTATCGAGCGGGTAAAGGATTTTGTATCCCATGTGACGCCGTTTGATGCGGATATGGATCTCGTCTGTGGCCGGTATGTCGTGGACGCCAAATCAATTTTGGGAATCTTTAGTATGGATCTGTCAAAGCCATTAGAGCTGCAGATCCATGCGGAGAGGGAAGAGGCGGAAAAGATTTTGGCATCGCTCGGGTCGTATACAAAATGAGCATGGTCAGAATATCTCCTGAAACTCTGTGCTTTCTGGGACAGGAGTTTCAGGAGAATATTTTTGATTGTTTTTTACAGGTGCTTTAGCAAATAAAAGATATACTCCACCTCGGCGGAATACCCGCCCGGCTTCCCCAGCAAAAAATCCGCCCCGACGCCCAGTATCCCCGCTATCTTTTCAATCTCATCCGTGCGGATATCCATGAGGCTTTCCATACAGATGTCCTGTCCGTTTCGGAGCGGGATCTCCCCGGCGATCCGTTCCGGAGAAATCCCGCGAATCTGACATAAATACAAAATCCGGTTACACAAAGCAGTGAGAAACTGCCCATTCTGCTCAGTCATTCTATTCCTCCATACGATTTAAATTTATTTCAGTATAGAAAAACTTTGTTGCAATTCTTCGTCAGATTTCGCTTTTTAACAAATAAACCATTTGCCGGTGGCGATGTATTCCCCCTCATACTGCAGGCGGATGTCATACCGGCCGGCGGGTAATCCGTCCACGGGAACGGATACGGCGTACACCATGTATGCAAATTTTTCGCCTGCCTGGTACGTATATGTGAAGTCTTTTTCCCATACCATGTTCTGGCCGGCCAAAAATACTTTGTCTATTTTATGATCCTTTGCCTGTACAAGGATCAGATCGTCTGTCACGGAGATTTGGAACTTTTGGGAGGTGCGCTGTTTCCACTCGATGGTTTCTTCGTGTTCCGACCGGACGGGCGGTGTCAGCTTACCTTTGTGCACATCCAGTGGCCGGCTCCGCTTTTTGTCTGTGATATATTCTGTCAGACGGATCGGAACAGCCCGGAAGAATCCTTCTGTTATAAAGTATTTGCTCAACAACTCCCCGGTTTCGGCATTCCATTCGCTGATGCAGGCATGATCATGCAGATCGGAAGAATTTGCGGATCCCGCCATAGTAAAAAGACTGTTCTGCCTGCGGTCGAAATAGACATTTGATCTCGTAGGCGACAGTTCACAGGGGATGGCGAAGACCGTCCGGATTTTCTTTTCCTTCTCATCAATCTGGTAGAGACATCCGTAAGATTCCTGCCTGCCGTCATAATACCGGCTCTTTCGCTTTGTGATGCAGTGATTATCAAACAGCAGTATTGACATCGTTTCTTCTTGGCGATCCATGTGCAGGATTTCTACGGCATGCTGTTGGAAAAAATAGTGAAAACCGTCCCCGTCCGGCGCCAGCATTTTATGTTCCAGTTCCGTACCCTCATACAGATCCGGGGGTGCGGCCACCCACAGAACTTCGTTGGCGGACAGATTCAGTTTGGCGATGGTGTGGAGGTTTCGCAGGGAGATCAGGACATGATCCCTGTCACAACAATATATGGCGTTCAGATGTGCCCAGTCCTTTCGCTTCAGGTATTTTTGGGGAAACAGCGGCCCCAGATCCCATTTTTCCACAATCTTTCCGTTCGCCGTATCATAACAGAGGATCGCGTCTTCCAGCCGGGAGCGAAGGGAACTGGCGGCCGCCAGGATTTCCCGGTTTTGACCGGACCCGGCTTCCGGGCGGGGCGTCAGACAGTGGTGGATGCCTCCACTCACATGAAAGACTTCGTGCACGCATCCTGAAAAATCCATTTCATACATGACATTGGAATGGGGATTAATATACGTAGGGGAATTTAATTTCCGATCGGGAAACATAAAGTGTCCGCCTTCATATAAATAGATGCCATACTGTCTGGGGAGACTCGCCAGATACCACCGGATCATACCGTCGCTGTCAAACGCATAGGTATAGCCTCTTAGCCCGCCGGTTACAAGGATCAGTTCGTCGTTCCGGTTTTTCATTTTCTCACAGGGGCAGATGACATTCTGTAATTTTTCCGGTAATGGTCTGGTTACGATCGTCAGGTTACGCTTCGCGACCGGTTTCATTTTCGCGGAAAACAGCGTTACTTCAACGATATTTTGTTCCGCGGCATACAGTCCCAGTACGGGGATCATATGCTGCCGGGTAAACGACTTCGTACAATAGGAAATACTTTTTTCCGCTGTCTTTCCCCGCACGTTATACTGGACGCGGCATTTTTCATCGGTTTCAAAGACGAGCATGCTGCAAAGAGGCACGTTACCGTAAGGATTCTGGATGATCAGCATACGATCAAACGTAAAATGGAATTTTTGTAAAAGCCACTCCATCGCTTTTTCCTGTTTCCAGCTGTCCCATAACGGGTTTTTCTCCCTTGGCGCATTCGTTTTTTTGATCACATCATCCATGCCGGCGTCAATGAAGGAGTGAAATTTCCTTAGCCAGGCCCCGTTCCGGCATGTGTCCCGTTTCCATTTCCTTTTTACGGCAATTTTAGCGCTGTCCGGCGCAATGGATAAAAAACGAAAAATAGAATGGCTCATATGATTCCTCCTAAGTGCTGGTTAGCGTTATAAAGATAATATATTATCTTTATAACGATTGTTCCATTTTTCTATGGCATTTTTGTGGCAGAAAAAAGTTCTTTTTAGAGATAACTTATCATCTATATAAATATAATCTTGCCCGGCTGAATTTGTTATACTATGATAGATGTAAGAAAGGAGTTAGATCATGACGGTAGGAGAGAAAATAACATACTTTAGAAATATGAAACATTATTCGGTGAATAAGCTGGCCAACCTGGCCGGGATTTCGCAAAGCTATCTGCGGGATATCGAACTTTTGAATAGAAATCCTACGATTGAGATCCTTACTTATATTTGTGATGCGCTTGAAATATCACTGGAAACTTTTTTTTCAGAAACAGAGACTCCGGATCCTTTTGACGATGCGTTGTATCAAAAAATTTCCTTGCTGACGCCCAGTCAAAAAGTATCTTTAACAAAATTTCTCGATACGATGATAAATCAGGAAAAGAGATAGGGGGCAGTAAATCGCGCAGGCGGATCCCCAAAAAAAAACCTGCCGCTATTTTTATAGCAGCAGGGGTTTTTGTCTGGATCCAATTTGTATAAAAAGGATAAGATCCGCCTTATTTCAGTGTATAGGATGCACTCTGCCCTTTTGATTTGAGCGTGAGTATCAAATCTTTCTTTGCCTTTGCCACTTCTTTTGGAACCTCAAAAGCAACGACGCCTTTCTCGGTCGTGAGCGGCTGGACTTTCCGTGCGATCATATCCTTGTCGTAGGCAAACAGAGTCGTGGGTTTGTACTCATAGCCGTCCTTGTAGATCAGAGTCGCGGTCGTCATCTTGTCTTCATATCCGACTTTGGGAAGAAATTCTTCAACCTCTTTTCCCTCGTTGCGGACGGAAAGAGATACGACGATAAAGGCGTTTCCTTTTCCCGGTTTGAAATACTGATATTTTCCGTTTTGAATCTTCTTTTCAACAGAAGCTTTTTTGGCTGTGATCGTCCAATCGGCGAGCGGCATTTTGTCCCCTAGAGCGATAACAGTTTCCTCGGGCGCTGCGGTGCTTTCCTCCGGCGCAGCGGTTGCGGCAGCAGAAGCGGAATCGTCCTGAGAAGCCTGCGAGTCTGCGGACTGGGTTGTTGTCTGCGGTGTACCTGTTGATGGTTCGGTAGATGAACAGCCTGCCAGAACGAGCGCGCAGCAGGTTGTAAGTAGTAATGCTGTTTTTTTCATGATTATCCTCCATTTCGTAGTATCATATCCAAGGGATATATATTCTCTGAGAACGGTTTCCCTGGCTCCATCCTCAGCGCAACAAAAAAGTACGTCGTTCCAACGTACTTTTTCATCGGGGTAACAGGATTCGAACCTGCGGCCTCATCGTCCCGAACGATGCGCTCTAGCCAAACTGAGCCATACCCCGTTTTTCCTCTCGATTACTAATAATAGCACAATTGGACAAAGAAATCAAGTAAAAAATAAAAAAGTTTTTGTCATGTTTTCTGGTGAACGTTCTGCCTACATTTCTCCGTCTTCTTTCAGAGAGTCTTTCACTCCGGCGATCACTGCCGTAACAGCGGCAACGACGACGATCACTGCGATGATCACGACCGCGCCCGCTCCTGCGATAATACCCATATGCTGCACCTGCTTTCTTTCAAATCAATGGATTTTTGTGCTCGCGCACCATCTGAATATCAGTATACAACATTCCAGCTGAAAATTCAACTCAAAATCCCTTTTCTTTTAGTTCGTGTACGAGCTGCACGTAAAACTCCCGCACGTCGAAGCTGTCGAAATTTTCCCGGTTCAGGTCGATCATGTCGCCGTGGGACACGCCGCGTCTGCCGCCCGGATTGATGAATTCGTAGTGTTCTCCCCAGGCAAATGATTTTTCGCCGACAAGACCGTCGTTATAGCCGTCAAAGAAGCGGATGGGGGCGCTGGTCATGTTGAGCGGGAAGCGGCCGCCGGACGGGACGCTCAGACGGGAACCGGTGCTCTGGTAATAGACGTCCGGGCTGTCGGCCAGCTGCTCGTTGAATTTCGCGCACTGTTCGGCCGTCAGCGAACTGACGGCGGCGAGAAAATCTGCGTTCTTTTCTCCGACTTTCCGGAGCGTGGCGTTGTAGGCGGCGGCAATTCTATTCTTTTGGCTTTCCGGTATTTTTTTTAACAGGAAATCGGCAAATTCGCACCCGCGGTGGGGCGTGTTGATCGTCGTCAGCGACGCCACGTAGGCGTCGGTTCCGAGTGCCGAAAGGGCATAACGGCAGTCGAGGCCCCCTTTCGAATGGGCGATGATATTCACTTTTTCACATTTCGTTTCCGAAACGATCTGGCGGATGCGCGCGTCCAGTTCTCTGGCGCTGTCCTCCACGGAAGCGGCTGACGGATGGTTGCCGTAATAGATGGCGGCGCCGTTGGCCTCTAGTTCCTTCGGGATGCGTCCCCAGTAATTAAAATAGTCCGAGTCGCGGAAAAATACGCCGTGAACGAGCAGGAGCGGATATTTAGTGTGGCAGATCTGCTCCTCTTTCCGGGCTTCGTTTTGCAGGATCTTTTTATTTTCGCAGACCACTTCCTTGCTGACAATGCGGATCATTTTTGTGAGGACGATCAGGTTGGCAACCGGCACAAAACCGCATAAGGCGCCGATCACGCGCCATTTGACGCCGAGCTGTGAAGAGGATAGATAGATGCGAATCATGCCATTCCAGAAAACGGTTGCTTCTATTATAATGACATACAGTGTATTCAGGATCCACAGCCAGGGATCGGCCGCCAGGGAGCCGGTGCCAGGGAGGCATCCGATCCAGCCGAGCACGGAATAGACGAATGAGAACGACGTGGACAGCAAAAACAGGAGCAAAAGCTCGCAGCCGTCGGCGCTGTTTCGCAGCTTTTTTGTGCGGAGCCGGCGGCTGGATACGGAGGGCCGGATATTTATGGCTGTGAACAGGGGGACGCACAGAAATATGAAAACGGCGGGGTGTATGCTGAGGGAGTAAGAATTTGCGGTCAGGCCAATGATGAGTGAAAACAGGAGGCGGATCAGATAAATCATAGTGGTTTCTTCCTTTTCTTTTTGCTTGTGTTATAATTTGGTTTGGTGTACAATATAAATCGACAGAATCAAGGGAAAGGTTAATGGAAAAAATGAGAAAAGGAAAAGACATGGTAAAATTTGTGACGGCAGCAGCAGTGCTCCTGGCGGCAGCGCTCGTCATCGGTTTCCGTCCGTGCATGGCAAAGTCATCCACGGCTAAGCCGGCCGTAAATAAGCCATCTGCGGATAAGCCGGACCCGGCCAGTGAGAAGGTACACGTTTACAAGAGCGGGTTTACGTATCAGAAACTCACAGATGAGATCGTCGAGCGGATCAAGGGAAAATCCTATCAGGAAGATGCAAAGATCAAGCTCGACAGCCTGCGCTATCTGCGCATCCAGTATGTGGATTTTAAAGGAAACGTCAGGAGCGGGGAGATGATCGTGAATAAGAAAATTGCCCGCAGGACGCTGAAAGTATTTTACCGTCTGTACCAGATCGGTTATCCGATCCAGCGCATGAGGCTGGTCGATGAATACGGGGCCGACGATGAGGCGTCGATGGCGGCCAACAATACATCGGCCTTTAATTACCGCAAGATCGCCGGTACGGAAAAGCTTTCGAACCACAGCCGAGGACTGGCGATCGACATCAATCCGAAGATCAATCCCTACATTACGTCGAAAGGTGTCGTCCCGGCAAACGGCAGGCGCTACAAAGAGCGGGAAGTATCGAAGTGCCGCGGCAAGTACAGGGATTACATGATCCATAAGGGAGACGAGGTCTACAAAATATTTAAAAAATACGGGTTTTCCTGGGGTGGGAACTGGAAACACGCCAAAGATTATCAACATTTTGAATATGTGTAAAGGAATCAGGAAAGGAGAATGTGAAACATGACAAAAATTGATATTGTATCCGGTTTTTTGGGAGCCGGGAAAACGACGCTGATCAAGAAACTGATCGAGGAGGCGTTCCAGGGAGAGAAACTGGTGCTGATCGAAAATGAATTTGGTGAGATTGGGATCGACGGCGGATTTTTGAAAGATGCGGGGATCAATATTACGGAAATGAATTCCGGCTGTATCTGCTGTTCCCTCGTCGGGGACTTTGGAACGGCGCTCGGTGAGGTGCTGGAGAAATATTCGCCCGACCGCATTATCATTGAGCCGTCCGGCGTGGGGAAACTTTCCGATGTGATCAAGGCCGTGCGCGGCGTGCAGGAGGGGCTTCCACAGGATACGGTCAGGCTGAACAGTTTTGTGACGGTAGCAGACGCCACAAAATGTAAGATGTATATGAAAAATTTCGGCGAATTTTACAACAACCAGATTGAACACGCGGGTACGATCGTCCTGAGCCGCACGGGAAAGATCACCGAAGACAAGCTCCGGGCCTGTTTGGATCTCATCCGGGCGCAAAACGCGGAGGCGGCAGTCATCACGACGCCCTGGGAGGAGATGGACGGGGCGCAGATGCTGCGCACGATGGAAAAAGAGGCCGACTGGCAGAAGGAACTGCTGGAGAATGTGGGACGGGAGCAGGAGCACCATGAGCACGACCATGAGCATGGAGAGGGATGCTGCCATGGGCATCATGATCACGACCATGAGCATGGGGAAGGACATGGAGAGGGATGCTGTCATGGGCATCATGAGCACGACCATGAGCATGGGGAAGGACATGGAGAGGGATGCTGTCACGGCCACCACCACGACCATGAGCATGGAGAAGGACATGGAGAAGGACATGGAGAAGGATGCTGTCACGGGCATCATGACCACGAGCATGAAGATGGACATGGGCACGGAGAGGGATGCTGTCACGGCCACCACCACGATCACGACCATCATCACGCCGATGATGTATTCACGAGCATTGGCATCGAGACGGCTCACAAGTATACAGAACCGGAACTGACGGAAATCTTGCAAAAGATCACCGGCGAAGGCGCGCCGTTTGGCACGATCCTCCGCGCGAAAGGGATCGTGCCGTCCGATGAGGGTCAATGGTTCCACTTTGACATGGTGCCGGGCGAATACGAAGTCCGCCGCGGGAACGCGGATTACACGGGGCGGATCTGTGTGATCGGCGCCGAACTTGATGAGGCGGGGCTGAAAGATCTGTTCACTGGCAGGTAAAGGAGACAGTTATGTTTAGAAATAAAGAAATACCGGTATATTTGTTTGCCGGACTTTTAGAGAGCGGAAAATCCACCTGCATCCAGGAAGTGATCGAAGAGGGGAATTTTTCCGACGGGGCCAAAACACTGATGATCCTGTGCGAAGAGGGCGAGCATGAGATTGATGAGCAGCTCCTGATGTCAAACCGCATTTCCTGCGTTTTGCTGGAGGATGAGGACGATTTCACTGAAGAGGCGTGCCTGACGTTTCAGGAGAAATATAAGCCGGACCGCGTGGTCATCGAGTATAACGGCATGTGGGACATGGAAGAACTGTATAAAGTAGTGCTGCCGGAGCACTGGATCGTGGTGCAGACGTTCGCCACGGTAAACGCGCTCACGTATCAGGTCTACAGCAGTAATATGAAGCCGCTTCTGATGGCACATTTTCAGATGGCCGACCTCGTGATCTTTAACCGCTGTACCGAGGCGTTTGATAAGCCGGCGGCGAGAAGGAGCGTGAAGGCTATCAACCGCCGGGCGCAGGTGCTGTTTGAGGCGGAGGACGGTTCGGTGGAGACAAATGTAGACGAGGAACTGCCATACGATGTCAATGCGTCTTCGATCACGCTGGAGGACGATGATTTCGGACTGTGGTATTTGGACATCAGCGAGAATCCGGAAAAATATGCCGGGAAGACGGTGATATTTAAGGGACAGGTTTACCGCAATCTGACGTTTCCAAAAGATGTGTTCGTGCCGTCGCGGGCGGCGATGACATGCTGTGAGGACGATATAGCGAAGATCGGGTTTATGTGCCACCACGAGGGGGCATCGAAACTGAAGATTGATTCCTGGGTGACGGTAACAGTCACGGTCCGGGTGCAGAAAAGCCGCAAACACGAGGGCAATTTTCCGGTCCTGTACGCGGAGCGCGTCGAGCCGGCCGAGCCGCCGGAAGAGGAGGTCGTTTACTTTGGATAAAAGGGCAAAGGATAAAAGGGCAAAATCTGTCCTGCTGTTTTTGGTAATGGCAGCTGCCCTCTGGCTGTACGCGGCGCCGCCGTGCAGCGCCGCCCGGAACCCGGGAGCGGAGAACAAAGCGGAGGAAGACGTTACCGCCGTCACAATCAGTGCCGCGGGCGACTGCACATTTGGATCGGATCAGAAATCGCCGGCTTCCGCAAATTTTTACGCGGTATACAAAAAACAGGACGATCCGGCTTATTTTTTTAAAAACGTCAGGCCGTACTTTAAGGGAGATGATCTGACGCTGGTCAATTTTGAGGGCGTGCTGACAAAACGGACGACGAGGGCGGATAAAAAGTATGCGTTTAAAGGAAATCCCGGCTATGTGAACATTTTGCGGAAGGGATCTGTTGAGGCCGTCGCGTTTGCGAATAACCACTGCCGCGATTTCGGTGAAGGCAGTTATACCGATACGAAGGAGTGTTTCAAGGAGGCGGGCGTTACATATTCTTCTTATGAAAAAGTGGGGATCTATGAGGCAAAGGGAAAAAAGATCGGCATGATCTCCGTAAACGGGCTGGAGGGTACGGACGTGTCTAAGTCACTCGTTCAGAAGGGGCTGAAAAAGCTGAAAAAGAAGGGAGCCGATCTGCGGATCGTCAGCATACACGCCGGCATTGAGTACGAAAAAGCGCCGTCGGCGGAACAGAAAAACCTGGCGCGGTACGCGGTCGATCAGGGAGCGGACCTCGTCCTCGGACACCACCCGCACATCCTGCAGGGCGTCGAAAAATACAGGGGACGTTATATCGTCTACAGCCTCGGGAACTTCTGCTTTGGCGGAAATACGAACCCGGCAGACAAAGACACGATGATCTTTCAGCAGACCTTTCTGTTTCGCGAGGGAAAACTGAAGAGGAAAGAAAGTAAAGTGAAGCTCATTCCCTGCTCGCTGTCGTCCGCCAGCGGAGTCAATAATTACCAGCCGACGCCGGCTTCGGGGAAAAAGAAAAAACAGATATTGAAAAAAATCGATAATCTGTGCCGGCCGCTTGGAACGACGCTCCAGAACAAAAAGGGAAAGCTCACGCAGACGTTGTATCAGGCGGAAAGCTGACTTGCTATTTGGGGAAGAGCATGATAAAATGGATACCAGTGGGAGAACTAATGGAAAGGAAGGATTTTTATTATGAAGATGGGAAAACAAAAAGTGCTCAGTGCCGCTTTAGTGATGGCGCTGGCCGTTAGCAGCATTTCCGGCGCAGGGGTTGCCGATGCTGCAAAGAAAGCGGCGTTGAAAACGAAGAAAATGACGCTGCAGGTCAAGGGATCAAAGAAGATCGTCATTAAGAATAAGTCGGCGAAGATGAAGTACACCTTTAAGAGCAGCAAAAAATCGGTGGCAAAGGTGAGCAAGACAGGAAAGGTCACCGGTGTAAAGGCGGGGGAAGCAAAGATCACCGTCTTTGAGGCGAAGAAAAAGGCAAAGAAGAAAAAGAAGATTGGAACGTGTTCTGTTGTGGTAAAGCCTCAAAAGAGCAATACACAGAAAAAAGCGACAGCCGCACCGGGTACATCAGCTCCAGCGGCAACGGCGCCGGCAGCAACGGCACCGGTCGTAACGCCACCAGAATCAACAGCACCGGCTGTGACGGAAGTACCAGCGCCGGCAAAGGCGACGATCGTACCAGCCTATAATACGACAACTGTAGGTTTCGATGGAAGTACGAGCAAGGTAGTAGAATCCGAAATTACCGTGCCGCTGAAAGAGGCGATGCTGTATGGCGGTATATGTAAGGTTTCAGCCGATTTTACGCAGGAGACGGGAAGCGAGCAGGAGTTATCGGTCGGCTATGAAGGAGAATACTTGAATTTCACGCTGAACGGGGCTTACATAAAGGATAAGTCGGTCGATCCGATGTCGGATTCCACGGCGTTTTGCTGTCCGAGCGGAGAGACGGTGCACCAGGAATTTTCGTTTGATGTGCCGAAGTATTCTTATGATTTCAATCTGAAAATCAGCGGCCCGGCGGGCGTGAGCTTTAAGGTGGACAATGTGACGGTCCAGACGATGCCGTTTGCAGATGCGGATTACGCTGACATGGTAGAACATTCGACACGTTCGACCGGAAATAACGCGAGGATCAAAAAGGCGATCGAAAAGGCGAGAGCCGGGGAGGACGTTACGATCGCATATCTCGGCGGATCGATTACCGAGGGCTTTGCCGCGTCGGAGACGGACAACGGCGACTGCTACGCGGAAGAGTCTTACAATCAGTTTAAATATAACTACGGCGCAGGCGACGGGAGCAACGTTCATTTTATCAATGCGGGCATGAGCGGAACGCCGTCCAGGCTCGGAATCATCCGCTATGAGCGCGACGTGCTGGCGCAGATGAAGCACGGACAGTATCCGGATATTCTCTTTATTGATTTTGCCGTAAATGACGGCGGCGACTGCGCGGAGCAGTATGAGAGCATCATCCGTACGGCGCTCGAGCAGGGTTCAGCCGTTGTACTCATGTTTGTGCTGTACAATAACGGAAACGGGCGCGAAGACCTATATAAAGAATTTGGTGAATACTATGAACTGGCGATGGTAAGTCCGGGCAGCGGAATGAAATCCGCTAAAAAGTCGGCATTCGATCACTGGTTCTACTGGCCGGACGGACATCCGGACGTAGGCGGCCACAGATATATGGCGGACTGTATTTCCAGAATGTTCCGCGCGGTGGATGAAGAAGAGACGAAGACCGATAATAACAGGGTGGCAGAGAAGCCAATGGAGGGTAAAAACTTCGTCGGCATGAAGACGCTCGAGTCCTCTACGGACATCTCGAAGATCGACGCGGTAAAATCAATAGAAGTGGGCGGATTTTCGGTACTCAAGGACAGTGATCAGCCGACACTCCAGTATATAAAGAACGGCGTGGAGAAGCTGCCATGGTTCCCGGATGTGTGGGCGCATACGTCGTCTTCGGGCAGCGACAGCTTCAAAGCCGAGATCAAATGTAACAGTATACTCGTTGCTTATAAACAGGCTGGTTCCGGTTTTGGTAAGGCGGAGTGCTATGTCGATGGTAAGTATGTCGGGGATCTTGACAAGAGTACTGGCGGATGGAACAACGCGATGGTATTTACCGCGCTTTCCGAGGATACGGTGAAAGATCATACCCTTGAGATCAAGATGAAAGAGGGCGATGAGAAAAAACCGTTTACGATTTATGCGATCGGTTATGCCGACAGCGGTGAAAAAGCGGAATGATCCGGTAAGTGATAAAACGAAATCATCATTCGTTCATACAGGCGGCCTTGGCCTATCAGGGCCGCCTTTGTGTAAGGGGAAAAGGCATATAAATGTTTTGGAATGGAGGTAATTATGGTCAAAAACAAATTTCAGGAGTTACAATTATCCGCCCTCGGTATGGGCGGCATGCGTCTTCCGGTCGTGGAAGGCGATGATGCAAGGATTGATGAGGCGCGCACGGCAGAAATGGTCGCCTATGCGATGGAGCACGGCATCAATTACTACGATACGGCGTGGGGGTATCACAATGGAAATTCGGAAATCGTAATGGGGAAAGTGCTTCGTGCATATCCTCGCGACAGTTATTGTCTCGCTTCCAAATTTCCGGGATATGACCTGTCCAATATGGATAAGGTGGAAGAAATTTTTGAAAAACAGCTGGAGAAGTGCGGCGTGGATTATTTTGATTTTTATTTGTTCCACAACGTATGCGAGATGAACATTGACGCCTATCTCGATGAGAAATATGGCATTTTTGATTACCTGTGCAAACAGAAGGAAAATGGCCGTATCCGGCATCTCGGTTTTTCTGCCCATGGAGAGTACGATATCATGAAGCGTTTTTTAGAAGCATATGGGAAACAGATGGAGTTCTGCCAGATTCAGCTCAATTACGTTGACTGGACGTTTCAGGACGCGAAGGGAAAAGTGGAACTTTTGCACGAATGGGACATTCCGATCTGGGTGATGGAGCCGCTGCGGGGCGGCAAACTGGCGAAGCTGCCGGACGAGTCCGAAGAAAAACTGAAGAAACTGCGTCCCGACGAGGGGATTCCGGCATGGGCTTTTCGTTTTCTGCAGGCGATACCGGGTGTGACAGTCATTTTGTCCGGTATGTCAAATTTTGAGCAGGTAGCAGATAATGTGAAAACATTCGAGACGAATGAGCCGCTGAGTGGAGAAGAGATGGATACGCTTTTGGAGGCGGCAAAGGATCTTCTCGGCAAAACGCTTCCGTGTACGGCCTGCCGTTACTGCGTCGATCATTGTCCGCAGGGACTGGATATTCCGTCGCTTTTGAAATTGTATAATGAGCACTGTTTCACAGGAGGCGGTTTTTTCGCGCCGATGGCGCTGCAAGCCGTGCCGGAGGAAAAACACCCGACGGCCTGCGTCGGTTGCAGGAGCTGTGAAGCCGTATGTCCTCAGCAGATCAAAATCTCGGAGGCGATGGCGGATTTCACGGCGAAACTGAAAGAGGGCTGACCCGCCGTGCGGAATTAGTTTTGTAAGATCATTTTGCGGTACTGGGTGGGAGATAATCCCGTGTTTTTCTTAAACACATTGGAAAAATAGTAAATATCCTCGTAACCGACGCGCTGCGCGACGGACGTGACGGGCAGGTTTCCGGTAGCTAACAGCGTTTTTGCCTGCGATATGCGGACGTCTGTGAGATAGGAAAAGATCGTCTGCCCGGTCTCTTTTTTGAAAATGCGGTTGATGTAGTCAAAGTTGCAGGAAAACTGGTCTTCGATGCGTTCGCTCGTAAACTTCTCCATATAATTGTAATTGATCTCCCGCAGCAGGTCGTAAACGACAAAGGTAGAACGTCTTATGCTTTTATCACGCTCCGTCAGCATCTGGCTGGAAAACAGATGGGAGAGGTGGATGAAAAGATCGAGCAGCAGGCAGGCGGCCTGCATATCGGAATATTCCTTACAGAACATAAAAAAGTCGCTATTTTATAAAAAAACTACTTGTTTTGCTATTGTGGCGCTGTGGAGCTTTTTATATACTTGAATCAGCAGGCTTATGTCAAAGACGAATTTTTCCTAGATCAGGTTACCTAGAGCAGACTTTGTCAGAGATATAAAGTCAAAAGCGGGTCGCAGTGAGTGCCGCGTCAGCGCGCGTGAGGCGCGGCGTTCCTATTGTAAATGGTACATGCGCAGAAGTGGAGATGGTTATGAGAAGAAGGATTACAGCAGGAGTACTTTGTGCCGTGCTATGTATCACGTCACTCTGGGGGATGACTCCCATGACTCCCGAACGACAGGTGAGTGCCAAAGAAAATGAGGCGTCGGCCGCGGTTCCCTGGAACGGTTCCCCGATGCCGGCGCTGCAGCCGGTGGCGGACGCCAGCGTGCAGCAGGAAGTGAAGTTTACCCACAAGGAGTGGACGGGTGAGCAGGGTTATGAGGACGCGAACGGGGAGACTGTGAACGGCGCGGACGTGTACCGCATCAATGTGGAAGACGCCACGTCCTCCTCGACATACGCGGTTCCTTACCACAGTGTCGAGAAAGCGATTGAGGGAGCGGTCGATTATAAAAAAGAGGCTTCGAACTACGTGCAGTACCTGACGGGGAGCGACAAGGCGGACTGGGATCTGGTCGTGCTGCAGAACGAATCGAAGGCGCAGGAAGAAGCGTATGCGGATTTTTATAAAAGCGATTACGCGGTCCGCGCTGAGGATGATTGGAAGCAGGGACTCGTCCTGCCGGCGAGCTGGACGAGTTACGGATTTGACAAGCCGATCTACGCGAACGTGCAGATGCCCTGGCAGAGCGCGCATGACAAGAGAGTGCGTGTTCCCGAGGCGCCGGTCAATTACAACCCGGTCGGACTGTACCGCAAGACGTTTGATGTGAACGATACGATGCTCCGCAAAAACGGGCGCGTGTATTTGTCGTTCCAGGGCGTGGAATCGTGTTATTATGTGTATGTGAACGGAAAAGAGGTGGGCTACAGCGAGGATTCGTTCAGCCCGCACAGTTTTGACGTGACCGACTATCTGACGGAGGATGGAAAAGGGAATCTTCTGGCGGTCGAGGTCCACAAATTCTGCGACGGCACGTGGATGGAAGGGCAGGATATGATCTACGACGGTGGTATTTTCCGCGATGTGTATTTATATTCTACGCCGTTAGTCCACATAGAGGATTACAATGTGGTGACGGACCTCGATGAGCAGTACAAAAATGCCAGCCTGCGTGTCGACTTCGCGGTCGGTAACAGCAGCGCGGCCGACCTGTCGGACTATGCCGTCGATATCCGGTTATTCAATCCCGACGGCACCGTCTTTATGAGCGGGTATACGATCGATGTGCCGACAGCGGGCCGGGCCGGTGAGGACGGCACGAAAACGGTGGTGACGGCTTCGGGAAGCCATGAGGTGTACGAGCCGAAGCTGTGGTCGGCGGAACAGCCGAACCTGTATACGATGGTGCTGACGCTGTACCACAAATCGTCTGGGGCGTACATCGAGAGCCTGTCACAGCAGCTCGGCTTCCGTGAGATCGAGTTTGTGAGCAGCCAGGTGGATTCAAAAGGACAGCGGAAGACGAAAGACAGCGAATATGAGCCGATCCGGATCAACGGGATGCCGATCCTCCTCAAAGGGACGAACCGCCACGACACCGACCCGGTTTATGGCAAACATGTCCCGGAAGAAACGGTGCGCCAGGACATTGAGACGATGAAGCGTTTCAATCTCAACGCCGTCCGCACGTCACACTACAGCAACGACGAATATCTCTATTATTTATGTGACAAATACGGACTGTATGTGATGGCGGAGACAAATGTAGAATCCCATGCGCTCATGAATAAAGGGGAAAGCCAGAAGCATTTTAAAAATATGGTCATGGACCGGACGGTGACGGCCTATAACCGCTTAAAGGACCGCACGAGCGTCGTCATGTGGTCGACGGGAAATGAGAACTACTATACATCGAGCAAAGATTATGCTGACGGCATGTTTTACGACCTGATCCAGTATTTTAAGGAGAAGGACCCGACAAGGCCGATCCACTGTGAGAGTTCCGGCAACCAGAACGGTGTCGATATGGACAGCAATATGTACCCGACGGTCGGGACCGTGGCCGGAAAGGCGAAGGCCAACATGCCGTATGTCCTGTGCGAGTACGACCACGCGATGGGAAATGCCGTGGGAAATATAAAGGAATACTGGGATGCGATCCGCAGTTCCGAAAACATGCTGGGCGGATTTATCTGGGACTGGGTGGACCAGTCACGGCTCGTGGAACTCCCGAAGGGGAAATACGACTATTATTCACAAGATTTTGCGCACAAGACACTGTACGCCGAAGAGGCGAAGGGCAAATATTACGCGTACGGCGGAGACTGGAAAGATCAGCCGAACGACGGCTCGTTCTGTGTGAACGGCCTCGTTTCCCCTGACCGCGATGTCCAGCCGGAATTGTATGAAGTCAAATATATCTACCAGAATTTCTGGTTTACCGCCGGCAATACGGAACTGGCACAGGGAAAGGTGCATGTGTACAATGAGTCCCTGTTTGACAATCTGAACCAGTATGAACTTGTGTGGACGCTGAGCGAGGACGATGCGGAACTTGCTTCCGGAAAAGAGCGTTTTGACGTAAAACCGAGGGAAGAGGCCGATCTTTCCCTGCCGTTTCTCGAGGAACTGCCGGACGGCCGAACGGCGGGGGCTGAGTACTACCTGAAGCTGGAAGTGCGGCTGAAATCCGATACATTATACGCCAAAGCGGGCCACGTTGTGGCACATGAGCAGTTTTTGCTGCCGGAGACGCTGGAGCAGGCGGCGTTCCGGCCGGCCGAGGGAAGCGTGGAAGTCAACGACGGGGACGGGGCCATTGAAGTAAAGGGATCGGATTTCTCGTTCTCCATCGGCAAGGAAGATGGTATACTAAAGGACTACGCGTACCGCGGGACACTTCTGATGTCCGAGGGCCCGGTGCCTAACTTTTACCGCGCGCCGCTCAACAATGACGGCTTCCACGATAAAAAATGGAAAAACGCAGCCAATAACCAGTCGTTGAAAACATATGAGATTGGGAAAACGGAAGACGGGCGCCAAAAGATCCGCACGGAACTTTCATTCCCGGAACAGCCGGAACTCCGCGTGGCCATCGAGTACGTGGTGGAAGCGAACGGGGCCGTGACCGTCACGATGACGAGCGACGCCACGAATACCACTCTCGGCAATTACCTGAGACTTGGCACGAATATGCGCCTTCCGGCCGGATATGAAAACGTGTGCTGGTACGGAAACGGGCCGGTGGAATCAATGAGCGACCGGAACAATTTTGCTGTTGTAGGAAAATACGAAACGACGGTTTCGAAACTGTTCTATCCGTACCTGGATACCCAGGATACCGGAACGCTGACGGGAACGAAGTGGTTTACCGTGACCGATCCGGAACGGGGCGAGGCGCTCGCCGTGGCCGGCCGGGAAGATGTCGAGACGGCGGCGCTGCATTTTACGGTCGCTGACATGACGAACGCCAGGCATCCGTACCAGCTCACGCCGGAAGAGGATACGATCCTCTCTGTCAATCTGGCCTCGCAGGGTGCCGGAAATAAGAGCTGCGGCCCGGACACGCTGGCGGAATACCTCATTCCGAGCAAACAGGAGTACAGCTATGAGTACACATTGATCCCGTATGTGACCGGGGAAAGTAAAAATCTGACCGAACTGACAAGGCCGTACCGGAATGTTCAGATTTACGAGGGAAATCCGGCGGTAAAGGCATTTGAACGGGAAGTAAAGGAGGTCATCGTCTATTCTTCCACCCAGCTTGACGCCCTGCTCGCCCTGAAAGCGAGATATGAAGGCGATCCGTCGTATAGCGGGGAGGGTGCTGTTCTCACGGAGGAAGAGCGTTCTCTCGTGAGTGAAGAGGTGGTCGTGCTGCTTGAGCAGAAGATCAAGGAGGCACAGGGAATGGCGGACCAGCCGTCATCCATCGTCTGGAAAGATCAGAGCGGAAGCAAGCTTGACGTTTCGATGTCGGCTGATTCCCAATATACGCTGGGGTATGATGAGGCGGAAAATGTCAGCTATATGCGCGGTTATCTGGATCTGGATTCCGAGAAGGCGAAACAGGTTTTTGATCAGCAGTTTAAGGGCAGTCAGCCTTTTACGGTCGAAGCTTATCTGAACATGAACAATAGCTATGACGAGATGAATATGATCTTCGGCAAGGGCGACCAGAGCATGGGATTCCGGGGTACTGCCTCCAGCCTGTACTTCTTTATCCATAACGGAACGGACTGGAAGACATGTGAGGCGACCGGCCTCTATCTCGACGGATGGCACCATGTGGCGGCCATGTATTCTCCGGAGGAAGATGGTACGCTGATGATCGCGCTGGACGGAAGCGTTGTGCAAAAGACGACGGGTGTAGGCGCCGTTTCCGGTTCGTCGTATCCGCTCGGCATCGGGCACGACGCCCAGACCGACCGTTGTGGGGACAATAGTTACGCTGCTGTGCGCGTATACGACCGTGTGCTGACCGAGAAGGAACTGCGGGGACAGCGCGAGTACGATCTGGGCGCCTGCGCTGAACCGGCGGTGCTGCCGTCCGACGAGTCGGCAAAACTGTGGTATGAATTTGCCAGCAAGCCGGCGCTCGTGCATTTTTCGAAGCAGAGGATCACGCTGCAGAAGGACGGCCCGACAAAGACGGTAACAGTATCCGTCGCGCCGAGAAATTATCACGGTGCCTCGCTTTCGGTTGCGTCACAGGATGAGAGTATCGTATCCATCGCATCGGTAAGAGAGAACGGCTCGGAATACGAACTCCGCCCAGGCGCGCTCGGGGAAACGGCGCTCAAAGCCGAGACCGACGGCGGACTGTACAGCCTCTGCCGCGTCACCGTGAGGGAAAAACCGGCGGAGGAGCCGGGCAATACCGATCAGGGAACAGCACCAAACGATCCGAATCAGCCATCCGCGCCGGGGCCATCCGGTTCTCCGGGTGTCACCTCCGCACCGAAGGCGTCGGAAGTGACCGGCCTGAGAGCGGTGAAGAATGGAAAGAAGTCGATCACGCTGGCGTGGGACGGCATAAGCGGAGCTGTCTACGAGGTGAGGCGTTTTGATCCGGCGAAGAAGAAATGGATCACGCAGAAAGCAAATATACAGACAGCGGGCTTTACCGATAACAAGTGCAAGCCGGGCAAACATTACAAATACATGGTGGCCTGTACGAACCAGGCAGCCGTTTCCAAACAGTTGGACACAGCGACGAAGCCGAAAAAACCGGTGATCCGCTCCGTGAAACGGAAGGGGAAGGCGCTTCTTATCAAATGGAAAAAATGCAGCGCGGACTCCATCGAGATCTTTGTAAGGAGCGGAAAAGGGAAGTTTAAAAAACTGGTGGTAAAGAAGGGGAGCGCGGTCTCGTATAAAGCGGCGGGGCTGGCGAAGAAAAAGAATTGTTCCTTTAAGATCCGGGCGTTTATGAAAGGAAGCGGGAAGAAGATCTACAGCGTGTACTCGAAAGTGAAGTCGGGTTCGAGCGCGAAGAAAAAATAAGCGCCGGGATGAGTGAGAGAGGCGGGATATGAAACGAGGCGGAGCAGGAAACTGCTCCGTTTCTGCATGTTTAGGTTATGAAGTTATGAAATCTTTTGCAGCGCTTCGCTGTGTTCCTGAATGACTTTTTTCATTACAGCTATGTCATCAAAAAACGCGTCCATCTTGTCTGCATAGTTTTTGTAGCGTTTGTATGTATCTGTATAGCATGATTCAATGGTATCCAGTCGGGGTAAAATTATGTTTTCCTGATACAGTTTGATTTGATGGAGTTCTTGTTTTGTTTCCTGTATTTCACTTTTTATTGGCGCTAACTCTGCTAGCTCTGATTTAATGGTATCCAGTTGGGGCAAAATCATGTTTTCCTGACACCGTTTCAACTGATGGAGTTCCTGTTTTGTTTCCTGTATTTCACTTTTTATTGGCGCTAACTCTGATTTTAGTTTCTTGTTTATCATTTCAGAGATAGCGAGCAGCAGTTCGTTATTTGTCATAAGACCACACCTTTCTGTATGTTTATTTCCTATAATATATATAAGGTATAAGTTTATATGAATCGTAGATGTTCTGCCCTTGCGTATGGAATATGATCGCTTCTTATAGGCATTTTAATGGGAGTAAAAAATTAAATTTGATCGTTTTCATTTTGTTAAGTGATATGATACAATAGTAAATAAGGGAAATCATAGATCTATGGTTTTTTCCTTTTCTGTATCTTACCACAGAAGACTGGTAAGGTCAACCTAAAATTGAAAAAATATTGAAAAGATGAAATCGAAACGTTAGCAGAGATAAGGAAAGGGCGAGGTGTTTTATGAATGCAAATAAGGTTAGAAAGAAATGTGTCATACTTTTTTGTCTCATAGTCATATTTTCCGTTTTCGTTTTTTTGTTTCTCTATGGAAGAATGAATGACAAGGCAGGCGTTAAGATAGAGAGGGAGCAATCCTGGTTTGACGAGTTTTACATTAAGGATGACAGGGTTTATATTAGATGCTATGTTACGATGCAAAATAGCGGTAATGAAGATAAGTACGTAAAACTGGAAGCCAATATGGAAGAGGATGCCGATAAAAAGCTGATTCGAAACGCGAAAGTTACCGGATATGATGAAAAGGGTGTGGATGAGTTTTTGGTTCCGGCAAATTCGACAGAGGAATATACTATTTATTTTATTGATGACTTCGCGGGGAATAACGTAAAGCAGGATCGAAATTTACCGGAAATAGATATCGTGGAATATAAATGAGGGATGATCGTAACATTGATTTCCGATTTTTAACGGAAAGGACGGGTACAGACAGCTTTGCTACGGAGCGTAGCCTTTATGCAAATGAGCGTTTCTTACAATAAAATATTGTCGGGATTATCATTAGGGCAGCAGCGGAAAGCTGACTTAATGATCGGAGGATTGTAAAATGGTAAAAAAGAGTTAAGTGAGGATGACATTGGGGGAAAAAATAAGAACTGCGCGCAAAAGAGCAGGGCTTACGCAGAAGCAGCTGGCAGAACATCTTTTGGTGTCACGTCAGGCGATCACGAAATGGGAAGCGGATCGGGGAATGCCGGATATCGAGAATTTGAAACAGCTTTCCAAGCGTCTCAATATTAGTATGGATCATCTTCTTGATAGCGGGGAAGAAGTGGATCTATCCGTTATGAGAGAGGAAATAAATCTTGATGATGTTACGTATGTCCGGAAGATTAAGGGAAGGTGGAGTAAGAAGGCGGGGAAAAAGGACAGGATCGTGAGAGAAAAATTTCCCGATGCGGAAATCCATTGTCTTATGGGAAAACGGATGCTTACCAGAGGGGAGAGGATCACGGATCACGCGATAGGTTTCTTGTCGGATGCGCCATTTGGAATACCGGAGTTTCTAAACGGTATCCAAAATGCAGATAAGGAGTTTTACCTTGTTGATCGATCGAATAAGCAATTTTTCGTGATCGTAACTGATGAGTTTATTGAGAGCAGACAGCTTGCTGAAAAGATTACGGATAAGAGATTTGAGATGGGGGATTTTTTGTTTGTTGACTGCGGGAAGATCTCGGATGATAAGGAAGGAGAGGATGGAAAGTAAATAGAGGAGGCCGGCGGATTGCTGCTTTTTGATTTTATTATGCCGAGGAACAAATGTTTTAAAAAAATGCAAACAAATATTCGATTTTTTGTTGCGTTTTGGAGCGCTTTGTGATATACTTTTACCCGTATCAAAAGAGCATATTTCGTTGCATTTGAAAAATATTAATAAAGAAGAATTGGATGCAGAGGCAACTACCGAGTTTTTCTCGGTAGTTCAAAATGAAGGCGGAGTTATTTGAGTATTGGGAATTTATATTTAATGAGAAATTGCCATTTGATCAGCAGAAGTTTTTAATTATAGAAGTATTGATTCATAGAGGAGGAACTTTCATGGATCATTTCGAACTAGTATCAGAATATCAACCTACGGGTGACCAGCCAGAGGCGATCAAAGCCCTTGTTGACGGTTTTCAGGAAGGCAACCAGTTTCAGACGCTTCTCGGTGTCACTGGTTCCGGCAAAACGTTTACGATGGCAAATGTCATCCAGCAATTAAATAAACCGACGCTGGTGATCGCGCATAATAAAACGCTGGCGGCCCAGCTCTACGGTGAGTTCAAAGAATTTTTTCCGTCGAATGCTGTCGAATTTTTCGTCTCCTATTACGATTACTACCAGCCTGAAGCGTATGTCCCTTCCACGGATACGTACATCGAAAAGGACTCGGCGATCAATGAGGAGATTGACAAGCTGCGCCATTCGGCGACAGCGGCGCTGACCGAGCGGAGGGATGTCGTCATCATCGCCAGCGTTTCGTGCATTTACGGACTCGGCAGCCCGATCGACTATCAAAATATGACGGTTTCCCTCCGGCCGGGGATGAATAAGGACAGGGATGATGTGATCCGGCGGCTGGTGGAGATTCAGTATACGCGCAACGATATGGATTTTCACCGCGGGACGTTCCGGGTGCGGGGCGATGTCGTGGAAATCTTTCCGGCCTCGGCGTCTGACCGGGCCATCCGGGTCGAATTTTTCGGCGATGAGGTTGACCGGATCCAGGAAATTGATGTGATCACGGGCGCGCCCATCAGCAATCTGGAGCATATGGTCGTGTTCCCGGCCTCGCATTACGTCGTTTCGCAGGAAAAAATGGAGCGGGCCATCGTGGGGATCGAGAATGAACTGCGGGAGCGTGTGAAATACTTTAAAAGCGAGGACAAGCTGATCGAGGCGCAGCGGATTTCGGAGCGCACGCATTTTGATATTGAGATGATGCGGGAGACGGGATTCTGCTCGGGCATTGAAAACTATTCGATGCATCTGACCGGGATGCAGGAGGGGGAGATGCCGCACACGCTGTTGGACTATTTTCCGGATGATTTTCTCATCATCGTGGACGAGTCCCACATAACGATCCCGCAGGTCCGCGGGATGTACGCCGGAGACCAGTCGAGGAAGTCTACGCTTGTAGATTATGGATTCCGCCTGCCCTCAGCGAAGAGCAACCGACCGCTGAATTTCGGGGAATTTGAGGGTCATATCAACCAGATGATGTTTGTGTCCGCCACGCCGTCAGAGTATGAGAGCGCGCATGAACTCATGCGGACTGAACAGATCATCCGTCCGACCGGGCTTTTGGATCCCGAAGTGATCGTCCGACCGGTGAAGGGGCAGGTCGATGATCTGTTATCGGAAATCCGGAGCGTGGTGAAAAACAAGGGGAAAGTGCTCGTTACGACGCTGACGAAGCGGATGGCGGAGGATCTGACGGATTATTATAAGGAAATTGGCGTGCGCGTGAAGTATCTGCATTCGGATATTGATACGATGGAGCGCTCGGAGATCATACGGGATATGAGAATGGATGTGTTTGATGTACTCGTCGGGATCAACCTTTTGCGTGAGGGACTGGACATACCGGAAGTATGTCTGGTGGCGATCCTCGATGCCGATAAGGAAGGGTTCCTGCGCTCGGAGACGTCGCTGATCCAGACGATCGGCCGCGCGGCGAGGAACGCGGAAGGACGGGTTATCATGTACGCGGATCAGATGACGGATTCGATGAAAAAGGCGATCGGAGAGACGGAGCGCCGCCGCCGCATCCAAAACGCGTACAATCAGGAACACGGCATTACGCCGCAGACGATAAAGAAAGCGGTGCGGGAGCTGATCCGCATTTCAACGAAGGCGGATTCCGGCATGGAAGATTTGGAAAAGGATCCGGAATATATGTCGCGGGAGGAATTGGAGAAGCAACTGCAGAAGATCATGAAGCGCATGAACCAGGCCGCCGCCGAGCTGAATTTCGAAGCCGCCGCCGAACTGCGTGATAAGATGATCGAGTGGAAAAAGATCCTGCAGGATTTAGAGGATTGAAACGGAACGGACAGATAAAAGTAAATGTAAAAGTAAAAGTAAATGGAGGTTATGGGTCGTCATGGATAAAAAGAAAATGATTCGCATCAAAGGTGCGAGCGAGCACAATTTAAAAGGGATCGATCTCGACATTCCGCGGGATGAGTTTGTCGTGCTGACCGGACTGAGCGGTTCGGGCAAGTCATCCCTTGCTTTTGATACGATCTATGCGGAAGGACAGAGGAGATATATGGAATCGCTGTCTTCCTATGCGAGACAGTTTCTGGGGCAGATGGAGAAACCGAACGTGGAGAGCATATCGGGACTTCCGCCGGCCATATCGATTGATCAGAAGACGACGAACCGCAACCCCCGTTCCACAGTGGGAACGGTAACGGAGATTTATGATTATTTCCGGCTTTTGTTCGCGAGGGTCGGCATTCCGCACTGCCCGAAATGCGGCAAGGAGATCAAGCGGCAGACGGTCGATCAGATGGCGGATGAGATCATGAGGCTGCCGGAAGGGACAAAGATCCAACTCCTCGCGCCGGTCGTGCGCGGCCGCAAGGGGGAGCACGCGAAAGTTTTTGACAAAGCGAAAAAGAGCGGTTATGTCCGCGTGATCGTAGACGGAAATATGTACGATCTGTCAGAGGAGATCAAGCTGGAAAAAAATAAAAAGCACAATATCGAGATCGTAGTCGACCGTCTCGTCGTGCGGAGCGGGGTGGAAAAGCGAATGGCGGAGTCGATCGAAACGGTGCTCTCGGTTTCGAACGGGCTTTTGGTCGTTGATGTGCCGGGGGAGCGGCAGCTGAATTTCAGCCAGAGTTTTTCCTGCCCGGACTGCGGCATCAGTATTGATGAGATCGAACCGCGGAGTTTTTCCTTTAACAATCCGTTCGGGGCGTGCCCGGTCTGCCACGGGATCGGTTACAAAATGGAATTTGCGCCGGAACTCATCATTCCGGATCCGTCGCTGAGCATTGCGGACGGGGCGATCGTCGTCAACGGCTGGCAGTCGGTGACGGATGGGAAAAGTTTTACGAGGTGCATGATGAACGCGCTGGCGGAGGAGTATCATTTTGACCTGAGTACGCCATTTGAAGAGTATCCGCAGGAAATACAGGACATTATTCTCAATGGGACGAATGGGAGGAAGGTACAGGTCCACTACGAGGGGCAGCGGGGGAAAGGCGTCTACAGCGTAGATTTTGAGGGACTGATAAAAAATGTGGAGCGAAGGTACCGGGAGACGGCATCGGAGACGACGAAACAGGAATATGAGACGTTTATGCGCGTGACGCCCTGTTATGAATGCGGCGGAAGGCGTTTGAAAAAGGAGTCGCTGGCCGTGACGGTCGGGGAGAAAAATATATCCGAACTGTGCGACGATTCGATCCGCGATCTGAAGAAATTTATGGATGATCTGCAGCTGACGGACCGGCAGGTACAGATCGGTAAACTGATCTTAAAGGAAATAAAGGCGAGGCTCGGATTTCTCGTGGATGTCGGACTGGACTATCTTTCACTGGCGCGGGCGACGGGAACGCTGTCAGGGGGAGAGGCGCAGCGGATCCGGCTGGCGACGCAGATCGGCTCCGGCCTGGTCGGAGTGGCGTATATTCTGGATGAGCCGAGTATCGGGCTTCACCAGCGGGACAACGACAAGCTGATCCGCACGTTAAAAAATCTGAAAGAACTGGGAAATACGCTGATCGTCGTCGAGCATGATGAGGAGACGATGCTAGCCGCTGACTTTGTCGTGGACATCGGTCCGGGGGCCGGGGAACATGGCGGCGAGGTGGTGGCGGCCGGAACCGCGCAGGAGATCATGGAGCATGAGGATTCGATCACAGGTGCCTACCTGAGCCGCCGGATCGAGATTCCGGTGCCCAAAGTGCGGCGGGAACCGAGCGGATTTTTAGATGTGATCGGCGCAAGGGAAAATAACCTGAAGAATATTGACGTGCATATCCCGCTCGGCGTGCTGACTTGCGTCACAGGCGTATCGGGGTCGGGGAAGAGTTCGCTTGTCAATGAGATCCTCTATAAATCATTGGCCAAACATTTGAACCGCGCCCGCTGCATCCCCGGGAAGCATAAAGAAATCCGGGGGATGGACAAACTCGATAAGGTGATCAGCATTGACCAGTCGCCGATCGGACGGACGCCGCGCTCCAACCCCGCCACGTATACGGGCGTGTTCGATTTGATCCGGGATCTGTTTGCGGCGACATCGGACGCGAAGGCAAAGGGCTATAAAAAAGGCCGTTTCAGCTTCAATGTCAAGGGAGGACGCTGTGAGGCGTGCCGTGGTGACGGGATTATCAAGATCGAGATGAACTTTCTTCCCGATGTGTATGTTCCGTGCGAGGTGTGCGGAGGCCGCCGCTATAACAGGGAGACGCTCGATGTCAAATATAAGGGGAAAAGTATTTATGATGTGCTGGAGATGACGGTGGAAGAAGCGCTCGAGTTTTTTAAGCACGTGCCGACCATCCAGCGCAAGATCCAGACGATGTACGATGTGGGACTGTCGTATGTGAAACTGGGGCAGCCGTCTACGACGCTGTCCGGAGGAGAGGCGCAGCGGATCAAGCTGGCTACGGAACTGAGCAGGCGCAGCACGGGAAAGACGATCTATATTTTGGATGAGCCCACGACCGGACTCCATTTCGCGGATGTGCATAAGCTGATCGACATCCTGCACCGTCTGACAGAGGGCGGGAATTCAGTGGTGGTGATTGAGCACAATCTTGACGTGATCAAGACCGCGGACTATATTATCGACATCGGCCCGGAAGGCGGCGAGGGCGGTGGAACTGTCATAGCGGAAGGCACACCGGAGGATATTGCCCGCAATCCGTCTTCCTATACGGGCGCGTATATGAAAAAAATGCTGGGAGGAGATCAGTGATGGAGTACCCTTTTTTTGCGATGATGGCGCGGATGAAATACATTGAGCGGTGGGCGCTCATGCGTAATTCCGTGACGGAGAATATCAGTGAACATTCGATGGAGGTTGCGATGCTCGCGCACTGTCTGGGCATTATTTTTAATGAAAAGTGCGGCGGAAACGTGGATCTGAACAAGTTGGCGCTCATCGGCCTCTATCACGACGCGAATGAGATCATTACCGGAGACATGCCGACGCCGGTCAAATACCATGACAGCGGAATCCGCGATGCATATAAACGGGTGGAGGAAATGGCAAACCACACGCTGTTGCAGAAGCTTCCGGATTATATGAGGAAATATTACGAAGATGTGCTGTTTATGCAGGACGGGGATGAGGAATTGTGGAAACTTGTGAAAGCGGCGGACAAACTTTCGGCGCTGATCAAGTGCATGGAGGAGGAAAAAGCAGGAAATAAAGAGTTTTCCACAGCAGCGCGCACGATCATGAAGACGCTGCGGCAAATGGGGCGGGAAGAGGTGGATATTTTTGTGAGGGATTTTTTGCCTTCTTATAGTAAAACGCTGGATGAATTACAAAATATGTGATATAATAGACGCAGTTTATATTTGTGTCTGAGTGCTGCCTGACACAAATTTATTCACATTTATCAGTCAGGATGAATCATGAAAGGCGGCGCAGAAATGAGGATAACGTATGAGAAGGATAGTGTGCTTTGGTGATTCCAATACATATGGTTTTTCACCTTTTGACGGTTCGCGGTACAGCGCGGATGTCCGTTGGACTGGCGTTTTGGATAAGCTGTTGGGGGAAAAGTTTGAAGTGGTAAATGAGGGGAAAAATGCCCGTACGATCGCGTTTGATGATCCGTACAATGAGGGCTGTAACGGAATGGCGGATATCGGCAGCTGTATAGATGCCAATGCACCGTTTGACCTGATGATCATTATGCTCGGTACGAATGACCTAAAAGCTTATTTTGAGTCGACGCCGCAAATGATTGCGGACAATCTGCTGAAAATGTGTGAACTGGTGAGGGAAAAGACAGACGCGAAGCTTCTGCTCGCCAGTCCGATGCTTTTGGGTGATCAGATCGAGTTTTCGCCGCTGCGTTTGGAATTTGGCAGGCAGCAGGTACAGTATTCATTTGAACTGGCGCCGTATATCGAGGCGGTGGCGAAAAAGATTGGAGCGGACTTTATTGATATCGCGGTTGTGGCGATGTCCAGTGATGTGGACTGCCTTCACCTCGTGCCGGAAGAGCACGAGAAGCTGGCTCAGGCGATGCATCGAAAAGTGCTGGACGTGTTCCGAGAAGAACTGGAACAGGAGGCAAGGGAAGAGGAAGAGCAGCGCCTGAGGGAAGAGGAAGAACGCAGGCAGTTAGAGGAAGAGCGCGCGCGTCAGGAAGAGGAGCTCAAAAGGCAGGAGGAAGAACGCAGGCGGCAGGAAGAACTTTCCAGAGAGGAAGAGCAGCGGCGGACCGGGGAACAGGAGATGGCCGGGGAAAGTGATATGAACGCGCAGCAGGAAGACGCCATAGACTTTGAGCAGGTCGTGGCGAGACAGAATGAGAGGGCGGACGATCTGCTCGGAGCGGCAGCGAGACAGGCAGAGAATGCGGACGATCTGCTCGAAGTGGCGACGGGAAGGATGGAAGAAACGGAAAATCTGCTCAAGGAGACGATGTCGCGCTACTCAGATTTGGAGTGGCAGGGAGAAGAAGATGCGCAGCAGATCCGTCTCCAGGCAGAAGCGATCATGCGGGCGGCCGGAGAATCGACCGGGGAGTTCCGGTCAGACGAAGTTTTCCGCGGAGAAGCAGCGGTCGGAACAGGGCGGGGAGAGAAGGAGAAGATGCTTTCCGGACGCCTTTATTACTCGATGGATCCGCAGCTTCGGGCAGAGAGGGCGGCAGCGAGAAAACTGACAAAATCTTATAACGAGACGGATGTGGACGAGGATAGCAGACGGAGGCAGATCCTATCCCAGCTGTTTGGCGAGCTGGGGACGGACTGTTACGTGGAACCGCCGTTTCGCTGCGATTACGGCGCGAACATCTCAGTAGGTGAGAGATTTTACGCGAATTTCGATTGTGTTATGCTGGATGTGGCGAAGATCCGTATCGGTGATCATGTCATGCTCGGGCCAGGCGTACATATTTATACGGCGTGTCACCCGATTGATGCGGCGGTTCGGAATACTGATCTGGAATACGCGAAAGAAGTGTGTATCGGCGACGATGTATGGATCGGCGGTAATGTTACGATCAATCCGGGGGTACATATCGGAAATAATGTAGTGATCGGTTCCGGATCTGTTGTGACGGGGGATATTCCGGATGGCGTTGTGGCGGCCGGGAATCCGTGCCGCATCATCCGCAGGATCTCGACGTCGGACAAGTTGTACTGGGAAGAGAAAAAAGAAGAGTGGGAGAGAGGATGACCGGCATCATCGCAGGGAATTTTAAAGCAGGAGATTTTAAAGCAGAGGTTTTTACCGCAGAGAATTGCGGTAATCGCCTGCTTCCTGAAAAAAGGCGTGGAGCGCTTCCTTATTTCCGTTTTGGATGTCGTTCTGGATGCCGCGCAGGCTGGCGATGTATTTCTCCAGAAAACAGCAGATGCTGTCTTTGTTGGAAAGGCATATACTTTCCCACATTTCGGGCGAGGAGGAAGCGATGCGCGTAATGTCGCGGAAGCCGCCAGCAGCAAATGTTTTCATATAAGAATGTTCGTCGTCATTATTTTGTACGAGGTTTACGAGGGCCGCGGCGGCGATGTGAGGAATATGACTGATGGCGGCTGTCACATCGTCGTGTGTGTCCGGGTCGATGATGACGCATTTGGACTGTGTGCAGGCGAGAAGTGACAGGAGCCGGTTTAAATGTTCTTCACTTGTCTGTGCGGTGGGGGACAGCAGATAGTAGCTGCCTTTCAAAAGTTCCGCCGTCGAATTGGCATATCCGGTCTTTTCAGAACCGGCCATCGGATGCCCGCCGATGAAGTTTTTTTCCATGCCGAGCCGGATGGCTTCTTTTTGGATGGTACCTTTAACGCTGCCGACGTCCGTGATGATACAGGTTTCACCGATCAGTGGCTTCAGCGTGCGAAGGATTTCTATATTTGTCAGAACAGGTGCACATAAAAAAAGAATGTCACATGCGGCAAACGATTCATTGATCTCGTAGACGAGGGTGTCGATGATGCCCTCGCGCATGCCTTCTTCCAAAGCCGGGTTCTTTCTCCGTGTATATACCATGATATGGGTTTCCGGGTGTCTGGAGCGGATGGCACGGGCGATCGAGCCGCCGATGAGTCCCAGGCCCAAAAAGCCAATCGTTGAATCGTTTGTTTTTATACCCATGTTTTAGCCTCCTTTGTGAGCTGTGGTTACCGTTCGTAGCTGTTTAATAAGCTGTTGCCATTTATTTTACAGCAAATTGTCTGTTCTGTAAATGATTATTGTAGTAATTGTGTAATAAAAGTGAGATTGTGTAATAAAAGTGAGATTGTGTTAGAAAAGTGAGAGCAGGTGTTGCTGGGGGGGCATCACCTGCTTGTAAGAAATGAGGGAAAGTATGATCATTCAGCATAATATGGCTGCTGTACATACGATCAATGCAACGAACCAGTCGATCGATCTGAAATATCGGGTGAGCGATTTCCGAAGAAGTGGTCCGGTTCTCAAAATCAAAAATTTTGCAGCAGACGGGAAATGCGGTACTTACGCAGGCGAACCAGCATGCGGAAAGGGTTTTGTCGCTTGTACGCTTAGGCTGACCGGGCCGGAATTTTTTGAAAATAGAGATTGCCATAATTGAATAATAATATTATACTGTATAGGGAGCGGCAGTTTCGCTCATAAAATTTCTATTGTTTAATAATATTTGGCAGAAAGGAAAGGAAACAAATGGGAAAGATAAAAGTAACGCCCTGTGATATAGAAGGGTTGTACGTAATCGAGCCAACGGTTTTTGGCGATGAACGCGGTTATTTTATGGAAACCTATCATAAGCAGGAATTCGCGGAACATGGTCTGAACATGGAATTTGTTCAGGACAATGAGTCGATGTCGAAAAAGGGAG
Source organism: uncultured Eubacterium sp. (assembly GCA_910584065.1). Lineage (GTDB taxonomy): Bacteria > Bacillota > Clostridia > Lachnospirales > Lachnospiraceae > Eubacterium_F. The sequence goes on from CAJTZN010000002.1 coordinate 43,668, forward strand.
TGCTGCGTGGTCTGCACTTTCAGAAACAATTTCCCCAGGGGAAACTGGTCCGCGCGCTGTCTGGGACCGTGTTTGATGTGGCAGTTGATATTCGGAAAGGCTCCCGCACGTATGGGAAATGGTTTGGCGTCGTTCTTTCCGATGAAAATAAGAAGCAGTTTTATGTGTCGGAGGGATTTGCCCACGGTTATTATGTCATGTCGGACACGGCGGTGTTTTCTTATAAATGTACGGATTTTTATCATCCGGAGGATGAGGGCGGTATTCTCTGGAACGACCCGGAGATCGGTGTGGAATGGCCGATCGAAGAAGGAGTGGAAGTATTGCTGTCCGAGAAGGATCGGAACCGGGAAGGGATCCGGTCATTGGAAAATTAATTTTGATTTTAACTAACAATAAAATAGAGGAAAGGATGAATGTTAAAATGAATAACGAAACGATCATGAAAAACGATACGAAAATTTCCGATTCGATCATTTATGTAGGAGTGGATGATACGACGCTTGACCTTTTTGAGAGCCAGTATATCGTACCGGACGGCGTATCTTACAATTCTTACGTGATCTTAGATGATAAGATCGCGATCATGGATACGGTGGACAAGCGCGTTACGGATGAATGGTTCGCGAATGTGGACAACGTTCTCGGCGGCAAAAAGCCGGATTACTTAGTTATTTCCCATTTGGAACCCGATCATGCGGCGAACATACAAAAAGCGGCAGAAAAATATCCCGAGATGAAGCTGATCGGAAACGCCAAGACATTTTCCATGCTGCCGCAATTTTTTGATCTGGACGTATCCGACCGGATGGTTGAAGTCAAAGAGGGCGAAACGGTTTCGCTCGGGGCGCATACCCTCCAGTTCTTTATGGCTCCGATGGTGCACTGGCCGGAAGTCATGGTGACCTATGAGCAGTCGGAGAAGATTTTGTTCTCAGCAGACGGTTTCGGCAAATTTGGCGCGTTGGCGCATGAAGACGAGTGGGCCTGTGAGGCGAGACGCTATTACTTTAATATCGTAGGCAAATACGGCGCGCAGGTACAGGCGTTGCTGAAAAAGGCGGCCGGACTCGACATTTCCATGATCTGTCCGTTACATGGACCGATATTAAAAGAGGATTTAGCATATTTTATTGACAAATACAATACGTGGAGCAGTTATGAGCCGGAGGACGAGGGCGTTCTCGTTGCTTACGCGTCCATCCACGGAAATACGGCAGATGCCGCGAGAAAACTCGGCGAGATCTTAGAGAAAAAGGGAGCGAAAAAGGTCGTTGTCAGTGATCTTTCCAGAGAGGATATGGCGGAAGTGATCGAAGATGCGTTCCGTTATGGTAAGATCGTTGTAGCAGCGGCTACATATGACGGAGGAATATTCCCGGTGATGGAAGATTTCCTGCATCATTTGAAGAGCAAGAATTATCAGAAACGTGTAGTCGGCATTGTGGAAAACGGTTCCTGGGCGCCGACGGCCGGAAAGCAGATGAAGGCAGTTTTTGAAGGCCTGAAAAATATAACGATCTGCGATGAGATGGTATCTATTAAATCTGTGATGAAGGATGCGGACGTGGCAGCGATGGAACGGCTGGCTGATGAGATATTAGCCAAATAGGAAGTGCGGATACACATGGTTTTTACAGAATGGATGTTGTTTCACAGGATCGGGGGGCAGCGATGGAACAGGAACAGCGGGAGCGGTATGCACGGCATATCTCGTTGACGGAAATTGGTGAATCAGGACAGGAGCGGCTGCTTTCCTCCCGTGTGCTGATCGTGGGGGCCGGCGGGCTTGGTTCGCCGGCCGCCATGTATTTGGCGGCGGCCGGGGTGGGGACGATTGGGATCGTAGACGATGACGAGGTGGACCGGACGAATCTGCAGAGACAGATTATCCACACGACAGACAGCGTCGGCAGGAAAAAAACAGCGTCGGCGCGGGAAAAAATAGTTTGTTTGAACCAGGATGTGACGGTGGAGGAATACAGCCTGAGACTGACGGCGGAAAACGCGAAAGGCATATTTGAAAAATATGATCTTGTTTTGGACGCGACGGACAATTTTGAGTCAAAATTTCTAATAAATGATGCATGTGTGGAGCAGCAGAAACCTTTTATCCATGGAGCGGTACAGCGGTTTGGCGGGCAGCTGATGACTTATGTGCCGGGGAAAGGCCCATGCTACCGCTGTATTTTCGAGGAACCGCCGGAACCGGGCGCGGTTCCTTCCTGTAAGGAAACCGGGGTGATCGGCGGTATTTGCGGCATCATCGGTTCGATGCAGAGTGTGGAGGCTGTCAAGTATCTGCTGGGAATCGGAGAGCTGCTGACCGGGCAGCTTCTCACGGTAGATGCGCTGACGATGGAGATTCGGAGGGTTCCGTTTCCGCAGAGAAATGAGAACTGCCGCGCGTGCGGAGGCGGGACTGTTTCGGATAACCCTCCCAAAATAAAAAGCGAAATGACATTGCTTTAACAAATGTTCATTCGCTTTTTACAGATTAGTTTTTCTGTTGTCTGCCAACCGCCATTGATGGCCGTTATCTCAGATTGATAAGGTGCTAATCCACCCGCAGTTTACAACTGCGAATACCCAAAATTATTAACGATCGCATCAATCTTCTGCCCGGACTGGCAGAATGGGCAGTCGTGAGGCGAATAGGATTGATAGTTTACGAAATCATCCGTATGGAAGATCGTATGAACCGGGTAATCCTCGATCGTGTCGGTCGCGCTGAAGATCGCGGAGATCCCCTGGATGATACCGCCATAATACCGGATACATTCCAAACTCTGGGCGATCGTTTTACCGGTCGTGGCGGACGCCAGAAGAAGCACGATGTTCTTTCCGCGCACCATCGGCTGGATATTGTCGCGGAAGATCATCTGTCCGTTCGAATCAAATTCCGGTTCAATGACATAAATACTTTTGTGCATGTTCATGGAGATGACGCCGGCGTCCGATAACTGCTCGGCCAGATAGGCGCCGATCATGTAGCAGCCGTCCATGCAGATGATGCAGTCAACCGGTTTGTTGTACTGATAATCCCTCGCCAGAGTAGAGGCGACGTCTTTTGCTTCCCGCTGCCCGACTTTTAACCTCGTCATATCCAGATAGAAATTGATGTGTGAGTGGCTGGTGGCAAAGTGCCCCGGCAGTACCTTGAGCTGGATTTTATTGTTAGATGTAGATGTAACTTTATATGCGTTTGTTAACATAGTAGGATCACCTTCCTTTGATTTAAATTTAATAATAAAAAGGTCTTACGAAAAGATCAGGAATTTGGATGTATCGTCTCCAAACTCAGGAATTTTCTTCGGCGGCCGTGAGGTCGTCTGGTGCGGCGCTCTGTTGCACTGGGCCGTCATCCTCGTTTGCCGATTCTTCCGTTTCTTCTCCTGCTTCCGTTTTTTTCGGCGGCTGGGAGAGAAGCACCAAAATGGTTAAAAGAACGGACAGGACGATCGGAGCCGCGTAGATGATGTTTCTGAAATCTGGATTCACGAACACGCCAGGGGTATTAAACCACACGAAGAGCGCGATATAATTCGCAAAAACGATCGTTCCGAGTATGGTTCCCAGTATCCGGCCGAACTTACCGCCTTTAAACCTTGCTTTGATCAGATTGAAAACGACAGCATAGGCAAGTGCGCCATCAATAAGTCCAAAAATAAGCATTCCAACGTTGATTCCCATGATATTCCTCATTTCCATTTGCATACTTTTTTTGTAATGACAATACCAGTATACAACATTTTTTTAAAAATTTCTATATTTTTTGTTGACTTTTTCTTTTTTTTATGATATTTTATATAAGCACGCAGGAATGGCGGAATTGGCAGACGCGCACGGTTCAGGTCCGTGTGGTAGCAATACCATGAGGGTTCAAGTCCCTTTTCCTGCATGAGGGGCGGCTGAGAAGCACGCCCCTTTTATTGATTTCTGCCGGTGAAAGCAGATCGAGGGAACCAGAATGGACGGCTGTTGACGGGAGCGTCTTTTTTTATTTTCAGGATTGATAGTAATATTGTTGCGGATCAGCATTTGAGGAGGACGACGGGAATGAGAAAAGGAAGTTTGCGCATACTGTTGTTGATGGTACTATTTTGTTTTTTGACAGGGTGCGGCGCGGATGTGCCGGAGGGAAAAGAAAGCGGCGCCGTAATGGAAAATGCGGAGAAAACGGAGGACGGTGCGGATGGCGCGCTGTCAGATGGTGAGAAAGAAATGGAGGGGACGTATGTGAGCATTACAGCAAAAGAGGCGAAGGAGATCATGGATTCGGAGCCGGACTGCGTCGTGCTCGATGTGAGGACGGAAGAGGAATACGCGGAAGGGCATATCGCGGGAGCGCTATTGATCCCGGATTATGAGATCAGGGACAGGGCGCGGGGAGAGCTGCCGGATCAGGAGCAGAGGATCCTTGTATACTGCCGGAGCGGACGGCGGAGCAAAAACGCGTCAGCGGAGCTGGCGTCGATGGGATATAAAAACGTCCGTGAGTTTGGCGGGATCATAGACTGGCCCTATGAGGTGGAGCAGTAAGAATGAGAAAAACAGGCGTGAAAATTACGCCGTTTTTTTTTTCGAAATGTATTTGACTGGACGGGGAGAAAATGCTAGAATACATATGTATGTTTGTACAAAAAAGCAGTTTTGGAGGAAAACAATGAATAAGGCAAAAAAATTAGCAAAAAACAACGGGATAGCGATGGAGAGTAAAAAGGTTTCCGGCGGGGAGTCCTTTCAATTTACAAAAAATAAGGTTCTTGCCATGCTCGGGATCGCCGCAGTAGTCATTCTTTGTGCAGGAGTCTGTTATATGCAGCTCCGTCCGCGCGCCGTGCTGAAAGTGACCGGCCCGGATCAGAGTGGTTCGGATGTGACGAACACGGTATATATGAAGGAAACAGTGTATGACATTTTTCAGGTGGAATCCCAGTACAATATGTACTCATCCCTGTACCAGCAGATGTATGGAAAAACGTATTGGGAAATGGAAGATGTGGACGGTGAAGGCAGAAGCGGGGCGTCCGCCGCGAAGAAACAGGTGATGGACAATGTAAAGCAGAGGGAGATCCTCTGCATGGAGGCGCAGAAGCTCGGTTATTCGCTGACAGATGAAGAAAAGAAGTCCGTTGCGGATAATGTACAGACTGCTCTGAAAGAGCTGCCGGAAGGGCAGAAAAAGATCGACGGTTTGGATGAGAAGTCGCTGACTACCGTGTTTGAAAAAAGCGCGCTGGCAGAAAAATACAAACAGGTCATTATCGCGGAGGCCGGTATTGATGAGGAAGCGCTGAAAGCTACGGTGGATCGGAACGAATACCATCAGTACACGATGCAGTACTATAAAGTGAGCAATAAAGAGGGCAGCGGGGAGGAACAGACCGATGTGTCCGAAGAGCAGAAACAGAAAAATCTCGCCAGTATGCAGGCATTAAAGGAAAAAGCGGCTACGGCGGAAGATTTTACGAAGCTTGTAGAAGAGGGCGATGAGTCAGGGATCGAAGCCTATCAGGAAGAAAAACTCCTGACAAAAGATATGGAAAGTTCCACTTTCCTCACGAAAAAACTTCGTAAAAAGCTGATCAAGATGGCAAATGATGAGATTTCTGATGTGATCGAGGGCGAGGACGGATATTATCTCGTGAAAATGGTCAACAACAATGATCCTTCCGGATACGACTCCCAGTGTGAATCGGTGGTCAACGAGGAAAAGACGAAACAGTTTAACACCCGTTACGATCAGATCAAGACAACTTACACGACTGAGGTCCAGAGTTACTGGAAAGGCCGTGTGACGGTTGGTTCCTATACGACAGCGCAGTAAGCGCATTACAGTATTTCTTTGGAGGAAGATATGGCAAAGGTAAAGCGGATTTACGTAGAAAAAAAAGAGGACTATGCGGTAGCGGCAAAGGAATTGAAGACGGAGATCAGGGAATATCTCGGCATCCGGGATTTAGAGCGGGTCAGGGTATTGATCCGCTACGATGTGGAAGGCATCGGGGAGGGCACGTATGAAAAAGCACTTGCCACCGTGTTTTCTGAGCCGCCGGTCGATCACGTCTACGAAGGAGAGTTTGAGAAACAGGAGGGAGACCGCGTTTTTTCCGTGGAATATCTCCCGGGGCAGTTTGACCAGCGCGCGGATTCGGCGGAACAGTGCGTCAAGCTTCTGAATGAGAGCGAAGAGCCGGTGATCCGCTCCGCGACGACATACGTGCTGAGCGGCGCGTTCAGCGAGGAAGATTTTGCGCGCATCAGGGAATACTGCATCAACCCGGTGGATTCGAGGGAGACGGACGAGAGCGTTCCGGAAACGCTGGTCACTGTATTTGACGAGCCGGCGGATGTCAAAATATTTGATGGATTTCAGCAGATGTCCGAAGATGCGCTGAAAGGCCTGTACGATTCCCTCGGCCTTGCCATGACATTTAAAGATTTTCTCCATATACAGAATTACTTTAGAGGGGAAGAAAAGCGCGACCCGAGTGTGACGGAGATCCGTGTGCTGGATACGTACTGGTCGGATCACTGCCGCCATACGACATTTTTGACGGAACTCAAAAATATCCGTTTTGAAGACGGCGATTATACAAAACCGATCGAGGATGCGTTTCTTCGTTACAAAGAAGACCACGACACGATCTATCAAGGAAGGGACGATAAATTTGTATCGCTGATGGATATTGCGCTCATGGCGATGAAAAAACTGCGTGCGGACGGAAAACTCGAGGATATGGAAGAATCCGACGAGATCAACGCCTGCTCGATCGTCGTGCCGGTGGAGATCGAACAGGAGGACGGCTCCGGAAGCGGCCAGAAGCAGACGGTCAAAGAGGAGTGGCTCGTTTTCTTTAAAAATGAGACGCACAACCACCCGACGGAGATTGAGCCGTTCGGAGGCGCGGCGACCTGTCTCGGAGGCGCGATCCGCGATCCGCTTTCCGGGCGCGGTTATGTTTACCAGGCGATGCGCGTGACGGGGGCGGCAGATCCCACGAAATCGCTGAAAGAAACGATGGAGGGTAAACTGGCGCAGAGAAAGATCGTGACGGGCGCCGCCAGCGGATACAGTTCTTATGGAAACCAGATCGGGCTGGCCACGGGGCTTGTCGATGAGGTCTATCATCCGAACTATGTGGCAAAGAGGCTGGAGATCGGCGCTGTCATGGGCGCGGCGCCCAGAAAGAACGTGATCCGTGAAAATTCGGATCCGGATGATGTGATCATCCTGCTCGGCGGACGTACGGGACGTGACGGGTGCGGCGGCGCAACCGGATCTTCCAAAGCACATAACACGGCGTCCATCGACACATGCGGGGCAGAAGTACAGAAGGGAAACGCGCCGACCGAGCGCAAGATCCAGAGGTTGTTCCGCCGCGAGGAGGTCAGCCGGCTCATTAAAAAATGTAATGACTTCGGAGCGGGCGGCGTGTCGGTAGCCATCGGGGAACTGGCAGACGGCCTGGTCGTCGATCTGGACAAGGTTCCGAAGAAATATGCCGGTCTGGACGGCACGGAACTGGCGATTTCGGAATCCCAGGAGCGTATGGCGATCGTCGTTGACCCGAAAGATATCGAGAAAATGTTAGCCTTTGCCGAAGAGGAAAACCTCGAGGCGGTTCCGGTCGCCGTCGTGACGAAAGAGCCGCGGCTCGTCCTCAAATGGCGTGGAAAAGAGATCGTAAATATTGCAAGGGCATTTTTAGATACGAACGGCGCTCACCAGGAGACGGATGTCATCGTGGAAATGCCGAAAAAAGAAGAAAATTATATGGAAAAGGTGGAAGTGCCGGAACACTTTGCGGATGCGCTGACCGGATGCCTGAAAGATCTGAATGTCTGTTCCAAAAAGGGTCTTGTGGAGATGTTCGACAGTTCGATCGGTGCGTGTACGGTGGCGATGCCATATGGCGGAAAGTACCAGCTTACGCCGATCCAGACGATGGTTGCCAAACTGCCTGTAATGGAGGGAAGCTGCGATACCGTTACGATGATGAGTTATGGCATGGATCCGTACCTGATGAGCTGGAGTCCGTTCCACGGCGCAGAGTACGCGGTGCTGACTTCGGTGGCGAAGATCGTTGCAGCCGGCGGTGACTTCACGAAGATCCGCTTTACCTTCCAGGAGTATTTTAAGCGGATGACCGAAGACGCCAGACGCTGGGGCGAGCCGATGGCGGCGCTGCTCGGCGCCTATGACGCGCAGATGAAGCTCGGCCTTCCGTCGATCGGCGGTAAGGACAGTATGTCGGGTACGTTTAATGACATCGACGTGCCGCCTACACTGTGTTCGTTTGCTGTCGATGTGGCGAAGATTTCGGATGTCATCACACCGGAACTGAAAGAAGCCGGTCATGTATTAATCAAATTTGAGATTCAAAAGGATGCGTATGACCTTCCGGACTACACGTATTGTATGGATATGTACGGAAAAGTGACGGAGCTGATGCGCAGCCATGTCATTCATTCGGCGTATGCCCTTTCCGGGAAAGGCGTGGCGGAAGCGGCGGCGAAAATGGCATTTGGAAATAAATGGGGCGTAACGTTTGACGCGTCCCGTCCGGTGAACGAGTATTTCAAACCGGCGTATGGCGCGATACTCGCTGAGGTGGACGAGAAGGATATGGACAGGCTGGCACAGACCGGACTTGCCTTTGAGAAGATCGGCGTTGTCAATGCCGAGGAAGTCTTCCTGTATGGCAAAGAAAGAGTCAGCGTCGATGAGGCGCTCGCCGCCTGGACTGGAACGCTCGAGAAGGTGTTCCCGACGCGCGCCGGCGCGGACGGTTCTGACAGGGCCGGAGAAAATATCCCGGACAGCCTTTACGACGCGAAGGAAATCTATGTATGCCGCCATAAGACGGCAAAACCAAAAGTATTTGTTCCGGTATTTCCGGGAACGAACTGTGAATACGATACGATCCGGGCGTTCCGTGCGGCTGGCGCGGAGACGGAGAGCATTGTATTTAAAAATATGACGGAGCAGAACATAACGGACAGCGTGAACGCATTTAAGAAGGCGTTGGATGAATCGCAGATCCTCATGTTCTCCGGCGGTTTCAGCGCCGGCGACGAACCGGATGGTTCTGCTAAATTTATCACGTCGGTATTCCGCAATGAGAGGATCCAGGAAGCCGTTCACGCTTTGCTGCAGGAGAGAGACGGACTGGTGCTGGGAATCTGTAACGGATTCCAGACGCTCGTGAAACTCGGGCTTGTGCCGTACGGGGAGATCCGCACGCAGAAAGCGGACTCGCCGACGCTCACGAAAAACAGCATCGGCCGGCATATTAGTAAATCCGTTTATACGAAGGTCGTGACGAATAAGTCGCCCTGGCTGCAGAAGGCAAAACTGGGCGCGATCTATTCCGTTCCGGCTTCGCACGGAGAAGGTCGTTTTGTCGCGGACCGCGAATGGCTCGACAAGCTGTTTGCCAACGGACAGGTGGCGACGCAGTATGTCGATATCAATGGAAATCCAACGATGGACGACGATTTCAACCCCAATGGATCGTATGGCGCGATCGAGGGCATTACGAGCCCGGATGGAAGGGTCCTTGGGAAAATGGCGCATTCGGAGCGCCGGGGCAGCGGGGTAGCCGTCAATATTTACGGAGAACAGAATCAGATGATATTTGAAAGCGGAGTGGAGTATTTCCGTTAATTGTTTTGGAGCGGCCAGGAAAGGAAAAGATCTTTTTTGGCTGCTTCGTGAATGGAGGAGAGAATGAAACAGGTATTATGTTACACAAGGGAGCCGATCGATGAATTTTACTATGATCCCAAACTGGCGTATAGTATGCACCTCGCCATCGGGGACAATGCGGGGGACGATGGCACAGACGATGCTGGGAATAGCGTCAGGCGCGGGGGTTCCGGCGACGGCATCGGAAGTTTCCAGCCATTAAACCACAATTCCGGCGTTTTATTTGCAAAGGCCACGGAAAATGAGGATGGGTCGCTGAATCCGAAAAGTATTCAGAATCCGTATCTGTTTGTCAGGAAGGATGGCACATTTGGCGTGGCAGCCGTCCGGACGGGGGGCGACGGGGAAGAGGACGCGCAGAGCGCGGGAAGCGTCCTGTTGTTTGCGAGCCGTGATCTGCTGGAATATGAGGAACTGGGTCTTCTTGCGCTGGCAGACGAGCCGGTCTGCCGTGTGGCATGTGACTATGATCGTGAAAAGGATAAGTATATCATGCGCTGGTCCGTAAAGAGCGGCGATTGCTATCAGGCGGAGTTGGAGGAGACCGGGCCATCGGATCAGGCGCCGCGGGCGGTGCGCATCGATAATTGGGAATGGCCGGAAGTGAAGACGGACATTGAGGGGGCGGCTGCCGGAAATATCGTGCCAGTATCGGATGAAACGGCGGAACGTCTTGTTAAGAAACTGATGCCGCCGCATCATGTGGAAACGATTTTTGAAAAGCAGGTTACGGCAGGTTCGAAGGAGCAGCTGCAGCAGTTCAGGGCGAGGGCGGTTTACAGCGACGGCACACAGGCGCAAAAGCGCGTGGACTGGGATCTGGAGCATGTGGACTGGTCTTGTCCCGGGACGTATGAGATCAAGGGAAAACTGCACCAGGATCATTTTCCGTTCCCGATCGCGGAAGACCGGGCGGATCCGTGCGTGGCCTTTTGGCAGGGGAAATATTACTTTATTGCGACCAATGACGCGGACAGGAACCATACGCTCTACGTCCGCGAAGCGGATACGATCCCCGGACTGGCAGATGCGGACGAACATCTCATACTGGATTCGGATACATACGAGCATGTGGGCAATCTTTTGTGGGCGCCGGAGTTTCATGAGATTGGCGGAAAGTTATATCTGTTTTTAGCAATCACGCCCGATGAGTTTTTCTGCGAGGAAAGTCACATCATGGAACTGCGGGAAGGCGGAAATCCATCGCATAGGGAGGACTGGTCGGAGCCGCGCCGCGTCGTGCGCAGGGATGGCAGCGAACTGTGCGAAGCCGGAAAAACGATCACATTGGATATGACATGCTTTTTCTGGGAGGGAGATTATTACGTGGTCTGGTCGCAGCGGCAGTTTCTGCCAAAGGATCTGGGCGCGTGGCTGTACATCGCGAAGCTGAATGCGGACGAGCCCTGGAAGCTGAGTTCTGAGCCGGTGATTTTGTCAAAGCCCGAGTATGGATGGGCGAACAACCACACGTTTGTCGATGAAGGGCCGTTTGCCCTGCCGCAGGAAGACCGGCTGATCCTCACGTTTTCGAGCGCGGCGGTCGATACTTCTTACGTCGTCGGCCTGCTGACGATTGAGAAAGGACAGGATCTTCTCGTTCGGGAGAACTGGAAAAAGGGAAATTATCCGATCCTCACGTCGAGAAGCGTGGAAGGGGAATTTGGAACTGGCCATAACGCGTATGTCATGGACGAGTATGGCGATCTTTGGAACACTTATCACGCGAGACCGGGGATCGACGGGGAGCGGAGCAGCGGCATCCGCAGGGTGCATTTTGACATCGACGGACTTCCGGTTCTGGATCTCGTGGAAGAACAGGATGTGGCGGAAGGACTCGCTGAGGTAGATACCAAATTGATCGTTTCGGCGGGAAGTGAATGTTCTGCAATTGATGTCGGAGAAAAATAAATAGAAAAATAAGAAAACACGGAATCCTTGAATTTAACGTACATTGGAGGATTCCGTGTTTTTTTGCCTGTCTATTTTACCTTAAAAATCTTTGACGTTGTTTTGTAACCGGATTTGGAAACGGTCATTTTAATGGAAGCCTTTTTCTTTAATTTAGATTTAAGTTAGATGGTGAAAGTTCCTTTTGCATTTGTCTTTGCCTTATAGGTTTTCTTTCCAATAGATATTTTAACGGTTGCTTTTCCCATTGTCTTGCCACTGATCTTTTTTGTTCCCTTTTTGTATTTCGTCAGTTTCAGAATGGAGATACTTTTTTTCGTTTTTGTTGAAACCGTTGAAGCGGGCTGTGTATTGCCCGTAGTAATCGGCGGATTTATGATGGAAGGCCTCTGGATCGTTGTATCCGGGGGAGTCACGTGGGAATCCTTCCTGAAATGATCACCTTCGGGCCAGTAAGTGAAATTGGCGTCGGATTTTGACTCGTCCAGAAGTTTGCGCTGGTTCCAGTAATCAACCAGTTCCTGAAAACCGATGTGGAAAGTGGCGTTGCTGCTGCAGCCGGTAAAACTATAACCTATGTAGTCTTCAATATCCGGGTTAGATAGATTTCCGGCGTAATCATAGAGTTCGTAGTTGGAGCCGAAACTAATGTAGTAATCACCATTGAGCGAACGGCAGTTATAAAATGCGTACTCCAGGGAGTCATCGGAATAGAAATCCTGAAACCCTTTTGTCTGCAGCGTCGATAACTGCTCGCAGCCGTTAAAGATCCTATCTCCGCTGAAATAGAAATAACCTTCGTTTATGACGCTTTTCAGGCTGCTGCAATTATTAAACATGTCGGTAGAGCACTCCGAACCCGGTTCCTTGTTTGTGCTCGGGATATTGATCAGCTCAAACTTCAAGGCTGGTCAGATTTGCCGGCAGCGCTGGTAGCTTGTAAGGCCGGTGAAGGCGAATGTGGAGTCCAGCCGGGTAACTGTCTGCGGAATGTTCTCTACCGTAGTCAGATTTATATCATGATAAAACATGCGTGGCATATTTGTCATCATGCAGTCATTCGTGAAAATAACTTTCGTTATATCATCGTTATAACTAAAATAACTCGCGTATTCACTGGTGAGTTCGTCGCCTGAGCCGGAGATCGTCAGCACGCCGTTTTCCAGTGTGTAGGAGATCGTATTTCCGTTTTCGCACGGAAGGGTTCCACTGGCGGGAATCGCCGCGTCCCGACCGGTGCCGGGGAGATTGGTATCCGCATCCTCCATAAGTGTCATCGTTTTTCCGGAATATGCTTCATACAAAGCTTGTTCTTCCGCTTGTTTCTGTAGTTTTTCCTGTGTCGTCATCGCATTTCCGTCCACGGCGTTTCCGAGGCCGAGGGCAAGTACGAGCGTACAAACAGGCAGGATTCATTTTTTCATAGTTAGTCGCTCCCTTTCTTAGTGAAATTTTTCCTTATTATAATATACCTGAACAACAATGTATAGAAAAAACGTAATTTACTGGCGAAAATACGGCAGAGTAAATATTTTTGGAATATTTCTGGAAGCCAACGAGCATTTTTCAAAAAAGAAGTTTATATTTTCAGGAAAAGCTGTTATAATGAAAACCGATGAATTCGCTAAAAAGGCAAGGAGGCTGTGAGGATGCAAAAAAAGACGACTGCGATTATTCTGGCGTCTGGTTCGCCGCGGAGAAGAGAACTTCTTAGCATGATCTGTCATGATTTTTCGGTTGTTGTTTCCGATTGTGAGGAGATCGTTTCCAGTGCGGTACCGGAAGAGGTGACGATCGAATTATCGAGACAAAAGGCGCAGGCCGTGGCGGCAGGCAGGGCCTGTGCGGTCGTGATCGGTGCGGATACGGTTGTGAGTATTGACGGGGAGATTCTGGGGAAACCGAGGGATCGGGAAGACGCCTGCCGGATGCTCCGTCTGCTGAGCGGGAAGACGCACCAGGTCAGTACCGGGGTGACGCTCATACAGACCGGTCCGGACGCGGATGCGAAGTGGGAGAGCAGTTTTTGCGAGACGACACTTGTACATGTGGCGCCGCTCAGTGAGAGGGAAATCGTTTCGTATCTCGATACTGACGAGCCATACGACAAAGCGGGAGCTTACGGGATCCAGGGCGTGTTCGGGAAATATATTTCCGGGATCGAGGGCGATTATAATAATGTGGTCGGCCTGCCGGTGCACCGGCTGTATGAGGAGTGGAAAAAAATACCTTGACAAGAACATTTTGTTATTGTATAATGTTATTCGGTCGCAGGGAAAAGAAGCCGGCGGCTGTCAGATGCGCGAGTGGCTCAGTTGGTAGAGCACAACCTTGCCAAGGTTGGGGCCGCGGGTTCGAGTCCCGTCTCGCGCTTTGTAAGGATCGTCTCAGACGGTCCTTTTTTTATTGTTTATAGGAAAATGATTCGCAGGAGAATGTTGCGTGTTGCGTTGATTGTTCCTTGTGGTTTCCATATTTGTCTGTTATAATTAAGAAAAAGCTGTTAAAGTTAAGGGGGGAAATGATTATTGAAAACAAAAGTTAGACGACTCAGTATCCGATGGAAAATATTGATTCCAACTACGCTGTTGATCATTGCCATGTGCGTAGCCATAGGGATCAATTCCTATACCAGTCTCAAATCGGGCATGATCCAGTTAGGGGTAGAGGAAGCGCAGATGGCGGCCGCTATCGCGGTATCTTCGGTAGATGGGGATTCCCTTTCCCATGTCGGATCCGGTTTCGAAAAAACAAAGGAATATCAGACGAACCTGACTGCCCTCCGAGAAACGCAGAAAGTGTGTGGGATCGCTTATCTATACACTTTGCATGCGGATAACAACAGCCTCTGCTACGGGATAGACACCGATAGTACCGGAAGCCAGAAGCATCCGGGAGATGCTTTTGACGATGGGTCATATGAGGAATTTTCAAGCGTATTTGGCGGACAGGGGTATGTGCAGGATTATATCGATGAAACAGAGAATGGGGATTTGATTTCCGCCTATCTGCCTATTGCTGACAGCGCCGGAAGTATTGTTGCCGTGCTTGGCTGCGACTATGACGCATCTTATGTGGTAGAACGGATCGACGGCGCACGGAACAGAATCTTGCGGATTTCTATTATCTGTCTTTTGCTGGCGCTGGTGATATTAAATGTGATCGTAAACCGCATTATGCGTGGACTGAATAAAGTTGACCGCAAAATTTACGATCTGGTACACAGCGAGGGGGATTTGACGCAAAAACTGGAGATTTCATCCGGCGACGAGCTGGAACTGATTTCTGAAAATATAAATATGCTGCTTGAATATATCCGGGGCATCATGTTGAATATCTTTTCGAACTCCACACAACTTGGCGTATCTACCGGTTCTATCGCGGAGAGCCTGATCCGTGCAAAGGATGATATCTCGGATATATCGGCAACGATGGAACAGATGAGTGCCGCTATGGAGGAAACCAACACCTCCCTGTTCCAGGTGGACGAGTCCGTGGCACACATTACGCAGAGCATTAGCGGCATTTCCCAAAAAGCGTCCTCGGAGCGGGATTCCGCGGCGGAAATCATGGAAAAAGTGCAGTCTATTTATGAGAGCGCGGAAACTGACAGGACCGAAGCGGCCCGAAAGGCCGCAGACATGTCAGAACAGATGAATGAGCGGATACAGCGCTCCAGGGCAGTAGAACAGATTGATACGCTGACAGCGGAAATTATCAACATTACCGATCAGACCAGCCTGCTTGCACTGAACGCGAGCATTGAGGCGGCAAGAGCGGGGGAAGCCGGAAAAGGATTTGCCGTTGTGGCGAGTGAGATCGGGGCGCTCGCGGACGATTCAGCCCGGGCTGCCGAGGGCATCCAGCGGGTCAGTCAGGAAGTTATCCATGCCGTAAACGAACTGGCAGGTGAATCAGAGCGTATGATTGAATTTATGAATGAAACGGCAATGGCAGGTTATGAAAGGCTTTTGGACAACAGCCGGGACTTCAAGAACGATGTAAACCATCTGGGTGAAACGATGAAGGATTTTGCTGACGAGAGCATGCGCCTGAATGATAATATCGATAGTATAAAGGAAGCCGTGGATGCCGTCAGCATTGCCGTGGAAGAAAGCACCAAAGGCGTCGTCAGCGTGACGGAAATGACTGCCGATATGAATACGGGTATGGAAAGTATCAAAGGCGAAGCTGAGGGAAACAGGGAAATCGCCGGACAGTTGGAAGCAGAAGTCGGAAAATTCAAAATGTAATTATAATGCTTTGGATTATGCAGGCCGGGGGTTCGGTGCTTACACAGGCGGACAGGGGCCAGGATAAAGTATTACAGCTGCTGGGGGAAAATATGTTTGGCGGGGATGACAGGGTATAACATGGATAAAACGTTAAAAAAATCATATGTTCAGCTCCCTAAAAAAGAGTTGGAGATCTGGGACCAGATCAAAGCCAGAGAACGTAATAGTGGCTTGGATCTGCAGATCGAAGAGTTTCTGAAAACCAGTGATGAAAACGGGGCGGAAGTATACGGGGAAGAACATATCGAGCCACGTATATTTGAATTAGATAATGCGCCGCCAGAAGATGGTGCGGAAGCAGAGCAGGCTGAGCTTCCGGATGTTATAGGAGAAGTTTTCGGTAAAGCGCCTGTAAAAGAGGAGCATATACAGGATACAAAATTTTACAAACAGATGACGGTTCAGGATCGGAGAACGTTGATGAGAGCGTTCCAGGGGAATGCCGTAAGCCAATGTAAAATGGGGGAGTACTATTCGGATAAAGCTACGGATCATCTTGATCTCAATGAGGCAGCCAAGTGGTATTCCGTATCCGCAAGGAATGGATACGTAAAGGCTTCTTTCGCACTTGCAAAACTGTACGACCAGAACTCACATGAAATAAAAGGGGGAAAGGAAAAATCCTTAAAAATATACAGCGACATGGCGAATCAGGGTTTTCCTACGGCCCAGTGTATCCTTGGTATGAAATACTGGTACGGCGACGGTGTGGAAGAGGATGTCCAGAGTGCGATAAAATGGCTGAAAAAAGCTGCCATGCAGAAGCATGGCAGCGCTATAAAATGCCTGGCAGATTTATATCTTTCAATAAATGATATAAAAAATGCAAGAAAATGGTATGGGATCGGTGCAGATGCCGGTGATCTGTACTGTAAAGATAAAGTGCGGCGGTTCCGTTGATGTTCTTGAGAAATATAAGCTCAAATGTTTTTGGAGAATAAAAAAAGTTCTTGACATGTGACGCCGGCTATTGTATAATATAAAACGGTCGCAGGGAGACAATCCTGTAGAGGGAGTCCCGGCATGGCCGTTTTATGCGCGAGTGGCTCAGTTGGTAGAGCACAACCTTGCCAAGGTTGGGGCCGCGGGTTCGAGTCCCGTCTCGCGCTTTTTTTATTTGTATATCCGGGAGCGGATGGAGGGGACGGTTCTCCGGTCAGGAAAAGGCTGTGTGACCGGCCTTTTTTTATTTGTCCGGGAGGATGGCGGGAAGGAGAGAGCATATTGTCTGTGAAAACTTCTGTGAGAAATCTTGACAACATTATTTTACTTCATTATAATATGAAATAGAGATTTTTGCCTACCAAAGGTTACATTTTTGACACATTCTGGTAGTAACATTATTTTAAGGGAAAGTCGATATATATACATAAGGTATTTATCAGAAAGGGCTGCATATTTATGAAGATGATGGAAAAGCAAAGAGAAAAAATTAAATTCAGATATTTGGCACTTCTTTTTGCCATCGTGGTTGGTGTGGTGTTTGGGTATCTGGGGGATCAGACTGAGGCGGCAGAGGATCTGTACATTACGTGTGATGGGTATGAACTGAGTCCGACGACGCCGTATCAGATGAAAAATAAATCGGTAACACTCATTTTGGGATCGCAGGATTCCCCGATCTACGCGGACAGTGATAAATATGAAGTAGTCTGGTCGATCGAGAGTGGTAATGATATCGCCAAAATCGAAAAATCTGCGACAAGCCAGATTTATGGTAATGTGACAGCGACAGCACCCGGTGAGGTGACGGTACTCGCGACGGTTTTTAATAAGATCGGGGATGAGATCGGTACGACAGTAGGTAGTGTTACCTGCCGGATCCAGGTGGTTTTCGGTATTGATACATCGACAAATGATAATGTTTTTAAGTATCCTTACGACGATTCTACGGACAAGGCGATGTTTTTCCATACGGACAGCAAACCGCAGCAGCTGACATTGAACTATGGAGATTCGAAAAACGCACAGTGGACGTCGGCAAATAGCGAAGTGGCTGATATTTCCGAGACGGGTCTTGTGACGCCGAAGGGAGCTGGTACGACGAAGATCACGGCGACCTACACGCCGCCGGATAGTCCGCAGACATCTTACACGGCGGTGATCGATGTCTACGTGTATCCGAGTATCAATAATGAAAACGCTAATTTCCAGCAGAACGCGAAATTTGGATTGGATACCGGGGAAACTATTTATACGGATACCAATTTTGAAAATGGCTATGAGGCCATGCAGCGGAAGATGGCCTGGGTAATTAAAAAGGACGATGGAAATGGCGGCGAGTATACGGTGGCTGACTCGTTGGGGATGACCTCCGAGCTGATCAGCATAAATTCTGTTTCCAGCCGTGACAACCGGCTTGTGGTCGATGCCAAAGCCGGAAAGTATTATGTGTATTTCTATCCGAAAGATGCATATGAGAGTGAGGCAAAACATATCAGTGACGAGGTGTTCGCACCGACCGTGCTGACACTCTCGGTTTACGCAAACTTCAATGACTACAAAGATACGATCGCCATTGGGGATACGCACTCGATCTCGGAGGACTTCAACCTGACGGAAGAGGAATTTGTCGAGTACTTTAACGTGACGCTGACATCGAACGCCGGAGCAGCGGCCAATTACGCGACGGAGAGCAGGGGCGTTATTACGGCGATCAGTAAAAACGAGGGTGTCACGACAGTCGTGACGGCCAATGTTATTGTCAAGGATGCCTATAAGCATATCATCGCGGAACTTCTGAATCCGAACAAGGAAGGAGCCGATGAACTGCAGTCGAGGACGAAATTTGACGTAGAGATTACGATTGCCGATAAATTTGAGCTTGACCGGACATACCTGACGATGGCGTCCGGGCAGGAGATTACGTTAAACGCGTATTTTAACCATGAAAATATCGCGGGTACGAATATCCAGTGGGAGACGAGTGATAAAGAATATGTGGAGGTAGACAATACCGGTAAAGTGACGGCGAAAAAAGTGACCAGTCAGGACGTCGTCATACGCGCGCTGTACTGGGTCGGCGGAACGCTGAAAGAGGCGACATGCGAAGTGAAAGTTGTCGCCACGGCGGATAACCTCGTGATTTCCCAGACGGAGGCGGCGATGAACGTGGGGGACAGCGTGGTACTGGATGTCACGTGTAATCCGGATGTGTCGTATCCGGGATACGACTGGTACGTATCCGACCCGAACTGTCTGTCCATTTCGCTCACATCGGATACGAAGACGGCTACGATCACGGCACTCGCTGTTCCGGCAGATGGAAAGACTGTCACCGTTACCGTGACGAATCCGACGAATAAGAAATCGCAGGTATGTAATGTGACGATCAATGCGCCGTATGAGTCGCTACAGCTGACAGAGGACAGCGTGACGATGAAGTCCGGTGCCACACATCAGCTCAGGTACACGTATAAACCGGACAATGTAACGCAGAAAAAATTGGTTTGGAAGTCACTCGACACGAGTATCGTGACGGTGGATGAATATGGTACGCTGACGGCAGCTGCGCCGGGTATGACATATATCATGGTATCTCCGGAGTACAATCCGAATGGAGTGTACGCCCAGTGCGGTGTGATCGTGCTGGCGGGCTGCGACCAGATGGAATTGTCCGAGACGCAGGTGACGATGAACACCGATGAGCAGAGGATCATAAAAGTGACGTTGACGCCGAAAGGATGTACTACGACGCTGGACTGGAATGTGAGCGATGATTCCGTTGCTACGGTTAATTATGATGAAGAGACGAATCAGGCGACGATCGTCGGTAAAAAAGCAGGGCAGACGATCGTGTTTGTCAAGTCGGATGACGGCCCGGCCGCGCAGATTGATGTCACCGTCCTTCAACCTTGTTTGGAACTTTCTTTCTCGCCGAATACATATGAACTGAAAGCGGGGGAGACCTATACGCCGAATCTGGTGAAGACGCCGGAGGATACGACGGATGAGATTACATGGTCATCGTACAACACGTCGGTTGCCACGGTCGATGACCAGGGCGTGATCACCGGTGTTAAGACCGGACTGACATTTATCCAGGCGACCTCGTCATCGGGGCGGGTAGCGGTAATACAGATTTCGGTGAAAGAGGGATTGACGGGCGTGACGCTGACGCCGGATAAGGCGGAGATCGAGGTGGATCAGACGCTGAACCTGACGCCGAATTTCACTCCCGCGGAAGCTTATGATAAATCAATGAACTGGACGGTATCCGACGGGACAGTAGCAAAAATCGAGCCGGATGGTGAATCAAACGTTAAGGTAACGGGTCTAAAAGGCGGCGTCGTATTGGTAAAAGGCGAGGCGAAAGACGGCGGATTTGTCGTAAGCTGTCTGGTAACCGTGCATGAGAAAGCGACATCCGTTACAGTGGATCCGACATCCCGGTTCTTGCAGAAGGGTAAATCCTTTACGATCAAGGCGACCGTCACTTCGGAGACGGCTACCGATAAGACCGTTAACTGGTCAACTTCGAAAAAATCGGTGGCGACGGTTAATTCACGCGGTGTCGTGAAGGGAAAGAAAATCGGAACGGCGTACATTACAGCGACAGCCAAAGACGGTTCTGGCGCTTCGGCGACCTGTACAGTCCGGGTTATCCGCAGAGTGACGAAAGTGAAATTGAATAAATATACAGCGAAATTACTCGTGAGCAAGACGATGAAACTAAAAGCGACCGTTCTTCCGAAAAACGCGACGGTAAAAGGAGTGGATTGGAGTTCCAGCGACAATTCCATCGCGACGGTGGACGCTTCGGGCAGGGTTTACGGCATGGCTCCGGGACTCGTGAAAATCCGCGCGAAGGCGAAGGATGGCTCCGGGAAATCAGCGGTTTGTCTTGTGACAGTATCCGATCCAGTTCCGGCAACCGGCGTCGATGTCACGAATAATGATATCATCGTGGCAAAGGGAAGGCAGATTCAGTCAGGAATCCAGATCGCGCCGACAAACTCGACCGATAAGATCAAGTTTTACTCAGATGACAGACGTGTGGCGAGGATCAATTCCCGTGGTAAGATTTATGCCAGAAAGGTTGGGCAGGCGACCGTTTACGGTGAAACATCCAATGGACAGAGAGGGTATGCGGATGTCCTTGTTGTGACGATGAACCGCAAGAAGTTGAAATTCCGCATGTACGACACGGAGACACTTCGTGTAGACGAGATCAGTAAGGGAGTGACATGGTACTCAAAGAATCCGCTCGTGGCGTCGGTGGACCAGAGCGGTAAAGTGACCGGTCGGCGCAGGGGTACGACGACGATCTACGCGAAAGTGCGTGGACTGCGTCTCTCGTGTAAGGTAAGGGTAAAAGGGCTGTAAAAATAGGGAGGAATAATATACTTTGTTAGTGAATTTACATGTAAAAAACTTTGCGATCATAGATGAGGTGGACATTGATTTTGGCAGGCACCTGAATATACTGACCGGGGAGACTGGCGCGGGAAAGTCAATCCTCGTCGGTTCGATCGGGATCGCGCTGGGAGCACGGGTATCAAGTGAAATGATCGGCAAGCGCGGTGATCATGCGATGGTGGAACTCGTTTTTCAGATCGACGACGAGGCGACGATTGCCGCGCTGCGCGAACTGGATGTTCTGCCGGAGGACGGGCAGATCGTCATTTCACGCAAGATTATGGGAAACCGGAGTGTGAACAAGATTAACGGGGAAAGTGTGTCAGTCAGCACGATCCGCAAGATTTCGGCGCTGTGTCTGGATATACACGGGCAGCATGAACACCAGTCGCTTTTGCACAAAGAATATCATTTGGAGGTCGTGGACCAGTTTGCCGGGGAAGAGGCGGCTGTCATCAAATCCAAAATAGCAAATGTATACGGAGAGTACACCCAGCTTGTCCGCGAGATGGAGCAGGAGGGGAGTACGGCAGAAGAGAGAGCGCGGGAACTCTCTTTTCTTGCCTATGAGAAAAAGGAGATCGAGGATGCGAAGCTGACCGAGGACGAAGAAGAGCTGCTCGAAGAGAGGGTACGAAAGATGTCAAATGCTTCTTCTATTGTAGAATCAGTCGGAAGAGTCTATGAGTACACCGGGGATACGATAAATGGCTGTGCGTCCGCGATCAGTCAGGCGCTTCGCCAGATGGGAACTGTGGTCGATCTCGATGATCAACTGGCGGCCATGCAGGCGGAACTGGTTGATATTGAAAATCTGCTCTCAGATTTTAATCGCGAGATTTCGGATTATATGGAAGATTTTACCTTTGATGAAGCAGAGCTGAGGCAGGCGGAGGAGCGGCTCGATGTCATCCGGGGATGTCAGGCAAAATATGGAAAGACTTACGCTGAGATCATGGCGTATCTGGCCGGGATCACGGAGAAGATTGACAGGTTTTCCGATTATGAACAGTATATCGAAGAGCGCGAGAAGAAAAAGGCTGCTTTGGAGAAAGAACTGGACAAGCTGTGTAAAAAGCTGACGAATTTGCGGAAAAAGGCAGCGTGCAGTCTGGAAGAGGCCATTACGTCAGCGCTGGCGGAGTTGAATTTTGAAAAGGCGAGATTTCGTGTGAACATGGAACCGCTTGGCAAATATTGTGCCAAAGGCGCGGATGCCGTGGAGTTTTTAGTGGCTACCAATCCGGGCACCGATTTATATCCGCTCAGCAAAGTGGCTTCCGGCGGGGAACTCTCGCGTATTATGCTGGCGATCAAGACGGTTTTCGCCGATACCGATCATATCGAGACGTTGATCTTTGATGAGATTGACGTGGGGATCAGCGGCCGGACAGCGCAGAAAGTGTCGGAAAAAATGTCGCTCCTCGGCCGGACGCACCAGGTGATCTGTATTACCCACCTGCCGCAGATCGCGGCGATGGCGGATACTCATTTTGTCATTGAAAAAGTGACTTCGGAGGAGGAAACGCGGACGGAGATCCGCGCGCTTTCTGTGAACGAGTCGGAAGAAGAACTGGCGCGGATGCTCGGCGGTGCGGAGATCACGGACGCCGTACTTGCCAACGCGCGGGAAATGAAAACATTGGCAAAACAATATACATAACATTCATAAATTATGCTTTTTATGGTAATACTTCATGTATGCGAAGCCGGTGCAGGGTGATTTGTGCCCTGTACACGTTACACGGGCTTGACAGCAAGCGAGAAAAACGTTAGAAATGAGGATTACCATGAAAAGATATTACCGGATTTCACTTGTGGCACTTCTAGCCATTGATTTATTTTTCATCGGCCTGGTAACGGTCCGTTCGGTGTCTGACCAAATTCCCGATACGATGTGGACGTATGTAGGCAGGGAGGAAACGCTGTTTACAAACCTCCCCGCAAAAGCGGTGACAAAATCTCCTAATGGTGATCAGAGCGCGGAAACAGTGGAGGCACTGAATCTGACCGGAGGCTCCGGGCAGGCGACGCTGACATCGAAGGCGATGGGAAATTACAGCGTCGATGTCAGACTTTTTGGAATTTTTCCGCTGAAAACAGTTGATGTCAAGGTTGTGGATCCGATGGCCCTCGCCCCTTCGGGGGAGCCGATCGGGATCTATGTGGAGACGAACGGCCTTCTCGTACTGGCGACTACGAGTGTAGAAGGCAAGGACGGCTTGGTCTATGAGCCGGCGTCCAACATTGTAAAGAGCGGGGATTACATTTTGAAGATCAATAAAAAGCCGGTGAAGACGATCAAAGAATTTAACGCCGCCATCCAGAACACGGAGGGGAAAAAGACCGTTGTGCGGCTGCGGAGGAACGGAACGGAGACCGATGTGTCCATGAAAGCCATTTTGGCCAAAGACGGCACTTACAAAATGGGCATGTGGGTGAGGGAGGATACCCAGGGAATCGGCACGATGACGTATATCACGAAAAATGGCGGTTTTGGCGCGTTAGGACATGGCATAACGGACGCCGACACCGGAACACTCATGAACCTGAGCGGCGGTGAACTCTATCATACGGAGATCCTCGACATTATCAAAGGGGAGAAGGGGGCGCCGGGCGAACTGGAAGGCTATATCAATATGATAGCCGATAACTGCATCGGCCTGATCGAGAAAAATACAGGACTCGGCATATTCGGGACGCTTTCGGAGGGCGAGGATCTCCTGAAAGGCAAAGAATTTCTGCCCGTAGGATTTAAGCAGGAGATCAAAAAGGGAAAAGCATTTATTTATTCCAACATCGAGGGAAAAACAGAACAATACGCGATCAATATAGAAGAGATCAAGATGAGCAGTACGGATAACAGAGGCATGGTCATCCGCGTAACCGACGAAAAACTCCTCTCCCTGACGGGCGGCATCGTCCAGGGGATGAGCGGCAGTCCGATCGTTCAGGATGGGAAGCTGGTCGGGGCGGTGACACATGTGCTGGTCGATGATCCGACGAGAGGGTATGGGGCGTTTATTGAAAATATGTTGTCACAGTGAGCCTTTTGTTAAATATAGGTATGCAAACATGAAAGGAAGCTTCAAACATTAAGAAATTTGTAAGAATCCCATTGACTTTTTGGACAGAATTGTTTTGTAAACTGGTCTTGCGATAGAGATATTGCCTTGTATTTGGAACCGAGGAGGTAGATCGGACATGGAGCCATCAAAAATTTTGGTTGTCGATGATGACCGGGAAATCGTGACGGCGATCACAAAACATCTTGAGGCGGAAGGGTATGTTGTCTTTCAGGCGTACGACGGACTGCAGGCGTTGGAACTTATGACGCGTGAAACGATACACCTTGTGCTTTTAGATATCATGATGCCGAATTTGGATGGACTGTCTGCTACGATGAAGATCCGGGAGAAGAAAAATATCCCGATCATCCTTCTGTCGGCAAAATCGGAAGACAGTGATAAAGTCCTGGGGTTGACAATGGGTGCGGATGATTACATAACCAAACCTTTTTCACCGGCGGAACTGGCAGCGCGCGTCAGATCCCAGCTTCGCAGGTATATGCAGCTCGGTGATTACAGCGGGAACCTGAATGTGGAACAGATCGTCGTCGGAGGACTTATGCTCGATTTGGGATCAAAGCTTTTGTACGTGGACGGAGACCCTGTAAAGCTGACAGCGACCGAATACAAAATATTGAAGCTGTTGATGGAAAATCCCGGCAGGGTATTCTCGGCGGAGGAAATTTATGAGCGCGTGTGGGAGGAGGACTCGTATTCCGTAGAAAATACGGTTATGGTCCATATCCGCAGGATCCGTGAGAAGATCGAGATCAACCCCCGGGAGCCGGAATATTTAAAGGTGGTGTGGGGAATTGGTTACAAAATGGAAAAACATAAGTGAAAAATGGTGTGGGAAAAGACAGAACCGCTTACTATTGTGGGTGGCCGTATTCATTTCACTGATTCTGTTTTTTTGGAGTTTTGGTTTTGCCGCGAGCGGGGATGATGGGCTGCGTTCATTTCTTTCGTTAAAGAACGATCCGTATCTCAGTTCAGAGTATCATGTTAGTGAGATCCGTGCAGCATTCTGGGAGGTTCTGCAAACGTGTCTGGGTGAGGACCGTGAGGACATTTTATCCGAAAATATGGATTTTCAGGGTGTTTATGAATTCAGGATGACGGATATGACGAGTTTGAACCAAAACAACATTCCCAAAAAAGCGTATGACGATCATATCAGTGAATTGTGGAAAAGCGTAATGGATGAGGCGGAAACCGATCAGATCCGGGAAGTACCAGATAAATTGGCCGACTCGATCCGAAAAGATGAGGCGTCCTGGTATTTTAAAAAGAACATACCTTGTTATTACAGATGGGATGGAGAGAGTTACCGTGTGTCCGGAAATGATGACATGGCATCAGAGCTGCTGCGTGAAATAGGGCCGTTGGGAGCCAATGTGCGGATCACGATCGGATTTACGGATCAGATGTTAGAACAGGGAGAACAGAAGTACGCGAAGATCCGGACTCAGGTTTATATCGGGTGCGTGGGAATGCTGTTCGGCATCGCCATCCTTTTGGCTGCGCTTCTGGTACTCATTCCTGATGTGTACCGGAACAGACGGGGGAAGAGGTATTGTGACATTCTCGTGCTGGCTGCGCTCTATGCGATTTGCGTGCTGCCGGAACGGGTACAGGGATTGATCCTGTCCAATTACTATACCTGGACGACGATCGAGTTCCAGATAGTGAAAGAACTTTTTCCAAGTGTATACTTTGTGGCGGTGGGGTCTATGGTACTATTGTTTTCGGTAATCCATCTGGTCTGTTTGGCAGTGGGACTAAAGAGAGCGGGAAAAGGAAAGTTTTTAGCTATATTCAAAGGGGATCATGGTTTTATAAGCCGGATCATTGTGAATGGAAAGCGGAGGATCACGGGAGAGGCGTACGTGAAGGATGGGATTTTGGATTGTAACAGGAAAAGGCTTCGATTTGCGCAGATCCTATCGGGGATACTTATCTTTTTGGCAGGGGTGAGCGTATTCAGTTGGGACTGGGGAGCTTTTGGAGGATGGTGGTGGCTGATCGATCTGTTGTTATTCGGCGTACTGATTGCCGTGGTGGCGTATTTGTATCATTCAGGGACGAAAAGGATTCGTTCCGCGTATGATCAGCTATCGGAGCGGATCGACCAGATCTGTGAAGGCGGTTCTGAAGCGACGCGGGGAGCGACACCGGAGTCGTCTGAATTTTTCCTGTTCGAAGATGAGCTGGGGAAATTGTCCACGCTCGAACGCCAGATGCAGGAAAACATCCAAAAACAGGTGCAGGCGGAACGGATGAAAATGGATCTGATCACGAACGTGTCACATGATCTGAAGACGCCGCTCACATCACTGATCAGTTATATCGATCTCTTATCAAAGGAAGATCTGCCGCCGGCGGCCGCCGATTATGTCAGGGTGCTGGAGAGAAAATCCGAACAGCTGCGGAAAATGGTGGCGGATGTATTTGACCTCGCGAAAGCGTCGAGCGGGAATCTCGAGGTGAAGCAGGAGCGGGTGGAACTGAACCGGCTTTTGGTCCAGACGCTTGCCGATATGGAGCGGGAGATCGAGAACGCTCCGGTCAAGGTCGTCAGGCAGCTGCCGGACACGATCGCGGTTCTGGAAAGCGATGGGGATAAGCTGTACCGGGTGTTTCAGAATGTTTTCCAGAACGCCCTCAAATACTCGATGCGGGGGACACGGGTCTTTGTAACGCTGACCGTTGAAAATCGGGAAGCGGTCCTTTGTGTGAAAAATGTAGCGGGTTATGAGATGGATTTTACGGCAGAGGAAGTCTTGGGAAGATTCTTTCGCGGCGATAAGAACAGGAGTACGGAAGGGAGCGGGCTGGGACTGGCGATCGCCAAAGAATTCAGCGAGTGCTGCGGCGGGGCGTTGACGGTAGATATTTCCGGCGATGTATTTTGCGTGGAGATTCGGTTTGACTGTCACGATGTTATCTATTTGTAGAAGAAATGGAGAGGAAGAACGAGGGAATGCTGGATAAAAATGGGTCAGAAAAAAACACGTTTGATAAAATTTACGAGGTCGTCCGGCTGATCCCGAAGGGATCGGTCGCCTCGTACGGACAGGTAGCTGCGCTGGCGGGAAACTACAGATGGGCGAGGGTTGTCGGGTATGCGCTGCACGTCAATCCTGACCCGCAGCATATTCCGTGCCACCGCGTCGTCACAAAAGAGGGAAACGTGTCAAAGGCGTTTGCGTTCGGCGGCGGGAACCGTCAGATAGAGCTTTTGCAGGCGGAAGGAGTTGGCTTCAAGGACGGGCATGTGATCATGGATCGTTACCAGTGGGTGCCTGCGCCGCGCGTCCGCCACACGTTTGAACCCGTTTGGGATGAACATTCCCGAATCCTTATTTTAGGGACATTTCCTTCGGTAAAATCGCGCGAAAACCATTTTTACTACGGGCATCCCAGGAATCGTTTCTGGAAAGTGATCGCTGGGATCACGGAAAGTCCGGTGCCGGGAACGATCGAGGAAAAGAAGGCGCTGCTCCTGAAAAACCGCATCGCGGTGTGGGATGTGATTGAGAGCTGCCAGATCAATGGTTCCAGTGACGTTTCTATTCGGGATGTGATCGTAAACGACATCCCTTCGATCCTGGATCGTTCCGGCATCGCCCGCATATATGGAAACGGAGCGAAAGCGTGTGAACTGTACGACCGGTTTCTCCGGGAGCGGACGGGGATGGAAATCAAAAAGCTCCCGTCAACGAGTCCCGCCAACGCTTCGTTCCAGCTGGAGCGTTTGTTGGAAGTGTGGTCGGAGATCCTCCGATGATCCTGCGGGCATGTGAAGAACTGCCAGGAGTTCGATAAAAAAGGAAAAGAAATAAAAAGAAAGAAAAGAGCCGTTGCAAACGAATAGCATCCTGTTCGTTAACAACGGCTCTTTATATAGGAAGCTTGGTTCCTTTAGGAAGCCTGGTTCCTTTAGGAAGCCTGATTCCTTTAGGAAGCCTGATTCCTTTAGGAAGCTTCCTTAGTTTGCACTATTATATTTGACTCCTGCTTCCAGTGCTTTTCCCTTGATCGCAAACAGTTCGGATACGCTTACGACCTGAAACCCATTTTCCTTGCAATATGCCAGGATCTCAGGAACGGCCTGTGCTGTTTTCTCATGCACGGAGTGCATATTGATGATGCCGCCATCTGCCAGTTTACTGGTGACATTTTTTACGATGGCATCCTTATCTACATTTTCCTGATAGTCATTACTCCAGATTGATACATCGATAAATGGTTTGTCGATCACCTCGAACATCGTATCATTGTATGCCACATTCGGCGCACGGAACAGGAAATGGGTGTATCCGGTGATTTCAGTAAGGAGCGCATCGGTCTTAGCGATCTTCTCTTTGATCATATCTGCCTTGTTAATATTCAGACCTATCGAATCGTAGGAGTGATTTGCTACTTCAAAACCAGCTTTCCACGCATTTTCAACTTCTTGTCTCGATTCAGCGTCATGCTCGATGTGTGAACCGATGTAGAAAAAGGTTGCATGAGCCCCTGCTTCTTTTAAAGCTTCCTGAATCTGTGTCCCGTATTCTACATAGCCACCGTAGGTTCCCGGACCATCGTCAAAACTCATGGCAACGACCGGTTTGGTCGGATCAATGTTTTTTGTGATCCACAACGTATCCAATCCATCATACCGGTATCCGGAAGGTTCAAAAGCCGGATTCGGTGTTACCTCTGGTGTCGGGGTTGGTGTGATTTCAGCTGCTGGTGTCTGTGATGCGAGCGGCGTGCCAGTAGCGGCCGGAGCGGTAGCAGTCGCTGTTGCGATCGGTGTCGGTGTCGTTTCTGCTATGTTTTTCTTTTTTACTGTGATCTTGCAGGTCAGTTTTTTTCCAGCAACGTTAGCAAGTACGGTAGCTTTTCCCACTTTTTGCCCTGTTACAACGACACTGTTCTTTTTCTTTTTGGAAAGGTTTATAAATTTTTTTCCTGATTTTACGGACCATTTTACTTTTTTAGAAGTGTTTTTTACTTTAATGCTCTTTTTCTTTCCTATTTCAAGGTTTGCCTTTTTTACGTTCAGCGTTGGTGCCTTTTTCTTGGCATCTGCTGTAGAAAAAGGAAGTGCGGTACTCAGGAGCAAGGCTGCTGTCAGCGTGAAACTCATTACTTTTTGAATTTTTCTTTTCAATTCATTTCCTCCAATCATAATGTGTTAAATAATATTACATTCCAATCTCGTTCTTACAATGCTATTTTATCACTTGTTTGTAAGTTTGTAAACAGTATCTTCGTATGTTCAAAGTGTCTAGGGGGAGTGAAAGACCACTATATTCTATTGAAGTAGAGCATAAAATACGACAGAAGAATAAAAATTCGACAACTGTATAAAAGAAAAAAGGCATCCCAAAATCCGAAAATGGAGCAGGGATGCCTTTGACATATAAAACAAAATATAGTATAATACTCTCATGCGAACCACAAGAAGAGGGAAAAATAGAAAAACGAGGAAGGGATGAGCAGATGGAGAAACCAGTTAGAGGAATCCGGTTCATGCTTGTTTTGGCAGCATGTATCCTGGGATGTTTTGCTGAGGGGCAAGGGGATAACTTTTCCGGGAATGGGATCATTGCCCAGGCGGCGGTGAAAGATGTACAGGTGACAAACGGGAATACGACGGAGATTACGGTCAGTCTCGGAGATACCGGGTACATCCGGCCGGTGATGGATCTTCCGGGCGTGCCGGATATACCAGACACGCCTAGTTCATCGGATACGCCGAACACGCCGGGTACGCCAAGTACATCAGGGACGCCGACGCCGGGCACATCAGTCGCGCCGGGCACGTCCGGAGGACTTCCGACGGCAGCGCCGGTGACGGTCGCGCGGTGGGTATATGACAGCTATGACGACGAGATCGTCCGCGTGGATGCAAATGGGTATTATGAGGCGGTTGCTTATGGAAAAGCGACGATCGCCGTGTACGGGTATACAGAGTATGGCGCGCTCGTATTTCGCGGCACCTGTCATGTAAATGTCTGTGTGGACATGACGAACGTGACGCTGGAAACCGATCGTCTGACAGGGTATGTGGCCGGTTACGATTCTTTTAGCGCGAAGATCAAGATCAACAGCGCGGTACTGCTCGGGGAAGATAATTCTGTCATGACGTACCAGTCCGATGAGCCGGATATGTCGCTGAGCTGTGAGCTGGCAAACAACGAACTGACGATTTCCGCCTATGGGGAAGGAAAAGCCAGGATGACGGTGATCATAAACGGAAAAGAATTTCAGATATCGGTAAAAGTCATCCGTATCGAAATGTCGAAATCCAGTCTTGTAACTTCCAGAGGGAAAAAGGCGAAATTAAGTATCAAAGGGACGAAGGAGAAGGCGAAATGGACGTCGAGTAATGCCAAAGCTGTGAAAGTGTCCGGCGATGGGACCGTTCGCTGCAAAAAAACCGGGAATGCTGTCATTACGGCACAGATCGGAGGGGTAAAAGTCGGCTGCGCGGTCAGCGTGGTTTCGCCGAAATTGCTGAAGGTGGTAAAAAAGGCGAAAATGATCGGCGCCAACTGGAAGTACAGCCAGCCGAAGCGCATGCAGAAAGGCTACTACGACTGCAGTTCGCTCGTCTGGAAATGTTATAAAACGATGGGAAAGACGTTTGGTAACAGAAGTTATGCCCCGGTTGCCGCAGATGAGGCGAAATGGTGCGCCAGCCATAAGAAGATGATCACGAAGTCCTACACGTGGAAGCAGATACAGAAAATGAAGCTGCGTCCGGGCGACGTGATCTTTAAAACCGGTCAGAAAAACGGACGCTATAAGGGGATTTATCATGTCGAGATGTTTGTCGGATATAATCTGACTGGTTTTGACAGTTCCGGAAAGCCCCTGCTCAGTGAATTGTGGGCGGCGCGTTCGGAAGGATATGGCGGCGGAGGGTATCCGGTTGCACGTCCATAGATAAATAGTTATGAGCGCCCATTATTATAAGAAGAAATTGGTGTAATTTGGTAGATTTCGTAGAATAACCGGATATTTTGTCGAAATTGAGAATAATATGCGAAAATTCGGCACTTTGGCCGGTATAAGAATACAAAATTGTCTTGCAATATACGGAAAAAACAATTATAATGCAAAAGATGACATTGATCGGACACAGGTCATGTCAAGTTCAGATGTATGGGAGGAATCAATATTGAATAAGCTAAAGGTCTTAGTTGTGGACGACAGCGCAAGAGCGGCTGCCATGATCCAGGATAGCCTGAGGGATGATGAGGACGTGGAAATTGTCGGACATGCCGAAGACGGCGTGGTTGCGATCGAAATGATCCGAGAAACATCACCCGATGTCGTTTTCCTAGATTTGATCATGCCGAAAATGGATGGTCTTGTCGTTTTAGAGAAAGTGAGCAAAGGGCTGCCGGGGATCGAGAACAGGCCGGATTTTATCGTTGTCACCGCAGTAACACAGGAGAATGTGATGCAGACTGCCTTTCAGTATGGAGCATCCTACTATGTACTGAAACCATTTGAGAAGGAAACCATTCTCGCCAAAATACAACAGTTGAAGCCGGACAATAAGGCGCTTCTGGTGAACAGCCGGGAACAGTACGCCAAACGGGACGACAGGCCGGAATACAATTTGGAGATGGATGTCACAAATATCATCCACGAGATTGGAGTACCAGCACATATAAAAGGATATCAATATCTTCGAGACGCCATTATGATGTCAGTAGATGACAGTGAGATGCTTAATTCAATAACAAAGATTCTTTATCCATCCATTGCAAAACAGCATAAAACGACGCCGAGCAGAGTAGAACGGGCGATCCGTCACGCCATTGAAGTCGCATGGACGAGGGGAAAAGTAGATACGATCGACGAATTGTTTGGATATACTGTGAACAACGGCAAAGGAAAGCCGACGAATTCTGAGTTTGTGGCTCTGATCGCCGATAAGATACGACTGGAACAGAAAATGAGAGGTTAGAAAAGAGAGCATATGCTGGCAGTAAGCCGTCACTTGTGAGTAGTGGCGGCTGTTTTTTTTGTTGAATTCTTGCATTTTCCGTCTTTTTCCTATATAATGATGAATACGACTAACATTCGAAATGTAAATGCGAGATAGAAAGGATTGGTTTGCATGGCAGAGGATAGGCTTAGTGGTTTGATTGAGGAATTTGATACAGGAGAACTGTCGCAGGACATCATCCCCCCGAACTTTACCGATCCTGACGTTTTGTTCCGGGTGCTGAAGAAAATTATACTGACGGATCATCCGGGGGAAGATTTCGATTTTATAACGCGGGCCTATGAGCTGGCGAAGGAAGCGCATAAAGATCAGAAGCGAAAATCCGGCGAACCGTATTTGATCCATCCGGTGTGTGTCGCGATCATCCTGGCGCAGATCAATATGGATAAGGAAACGATCGTCGGCGGACTGCTGCATGATGTGGTGGAGGATACGAAGTATACGGTTGAGGAGATCGCGCAGATGTTTGGCGAGGAGATCGCGCGTCTCGTGGACGGCGTCACGAAGCTGACCCAGTTAAACTATTCGGCGGATAAACTCGATGTCCAGGCGGAGAATCTGCGAAAGATGTTTCTGGCGATGGCCAAGGATATCCGCGTCGTCATCATCAAACTGGCTGACCGCCTTCATAATATGCGGACGCTGCAGTTTATGAAACCGGAAAAGCAGAAGGAAAAGGCGCGGGAGACGATGGATATTTATGCTCCGATCGCCCACCGTCTTGGTATTTCCAAAGTGAAGGTCGAGCTGGACGATCTGTCGTTTCAGTATTTGGAGCCGGACGCCTATGCGACGCTGACGGAAAAATTCAACCATATGCGTGTGGAAAAAGAGACGTTTGTCAAGGATATCATGCTGGAAGTGCGCGAACATCTGGAGGAAGCGGGCATCAAGTCAAC
The DNA here is from genome assembly GCA_910584065.1 of uncultured Eubacterium sp. Lineage (GTDB taxonomy): Bacteria > Bacillota > Clostridia > Lachnospirales > Lachnospiraceae > Eubacterium_F. Next base: position 76,934 of record CAJTZN010000002.1, read on the forward strand.
GATCGACGGGCGTGTCAAGCATCTGTTCAGTATTTACCGGAAAATGGTAAACCAGAGCAAGTCGCTCGAGCAGATCTATGACCTGTTTGCCGTCCGTATCATTGTGGATACGGAACCGCAGTGCTATGCGGCGCTCGGTATCATCCATGAGATGTATAAACCGATCCCCGGACGTTTTAAGGACTACATAGCGATGCCGAAGGCCAATCATTACCAATCGCTGCACACGACGCTGATCAGTCCGGACGGACAGCCGTTTGAGATACAGATCCGGACGTATGAGATGCACCAGACGGCCGAGTACGGTATCGCGGCGCATTGGAAATATAAGGAGACCAAGGGGAGCGAGCAGAGTGTAGGCAATGATGAGGCGAAGATGGCATGGCTGCGGCAGATTCTCGAGTGGCAGCGGGATATGGCGGACAATAAAGAGTTTCTGAGCCTGATCAAAAGCGATCTGAATTTGTTTTCTGACAGTGTTTACTGTTTTACACCGAACGGGGATGTGAAGACACTGCCGGCCGGCTCGACGCCGATCGATTTCGCGTATGCCGTGCACACGGCAGTCGGCAATAAGATGGTAGGGGCCAGGGTGAACGGAAATATCGTGACGCTTGATTATCAGATCCAGAACGGTGACCAGATCGAGATCACGACATCCCAAAACAGCAAGGGGCCGAGCAGGGACTGGCTTGCGATCGCAAAGAGCACACAGGCGAAAAATAAGATCAACCAGTGGTTCCGCTCCGAGTTTAAAGAAGATAATATCGTGCGGGGAAAAGAACTTCTGGCGTTGTATGCCAAGACGAAGAATATCGATCTGTATAAATTGGTGAAGCCGGAGTATACCGAAGCCTGCAAACGAAAATATGGATTTAAGGACTGGGATTCCGTCTGTGCTGCCATTGGTCATGGCGGACTGAAGGAAGGCCAGGTGATCAATAAATTACAGTACGAGTATGATAAAAAGAATAAAAGGATCGTTTCGGACGAGCAGGTGCTCGAGGTGATCGGAAGCGTCAAAGAGGCAAAAGTGGCGAAAGAAGCTGGCAGCGCCGGCGCCTATACGAAGAGCAAGGGCGGTATCATCGTAGAGGGACTGGACGATCTTGCCGTGCGTTTTTCGCGGTGCTGTAACCCGGTTCCGGGTGATGAGATCGTCGGATTTGTGACCCGCGGAAGAGGGCTTTCCATCCACCGCACCGACTGTGTGAATATGATCAACCTGCCGACGGAGGAGAGAAACCGTCTGATCGAGGCGGAATGGAGTCCGGAGGCCAAGAAAAATGAGGAATATTATCCGGTGGAGATCGTCATCTATTCGTTTAACCGGAGCGGAGTGCTTTTCGATGTTTCGGGTATCTTCACGGAAAATGGGATCGATGTGAAATCAATGAATGTCCGCACGTCAAAGCAGAACCGGGCCACGATCGTTGTCGGGTTTGAGACAAAGGGTGTGGAGCAGCTGAACAAGCTGGTGAAAAAGCTGCGGAATGTGGAGAGCATCATTGATATCGAGAGGCGGAGCAACGGATAGAGGAAGTGCGAGGGATAGAAGCCGTGCGTGGGATAGAAGCCGTGCGCGAATGAAACAAAATGATGCAGCAAGGAAATGGAGGAACATATGGAACCAATAGAGCAGAGCGAGGTTATCGTTGATTCTACGGTTGTAGGAAGCGTGGGAACGAATTGTTATATCGTGCACCGGAGAGACAGTGATCGGTGTGTTGTCATAGATCCGGGGGAAGATGGGGCGAGGATCAGCCGGTTTATCAAGGGGAATCAGCTGATTTTGGAAGATATTTTACTGACTCACGGACATTTCGACCATATTTTGGGTGTGTCGGAGCTGGTGTCGGGATCGGGGGGAAGAGTCTGTATTTATGAGGGGGAAAAAACACTGCTCGGAGATGCCGGAATGAACGTGTCAAATATGGCGGGCCGGCCGGTCGGTCTGCGGGCCGATGTACTGTTAAAGGATGGCCAGGTATATGAAGCGGCAGGTATGAAATTTCAGGTGATCCATACACCGGGACACACGAAGGGGAGCTGCTGTTATTATCTGGAGCAGGAAAAAATGCTGTTCTGCGGCGACACCCTGTTTTTTGAATCGATCGGGCGTGCGGATCTGCCGACCGGAAATTCCCGTGAGCTGCTGGCCACGCTGCGGGACAAGGTACTCGTCCTTCCGGATGATGTGAAAGTATATACCGGACACGGTCCGGTAACAGGGATCGGATATGAAAAAGAAAATAACCCATATGTCACATATATGTGACCGCGCAGGGGCGTGGGAACGGAAGTGCCGTTTGAACTCGCCTCCGCGCAGAAATGAAGGTAAAGATGATACAGATTACGATAAAAGACCAGGAATTTTCCTATGATTTGACAGCGCTTGCCCAGGCGTTTTTCCCAGAGAAGAAATGTGTCGTCCGGGAGGAAGCGGCGTGGCGCGGCCGGGACGGCTACACGGTGCGCTGGGAGATTGACGGCGAGAGGGCATTTGAGCATTTTGAGCCGTCGCCCTATACGAGAAACACCGTCAAGCGGCAGGTGTATGATCTCCTGAGCCGCTATTTAGAAAAAGAACTGCCCTGGGGGACACTGACCGGAGTCCGGCCGGCGAAGATTCCGCTGCGCATGCTGACGGAGGGCACGCCGGAGGAAGAGATCGACCGCATTCTGCGGGAGGAATACCGGTGCAGCCGGGGGAAGTCGGCGCTCGTGCTAGACGTGGCGAAACGTGAATATGCCCTCACAGGCGGGATCGATCATGAAAACAGCTTCTGCCTCTACATCGGCATCCCGTTCTGCCCGAGCATTTGCGCGTATTGTTCCTTTTCTTCGTATCCGGCGGGGAAATATGAGAAATGGATGGACGCGTATCTGGACGCGCTCGAGCAGGAACTATCTTATGCAGCGAAGACGTTTGCCGGAAAGACGCTGCAGGCGGTCTATATCGGGGGCGGTACGCCGACCGCGCTGCATGACCCGGCATTTGCCAGGCTGCTTGACATGGTTGACCGCTATCTGCCGATGAAGGATGTGGCGGAGTATACGGTCGAGGCCGGGCGGCCGGACAGTATATCGGAGGAAAAGCTGCAGGGCATGAAAGCGCACCGGGTTTCCCGCATTTCCATCAACCCGCAGAGTATGAAACAGCACACGCTCGATCTGCTCGGGAGGAAGCATTCGGTCGAGGATGTGAAACGCGTCTACGCGAGGGCGAGGGAACTTGGCTTTGATGATATCAATATGGATCTGATCGTGGGCCTGCCCGAGGAGACGCCGGCGGATTTTAAGCGGACACTCGAGGAGATCGTCCGTATGGAGCCGGACAGTGTCACCGTCCACACGCTCGTGATCAAGCGGGCGTCGCAGATGCGCCGGGAGCAGATGGAGCAGAGCGGCACCGGAACGATGCGGGAAGAAAACCATTACATCGAGGCGATGCAGGATGAGGCGGGGGCGTTTTTGCGGGCGCACGGTTACGGGCCGTATTATATGTACCGTCAGAAGAACAAGGCGCAAACGACGCGGAACACGAACCAGGAAAATGTGGCCTATGCGAAATCGGGAAAAGAATGCCTGTACAATATCGTGATGATGGAGGAACTCGAAACGGTTGTGGCGCTCGGAAGCGGCGGTTCCACCAAGATCGTGTTCCACGGGGAGAACCGGCTGGAGCGGGTGGAAAATGTAAAAAATGTAGAACAGTATATCGAGCGTATAGATGAGATGATCCGGCGGAAACAGAAGTTTCTGCCTGTAAATATGGAGGTATGAGATGGCACTGAAAAAGAAACCGGTCACGGGGATGAAAGATATTCTCCCGAAAGAGATGGAGATTCGTGACTATGTGATCGGACTGATCAAAGAAACGTATGGCATGTTTGGTTTTTCTTCGATTGAGACGCCCTGTGTCGAGCACATTGAGAGTTTGACGAACAAGCAGGGGGGAGAAAATGAAAAACTGATCTTTAAGATTTTGAAGCGGGGGGAAAAGCTGAAACTTGATACGGCGGAATGTGAGGCGGATCTCGTGGACAGCGGGCTCCGGTATGATCTCACGGTACCGCTCTCCCGCTATTACGCGAATCACGCCAATGAGCTGGGAGCGCCGTTTAAAGCGTTGCAGATGGGAAATGTCTGGCGGGCTGACCGCCCGCAGCGCGGACGTTTCCGCCAGTTTATGCAGTGTGATATCGATATTTTGGGCGAGCCTTCGATCCTGGCAGAGATCGAACTGATCCAGGCGACGACGACACTGCTCGGAAAGCTTGGATTCCAGAAGTTTACGATCCGCATCAACAACCGCAAGCTTCTAAAAGCGATGGCTGCCTACTGCGGGTTTGCCGAGGCCGCCTATGACAATGTGTTTATTACGCTCGATAAGATGGATAAGATCGGCATGGACGGCGTGGAGGAAGAACTGTTAGGCGCCGGATACGAAAAAGAGGCGGTGGAGAAATGCCTGTCCTTTTTCCAGACGGTCGGCAGCGATGTCGAGGGGATCCGCTATGCCAAAGAACTGCTGGGCGATCATCTGGAAGAGGGGACCGCAGAGGATCTGGAGACGATCTTTTCGATGGTGGAGGATATCAAGACTGCGGATTTTAACATGAAATTTGATCCGACGCTCGTCCGCGGCATGGGATACTATACGGGGCCGATCTTCGAGATCGCGATGGATGAGTTCGGCGGATCGGTCGGCGGCGGCGGACGTTACGATGAGATGATCGGGAAATTTACGGGCAGCGATACGTGCGCGTGCGGATTTTCCATTGGATTTGAGCGGATCGTGATGCTTCTTTTGGAGCGGGATTTTGAAGTGCCGTCGGCGGCGGGGAAAAAGGCGTTTCTCGTCGATAAGAAGGCATCCCCCGAGCGGCTGCGGGAAGTGCTTGCGCTGGCAGCGAAAGAGAGGGATGCCGGATATAAGGTGAGTATCAACGTGATGAAGAAAAATAAGAAATTCCAGAAGGAGCAGCTGGCAAAAGACGGATATGAGGATATTCAGGAGTTTTTTGCTTGAAAAAAGGAGGAAAAGGCTGAAAAAAGCATCAGCCTGACAAGTTTGAGCGTGGACGCCCAAACTTGTGAATTTGTAGGCGCAAAAAACATGCGCAGAAAAGAGGAAAAGGCTGAAAAAAGCATCAGCCTGACAAGTTTGAGCGTGGACGCCCAAACTTGTGAATTTGTAGGCGCAAAAAACATGCGCAGAAAAGAGGATAAGATGGCAGAGTCAATGAAGGGCCTGCGGCGGACATGCCGGTGTGCGGAGCTGACAAAAGAGCACATCGGGCAGACTGTGACCGTGATGGGCTGGGTACAGAAGAGCAGAAATAAGGGCGGTATCATTTTCGTGGATCTCCGCGACCGCACGGGGATCATACAGCTGATTTTTGAGCAGGGGGAGACGGCAGAAGAGGCGTTTGAAAAGGCGGCGAAACTGCGCGCGGAGTTTGTTGTGGCCGTGACTGGTACGGTGGAGCATCGTTCGGGAGCCGTAAATGAAAATCTGCTGACCGGATCGATCGAGGTGCGGGCCAAGGAGATCCGCATTCTCTCGGAGTCGGAGACGCCGCCGTTTCCGATCGAGGAGGACAGTCGCACGAAAGATGACATCCGGCTTCACTATCGTTTTTTGGATCTGAGACGTCCGGATCTGCAGCGAAATCTCATGATGCGCAGCCGGATTGCGATGCTGACCAGGCAGTTTCTGGCAGAAGAAGGTTTCTTGGAAATCGAGACGCCGATGCTGACGAAGAGTACGCCGGAGGGCGCCAGGGATTATCTCGTGCCGAGCCGCGTGCATCCGGGCAGTTTTTACGCGCTCCCGCAGTCGCCGCAGTTGTTTAAGCAGCTTTTGATGTGTTCCGGGTACGACCGGTATTTCCAGATCACAAAATGTTTCCGCGACGAGGATCTGCGCGCTGACCGGCAGCCGGAGTTTACGCAGATCGATATGGAGCTTTCATTTGTAGACGAGGATGATGTGATCGATGTGAATGAGCGCCTGTTGAAGAAGTTGTGGAAAGAGGTGCTCGGGCAGGAACTTACGCTGCCATTTCCGCGTATGACCTGGCAGGAGGCGATGGACCGTTTCGGTTCGGATAAGCCGGATACGCGGTTTGGCATGGAACTTTGTGATGTGACGGAGATCGTGCGGGACTGCGGGTTCGGCGTGTTTACCGGCGCGGTTTCGGCAGGCGGTTCCGTGCGGGGCATCAACGCGAAAGGGCAGGGAGCGATGCCGCGCAAGAAGATTGATAAACTAGTGGATTTTGCCAAGGATTTCGGGGCAAAGGGACTGGCTTATGTGAGCATACAGCCGGATGGAAGCCTGAAATCCTCGTTCGCGAAATTTATGACCGAGGACGAGCTTCAGGCGCTCGTGGAGGCGATGGATGGCGAGCCGGGCGATCTGCTCTTGTTTGCTGCTGATAAGGACAAGGTCGTGTACGATGTACTGGGGAACCTGCGTCTGGAACTGGCAAGGCAGCTCGAACTTCTCGATAAAAATACCTATCATTTTCTGTGGGTTACGGAATTTCCGCTGTTGGAGTACAACGAGGATCTCGGGCGCTATCAGGCGATGCACCACCCGTTTACGATGCCGATGGAGGAGGATCTTCCGCTGATCGATCAGGAACCGGGAAAGGTGCGGGCGAGGGCGTACGATATCGTGCTCAACGGTACGGAACTCGGCGGGGGATCGGTACGTATCCACCAGAATGATATACAGGAGAAAATGTTTGAGTGCCTCGGCTTTACGAAGGAAGCGGCAAAAGAGCAGTTTGGTTTCCTGCTGCGCGCGTTTGAGTACGGCGTGCCGCCGCATGCGGGGCTTGCCTACGGGTTTGACCGCCTCGTTATGCTGATGGCAAAAGAGGATAACATCCGCGAAGTCATCGCGTTCCCGAAAGTGAAAGACGCATCGTGTCCGCTGACGGCGGCCCCGGATGTGGTAGACGAAAAACAGCTGGAGGAACTTTGTATCGAGGTAAAAAAGGAAGAGATAGAAAAGGAGGAATGAATCGTGAGTGTGCAGGCAAAGCAATTTGGAACGACGAAGAATGGGGAAGAAGTGACGTGTTACACGCTGGAGAACAAAAATGGGATGAAGGCCGAATTCATTGATTACGGCGCGATCATCGTATCGCTGTTCGTGCCGGACAAGGACGGCAAGCTGGACGACGTGGTGCTTGGATATGATGATGTGGCCGCCTATGAGGCAAATGGCTGTTTCTTTGGTGCCCTGATCGGCAGACATGGCAACCGGATCGGCGGCGCGTCATTTGAATTAAATGGTGTTACCTATGAACTGGAAAAAAATGACGGTGAAAACAATCTGCACGGCGGTACGCCGGGCTATCACAAAGTGATGTATCAGGTGGAGACGAGCGACGACAGCGTGACATTTTCCCGCACGAGTCCGCATATGGAACAGGGGTATCCCGGAAATCTCGACCTGAGCGTGACCTATACGTTGACGGACGACAATGAACTGAAGATCACGTATACGGCAAAATCGGATCAGGACACACTGTGCAATATGACGAACCATTCGTATTTTAATCTGAAAGGGCATGATGGCGGAGAGATCACGGATCACAACGTATGGATCAAGGCAAATGGCTTTACCGAGACGAGCGACGATCTGATTCCGAATGGAACGATCGTGGATGTGACGGGAACGCCCATGGATTTCCGTACGAAAAAGGCGATCGGCGACGAGATCGGGGCCGATTACAAGCCACTCGTGATCGCCGGCGGTTATGACCACAATTACGCGCTGGATAAAAAATCCGGAGCACTGGAAAAAGTGGCGGAGCTTTCGGAAGATCGTTCCGGGCGCACGATGGAAGTATATACCGATCTTCCGGGCATGCAGCTCTACACGGGCAATTTTATCGAAAAAGAGAATGGGAAAGGGGGAACCGTTTATACGAAGAGGAATGGCGTGTGCTTTGAGACGCAGTTTTTCCCAAATTCCATCCATGTGCCATCCTTTGATTCCTGCGTGTTAAAAGCCGGAGAGACATTTACGACGACGACGATCTACCGATTCTGCTAACAGGCACGCGATCCGTTTTTTTATGAGAGGAGAGCGAAGTGTACACCGTCCGGGGCCGAAAAATTTTCTTCCCTTGGTATAACCGAACAAGGTATCGGCGAATACTATAAGGATAAGGATAAAAACCGAAGGAGAAAAAATGTGAATAGTGTTCTGGGGAAATTGATCCAAAAGGAATTTGGGAGAAATAAATATAAAACTTACTGTAATAAGTTAGACCGGAAAGAGTGCATGGACATTTTCTGCGATATTTACCTCAATCTCAACCAGAGTTCCGAGGAGTATCTCAGTGACCGGCTCCTGAATCTCTTACGGACCGTCCAGCTTTCCGTTAAGATCAGCCAGATCTTCTTTTATATCACGGCAGGATTTGTCGTCGGTATCCTGGCGCTGACGCTGATGCCGGCGATGCTGGAAGTGAAAGTGACGGCAATGGGCATTTTAATGGTGCTGTATTTGTTCAAGCTGACGGAGTATGTGACAAACCGTTACTGTGACCGGGATGTCCGGCTTGTTCTCATTTATAAGACGGCGTTATTTCACTTGTTGTCAGAGGAAGGGCGGTAATACGGGGAGAGAAAGAGAGAATTGTTATGAAACGAACTCGTTTGAAAGATAGGGATCTTCCGTTTTACACACGGGGGGAAGAAATTTTTAATATGGTTTCCCATATTGTGGGAGGGGCTTTGGCGGTGGCGGCGCTTGTTTTGTGCGTCGTCTGTTCCGCGCTCAAAGGTGATGCGTGGAGCGTCGTTGCTTCGGCAATTTATGGGGCGACGATGGTCCTACTCTATACGATGTCCAGCATTTACCACGGATTGACGTCGGAGATGGCGAAAAAGGTATTTCAGGTCATTGACCACTGCACGATCTATTTTCTCATCGCGGGGACGTATACGCCGATCACGCTGGCGGGGCTTAGGGTCGAGCATCCCGTCATCGGGTTTGTCGTGTTTGGCATCGTGTGGGCGTGCTGTTTTACGGCGGCTACATTGACGGCGATCGATCTGGAAAAGTATAAAAAACTGGCGATGATCTGCTATCTGGGGATGGGATGGTGTATCGTGTTTTTCATCCGGCCGACGATCGAGCTGCTCGGCGTGGGCGGCATGACATTTCTTTTGACGGGCGGCGTGGCCTATACGATCGGCGCGGTGCTATATGGCATCGGGAAACGGAAAAAGTACATGCACTCCCTGTTTCATTTGTTTGTCATCGCGGGGAGCGTGCTTCACTTTTTCATGATCCTGTTTTATGTGATCTTGTGATGCCAGGCGGGAGAACGGAGCAATCTGGGGCATCCGTTGGGGGCAAAGTCCCTTTTGACCCCAACATCATTTAGGGCGATTTGGTAGGGGATAACCCCGACATTATTTTGTTGTGCGCAGGCACAGGAAGGAGTAACGAGATGGTAGTAGAGCCAAAAGTAAAAGGATTTATCTGTACGACGGCACATCCGAAAGGCTGTGAGGAGAGTGTCCGCAGACAGATCGAGTGTACGAAACAATACCGGGAGGGGGCACAAGTTCCGTCCAAGGTGCCGAAGAAGGTGCTTGTGATCGGATCTTCGACCGGATACGGGCTGGCTTCCCGCATTGCTGTTACATATGGGTATGGCGCGGACACGATCGGAGTTGCTTTTGAGAAGGAGTCCAATGGAAAGCGTACGGCGACCGCCGGCTGGTACAACACGGCGGCATTTGAAGCTTTTGCGAAGGAAGACGGCTATTACGCGAAATCGTTTAACGGCGACGGCTTTTCCACGGAAATGAAGGAGCAGGTGATCCAGTGCATCAAGGAGGACTTCGGGCAGGTCGATCTGATCGTTTACAGCATGGCGGCTCCGAGGCGCACGATGCCGGATGGAACGGTGGTTTCGTCTGTTTTGAAGACTGTGGGGGAACCGTTTACGAATAAGACGATCGACCTGCGGACCAATGAGATCAAAGAAGTGACTGTCCCGGCGGCGAATGACGATGAGATCCAGGCGACCGTGCAGGTCATGGGTGGCGAGGACTGGAAGGACTGGATCCGCGCGCTCCACGATGCCGGCGTCATCAAACAGGGCGCTGTCACGCTTGCTTATTCCTATATCGGGCCGGTTGTGACACATCCGATCTATAAGGAGGGTTCGATCGGGCAGGCGAAGAAGCATCTCTATGATACGTCGGTGCAGCTGACGAAAGAATTTGCGGACATTGGACTGAAAGCGTATATTTCCGTGAACAAAGCGCTTGTGACGCAGTCGAGCGCCGCCATCCCGATCGTGCCGCTCTATATGTCCCTGCTTTACCGGATCATGAAGGAGGCCGGACTGCACGAGGGATGTATCGAGCAGATGGACCGTTTGTTCCTGGATAAATTGATCGGGCATGTGGAGACGGATGAAGAAGGCAGGATCCGCATGGATGATTATGAGATGAGGGCGGACGTGCAGAAGAAGATCACGGACGTCTGGGAGGGCATCGACTCGCAGTCCGTTCAGGAACTTGCGGATATTGAAGGGTTCTGGGATGAGTTTTACCAGATGTTTGGTTTCCGGTATGACAATGTGGATTATACGGAGGATGTGCAGATCTAGGGATCGGCCATCCTGCCGGAAACAACAATATATCAATCAGTGAAATAAAACACGGAATCGGTGTATTGACACACGGAATCCGTGTATAAAATCCCCCTATTGAAACATTATAATGAAAGAAAAAGGTTTTGAGGTGTACATCTATGCCAATAGATAATGTTTCAATCGGGAAGAAACTAAAAGAACTGAGGATGGGGCGGGAGTTGACGCAGGCGCAGCTGGCCGATGTTCTTCATATGAACCAGCAGAGCATCAGCCGCTATGAAACGGGCGAGGCCCAGATTTCCTATACGGATATGGTTCGTCTATCGAAGTATTTTGGAATCTCATCGGACTATTTTTTTGAGATGGAAATGAATGAGTTTCAAGAGGACGAAGTACGTTTGCTCGCGTATTACCGCGCGATCAATGAAAAACTAAAACCACAGGCACTCAATCTCGTCAAAACACTGGCAGATGAATTCCCGAAGGAAGATGGTAAAAGGGTAGGTGAGTGGCAGGGATGAGAGTGCTGATATTGGAAGATAACGAGAAGACGCGGAAGGCACTGGTGAAGATCGTTCGCTCGTGCGCTCCTGACGGTGAGATCTGTGATTTTGGAAATCGCGCGGACGCCTATATGTGCGCGTGGGAAAAGGAAGTAGATCTGTTTTTGATCGATATCGTGTTAGAACCGCAGAGAAAGAATGATAATTCAGGCATCGTTTTTGCGGATTCGATGAGGGAAAATGTGAAATACAGGCTGACGCCGATTATTTTTATCACGGTATTATCAGGGTTGGAACCCCAGTTGTTGAAACGGGTACATTGTTATGATTACATAGAAAAACCGATCGGTGACGGTGAAATTATAAAGAGGCGCCTTTCCGAAGTGATCGAGGGGATCAACTTTGGAAATAAGCACAAACAGCGCGAGTACATCCCGCTCCGTCACGATGGGATCGGGTATATGGTGTATGTGGATGAAGTGATCTACTTTGCCAGCCGGCGGGGGACGCTTTATATTTATACAGTGGATGATACGATTATCATACCAAATTTATCGGCAAAAAACTTTTTACGAAAGATCAAACACACGCTGTTTCTCATGCCGACGTACGGTACGGCAGTAAATCCGAAGTACATTGACAGCATTGATTTCAGGAACAGGGAAGTATATCTCCGGGGAACGGAAGACGTAGTATCCATCGGTGGAAGGATGCTGAAGCAGTTCAGGGAGGCGTATATGGAATGGTGTGGTTAGATGCCGCTGTCGCGGTGGCTGCGAGCCTGCTTGAACTTTGCAGTATACTCGTCATCCTGTCCGCGTTTGCCGATAAAAGAAAAACAGATCATGTTATGAAGCAGGTGCTGCCCTGCATGATCGTGATGGCGTGTATGGTGGCCATTAATTTTTTTCAGGTGAGTGAGTTTTTGCTGCTCGTTTGTTATGGGATGATAATACTGAATTCTTTTTGGTATTATCATTTTTCTGTTCCTGAGGGTATTTTTTACTGTGTGTTGGGGGTGATTCTAGCCAGTATGCTTGAAATGTTAATATATGTTCCGGTCTATCTGATATGGGGAGGAAGTTCGCTTTGGCAGTATATTCCTGTCATGATTGGCCTTCTGACACTTGCCGTATGCTGTTATTTGCGGCGCCGGGGAATCCTCAATCCGCTGAAAAGATTCAGCTGGTTAAGAGAGAATAACGGTTTAACGGTTATCGCTGTTATCGGCGGGGTCGTTTTTCTGACGATCGTGCTGTTTAAGAGCGGAGCCGGATTGAATTTTATGGAAGGCGCTTATTTTATATTGGCGGTACTGGCCATCCTGTCCGCGTTGTACAAAATTTCAATCTACCGCTATGAAATGAAGGTCAGAAAGGAATATTCCGAGGCTTACACGGCGCTGTTAGACCTGATCCGCAGCCGGCAGCATAAATTTATGAACCAGATCGGCGCGATCTACTCGCTGTTTGAAGTGTATGACAATTACGATGATCTCGTGCGGGAGCAGGCGAGGGAATTGAAGAACCTGCAGCACTACATGATGCCGAACCGGATTCTCGTGTTGGAGCGGCCGCTGGTGATCGGACACGTCTACCAGAAGACATGTGAGGCGATGGATCAGGGGATCGACCTGCAGCTCAATCTGGTCAGCAGCCTGCAGGGATTGGAGATTCCGGATGTCATGCTGATCGAGATCATAGGAAATCTGCTAGATAATGCGATGGAGGAAGTTCTTCTTCGCAAGAAGGATGAAACGGTATATTTGTCCATCTACCAACAGGATACATGCCTTTGTATCCATGTCAGTAATGAACATCAGAAAATCCCGCAATCCGCCTATATGAAGTTTTTTGAGAATGGTTATTCGTCAAAGGGAAATGACCGGGGGATCGGGCTGCATTATGTAAAGAAGATCGTAAAAAAATATAGAGGAAGTATTGATGCGGGTAACGAGAGCAGGAACGGGAGAAATTGTTTTTATATCCGCGTGCGCTTTCCTGTGTAAAAAAGCAGAATTTCACCGGGCGGTGAAATTCTGTTTCCTTTTTATGTTATGTCTGGATGTTTCGGCTCCCCGAAAAAGAGGAGGCTCGACCCTCTGCAGTGGAAAAAGGGGGTGAACAGCATCGCAAGACTACAAAGGGACACGAGTGCATTCCGTGTTGCTTTTTTCATGATGATCTCCTTTCTTATATATTTTCGCAGCGATCAGCTGCAGTATTTGAAAAACGATTACCCAGAATATTAAATTTCGATAGGTAAAGGTTTCCTCGCAGAGAAACAGTAAAAAATAGAGGAACGTAACCGCGCAGCCGATGCTCTTATAAAACAGGTGCTGTCTGGCCGTCAGTTTCGGCCGGTTGTCGGACGTGACCGGGCCCGTGCAAAAAAGGATCAGTGCCCCCGACAGCAGGACAGCGTTTTGCGCGGGCGGCGGGAGCGCAATCGTCCGGGAAGCCCAGACCGCTCCGAACAGGAAAAAGAATGTAAACAAGAAGCAGCCCCAGTAAGTGCTAAAATGAATCCCTCCTGAAAAATTGCGGATCGAGAGTAAGACGGCGATGGCCGCCAGATATTCGTGATCCATACGAAACAGGGAAAAGATCGCATACAGGAGGAGAAACTTGCTGCCCTCGTACAGCAGGCACGTATAGACATAGCGCATGCCGGCCAGTTCTCTTTCTGTATATTTCCTGAGTAATATTTCTTTTATTTCCTCTTTCATGATGAACTCCTCATGATGAATTCCATCTTTTTTTGCCAGAACCTGCCGTCAGGCTCCGCTTTGTTCTTTCTATAAGAATATCATAACGGGCGGTGAAGGGGAGATTTTTTGACAGGAGAGCGTTTCATATCATTGTCCGTGTCATATTTTGTCGAATGGTGTCGAATATTGTCACATTAGTGAAAAAATACAATACGTTATGGGAATACAGAGCGCGACGGAACAATAGTGGTATAATTTGGGAAAAGGATTGCATGGTCCACATAGCAAGGAGTGGTTTCACTTGAGGGATTTGAGAGAGGTATCGGTAGGTACGCGTGTCAGGGTTCTGAGAATGGAACGGGGGTATTCGCGGGAGAAATTGTCCGAGAACGCGAAAATATCGGTGAAATTTTTGTATGAGATCGAGACCGATAAAAAGGGTTTTTCCGCTCATACGTTAGTGAATCTATCCGAGGCGCTCGGCGTGAGCACGGATTACATTATGACGGGTCATGTTATGACTGGTCATGCTATGACTGGTCATAATATGGCTGGTCATGGCAGGAAAACGGACGCCGGCGCGGCATTGGCGCATATTCATCCGAAGACGTTGGAGGAAGTGGAGGTGCTTCTGAAGCTGGCCCGCGAATGGATCATACAGGATGAAAAGCCATAAATCGCGGGAATGGGAGCTCTGTGCCGGATTTATGGCTTTGCGGTTTGCGGGAATATAGTCTTTTGGCCTGTGGCGTAACCGTGTTTCCGCTCTTATCCGGCCCGTTTTTCCAGTTCGACCAGCGGGATCGGCAGGAGGGCGAGAACGGCCACCATAAGCCACTGCATATTTGTCAGGGGCGTTGTCTTAAATATGATCTGCAGCGCGGGAAGCGTGATGACGGCACACTGCATCGAGATACATAACAGCACGCTGAACAGAAGCTTTTTGTTCGAAAAAAATCCGATCTGGAACAGCGAACTCGAACTGCGCATGTTCAGCGAGTGGACGAGCTGGGAGAGGGACAGTACGGCAAAGCACATCGTGCTGCCGGCCTGATCCCCGCCGAGCATATAGGCGAAAAGCGCCAGTGACCCGATGAACATGCCTTCTACAATAATGGTAAACATGCCTCCGCCGCCGAACAGTCCCTTTGCCGCGCAGACCGGTGGTTTTTTCATAATGTCCCGCTCTGGCGGTTCGAGTCCCAGACAGATGGCCGGGAACGAATCCGTCACGAGATTGATGAACAAGAGCTGGACAGGCAGCAGCGGGGAAGCTTTCCCCAGCAGGATCGCGAGAAAGATCGTCATGATCTCCCCGATGTTACATGAGAGGAGGAAATGCACGGCTTTTTTTATATTCTGGAAAATGCCGCGTCCCTCTTCTA
The DNA here is from genome assembly GCA_910584065.1 of uncultured Eubacterium sp. Classification (GTDB taxonomy): domain Bacteria; phylum Bacillota; class Clostridia; order Lachnospirales; family Lachnospiraceae; genus Eubacterium_F. The sequence goes on from CAJTZN010000002.1 coordinate 92,178, forward strand.
CCGCATCGACGATCGTCGCAAAGTTATCGTCCATCAGTATCATGTCGGCGGCGTTTTTCGCCACATCCGTTCCTGATTTTCCCATCGCGCAGCCGATGTCCGCTTTTTGCAGCGCGGGGGCATCGTTCACGCCGTCGCCCGTCATGGCCACGACTTCCCCGTTGTGCTGGAACGCCTTGACGAGCCGTACTTTGTGTGCGGGCGAGACGCGCGCGAAGACGGGGTACTTATAAATAACGCGGGACAATTGCGTATCTGTGATGCCGTCCAGTTCGGCGCCGGTCATGACCTGATCGGCGCTTTTGCATATCCCGAGTCTGGCGGCGATCGCGGATGCCGTCACTTTGTGGTCGCCGGTGATCATAACCGGGCGGATGCCGGCCTGCCGGCATTTGGTGACGGCAAATTCCGCTTCTTTTCTCGGCGGGTCGATAAATCCGGCCAGGCCGATAAACGTCATGTCCCGTTCGTAGGAAGCTTTGTCGCCGCGCAGATGGCTGCCGATGTCATCCCGGCAGGCGATCGCCAGGACGCGCAGGGCGTCGGCGGCGTAAGCCATCGCCTTGTTGTCGATCTCGTGGCGCAGGACTGGCGTGAGCGGCCGTACCTGGCCGCCGATGAGGATGTGGCTGCACCGTTTCAGGATGATCTCCGGCGCGCCCTTCGTAATACTCTGCGCGCCCGATCCGGTCTCGTGGAACGTCGTCATCATCTTCCGTTTGGAATCAAAGGGCAGCTCGTCGAAGAGGTGATACTTGCGGCGCACGCTGTCCGTGTCGATCGAAAGTCCGGCGGCTCGCTCGAGAAGAGCCTGTTCCATCGGATCGATGCCGTGGTTGCACAGGGCGAAGCAGGTAAACAGTTTCTGCGGCGAATCCATCGTGTATTCTTCGGCTACGGTCATGCGGTTTTCCGTGAGCGTGCCGGTTTTGTCCGAGCAGATGACGGTGGCGCTGCCGAGCGTTTCCACGGCCGGAAGCCGACGGATGATCGCATTCCGCTTCGCCATGCGCTCGACGCCGAGAGAGAGCATGATCGTGACGAGCGCGGGCAGGCTTTCGGGGATCGCGGCCACGCCGAGACTGACGGAAGTCATAAACATTGAAAAGACGGGCTGTTTATTTAAAATGCCGATGACAAAAAGGGCGAAGCAGATCAGGAGAGCGACTGTGCCCAGCACTTTTCCGGTATGGCTCAGCTTTTTCTGGAGCGGCGTGTCAGGTGCCGATTCCTCGGAGATCATGCCGGCGATATGGCCGAGCTCCGTGTTCATGCCCGTGGCCGTCACGATGGCTTTTCCGTGGCCGGACACGACGATCGTCCCCGAAAAGGCCATATTTTTCTGCTCGGCGATGGGGACAGCGCCGGCTGCGATCGGCGCGGTGGTCTTCTCGATCGGGTGCGTCTCTCCGGTCAGTGTGGATTCTTCGATGGAAAGTCCCATGACGGAAATGATCCGCGCGTCGGCCGGCACGAGGTTTCCGGCTTCGAGGATGATGACGTCGCCGGGGACGAGGAGCGTCGAGTCGAGCTGTTTCATTTCACCGTCCCGCACGACGAGGGCGAGCGGGGCGGATAGATTTTTCAGCGCTTCCAGGGAATGCCTGGCTTTTGCTTCCTGGACGACGCCCAAAATGGCGTTGATGATAATGATAGCCAGTATGATGGCGGGTTCGATGAAATCCACCTGATGTTCCAGCCAGGAGACCCCGAACGAAATGGCGGCCGCGATCAGCAGCGTGATGATCATAAAGTCCTTAAACTGGTCAAAAAAGTTTTTCAGTATGCTGTCCTGCTTCTTTTGGACAAGCTGGTTTTTTCCGTATTTATTTAGCAGCGAGCCGGCTCGTTTCCCGCTCAGGCCGCGTCCGCTGTCGGTCTGGAGCTGCTGTTCGAGCACGGACAGGCTGCTCTGGTACCATTCCGTCGTTTTTTTCATATCAATTGTCCTAATTTTTTCGTTACATCATTTTTATGATGGGAATAGAGGATTTATGCTACGAAGAACCTTCTGATATGGCGAATCATAGGATAAAAATAAGTCATATTTTAGGAGAAAATGATAAAAATGCTCAAAATCATTTTGCTCGGATTATCGGGAAGCATGGATTCATGGGCGCTGGGGGCGGCGTATGAGGCGGCGGACATAAAGATCCCCTGGACGACGAAGGGGATCGTCGCCTTTATTTCCGGCATTACGTCTCTCGTGGCGGTACTGCTCGGCGACGGCCTCGGGCGCGTGATCGATCCGTTTTATATCCAGATGGCCGGCGGTGCCGTGCTCGTTTTCATCGGCGGGAGGACGCTTTGGAGTGTGATCACGGGGAAAAAGGGGAGAAATTATGACACGGACGCGTCGAAAACGATCGAACCGCTCGAGGGGGTCGTATTGGGCGGCGTGCTCGCTTCCGATTCGTTCTGTGCGGGTCTGAGCCTCTGCACGATGGGGGCGGCGGCCTACGCGTTTCCGTTTGTCGCGGGGGTGCTGACTTTTTTGTTTCTCGTGCTGGCGGAGAAGAGGATCCGCAGCGGCCGCTTCTGCGACTATTTCGCCGGCGCCGTTCTCGTGGCGATCGGGCTCGCGCAGATGGGCGGTCTGTAGACGGAGAAAAACTTTCTATTTACAAAATGCCGTAATTTATATACAATTATAGGGAAAGGGATCACTATGAAAAGGAGCACCTGAGAGGAAGGCGGGGCAGATGAGTATGGTAGCAGATTTTTTTATGGCGGCGGGCGGAGCCGCTGCCGGATATGTGATTGTGGGACTGGCCGCCGCGTTGGGGAAACTGATCGTGGGGGCGGTGCTGCGGTTTCGTTTTGATGAGTTTGTTTTTTTCATGATCCGTGTCGCGCGCCGGACCGGGACAGGGCAAAAGGGACTTTCGTTCGGGCTGTGTGACCCGCAGCCCTTTATCAGCTGCAATATGCTGGATACCAGATATACGAAGATGAGGAACCTGATCTATGGCGCTTTTTCGATGGCGGCCGCGCTCTTTTTTACGGAGACGGTGTGGTTCCAGCTCTACGGCACTGAAATCATGCCGAAGAACGCGATGACGCAGGTGATGGCCGTCGTCATGGCGGTGTATACGCTCGTTTTGTTTTTCCAGCTCTGTGTCAGCCAGAAAAAAAAGGCCGGCAGCGGCGCGGCAGGCATCATGCGGCGGGAGTACGAGAGGTGCATCGCGGCGGTTACGGCGGGGCAGGCGCCGGGCAGCTTGCAGATTCAGTGGGCGCCGGGCACCGGGAACCTGACGGACAGCGCCATTGTGAAAAAGTATCTGCTCATGTGCTATTATCATTTTTTGGACCGGGGCGAATACGAGGGCGTGAAAAAGATTATGGACGAGTTGGAAAAGTATGTGCCGGAGAAGTGGATGCAGTCGGAACTGAACGTGCTGTGTGAATTTGTTTTCTATCATGTCATTATCGTGCCGAATGAGGGGAAGGCTAAATATTACGGGAAACCGTTTCTCGAGAAGCTGGATGGCCGGGAGGACGTCAATGCGAAAAGGGCTTTTGCCTACTGGCTCTTTTTTGTGCAGGGAGATAAAGGCGCGGCGCTGCAGATTGCGGTTCAGGCGCTGAAACTGGTGAAATCGTACCATCTCGAGGGGTGCCGCGCGATGGAGGAGCGCCTGCTCGAAGCCCTGATCAAAAAAATCGAACAAACACCGTAACAACAGATGGAGGAAGTAATGAAGGAAAAGGTCATGTCACTTGCGCAGGGCAATTTCGCCTATGAGCAGCCGGAGATCGTCGTGTCACCGGAACGATTGGAATTTGAAGTGCCGGAAGGCGGGGAAGCGGCTGGTGTTTTTCATGTGAGAAACGCGGCGAATACGAAAATCAAAGGATTTAGCGCTGTCGATGAATTTGATATCGGTTTTCTTCCAGTCTTCGATGGAAAGGACAATGAGATCACCGTGAACGCGCACGCCGGGACGAGGAAGCCGGGCGATGTGCTGGAGGGGACGATCACAGTCATTACGGACTGCGGCGAGCATGCGCTGCCTTACCGCATTACAGTGACAGGGCGCTATTTGCAGGGAGTCACCGGGGAGGTGCAGTCGTACGCGGCGTTTGTCCGCTATGCGCAGGAACATTTTGAAGAGGCGGTGTCCCTTTTTTATCACAATAAATTCTGCAAGCTGTATCTTTCTGAGATGGGCGACAAAAGATTATATCAGTATTTAACAAAAAAGAATTCGAAAAAGCAGGCGCTGGAGGAATTTCTGGCGGCGCGCGGGGATAAGAAGACCGTGCAGTTCATGGTGAATAAGAAACAGCTCGTGTACCGTGTCGAGAAAGAAGACGTAAGCGGCGAGATCCTGGTCGTTAAGGACGGCTGGGGGATGACGGGGATCCGGCTGGAGTCGGACCGGGCCTTTCTGACGTTGGACAAAGATCATCTGCAAGACTTCGATTTTTCGGAGGATCAGGCGTCGATCTCATTTCGCATTCACGCTGCCCGCGTGCTTCCCGGCCGGCACCGCTGCCGGATCGTGCTGGAAAATGTCTACCAGCGGCTGGAAGTGGCGGTGCGCGTTCACGGCACGAAGGGAGCGGAGCAGCGGAAAAAGCGGCTGGCGGGGAAAAAGCTGACGGCTGCGCTCGTGCACGGGCATATCCGCTATATGCTGAACAGCAGTTACAAAGAGTCCTGGGTTTCACTCCTGACAAGTGAGAAGGAGAGGATCGTGGAGTTGTGCGGCGGGGACAGCATGGTTTACGAGGGATACGTCAGTTATATGACGAAAAACGAGGTGGGGATGAATTTGTTCCGCGCGGCGGTGGACGGGCTGGAGCCGCCCAAAACCGGGGACAGCGCGGACAAGGTATACCGCTATCTGTTGTTTTCATATCTGAAAGTGAAAATGGGGGGCTCGGAGGAAGAGCGGGAGGAACTCATTACCAGACTGAAATTTTTCTATGGCAGCGGATACCGCCACTGGCGGCTGCTCGTTCTTCTCGAACGGCTCGGCTGTTATGAGGGGGATGCGGTCGGTTTTATCGAGGAACTGGATACGTTGTGGGAAGAAGGATATTCGAGCCCGTATCTCCACCTGTACCGCGTTATGCTGATCCTGCAGGAACCGGATCTTCTGAAGCGGCTGGATGAGAAGACGACGGGCGCGCTGCAGTTTGCGTTAAAACACGATTTAATGACAGGACATCTCGTGATCGCCGTTTCATTTCTGGCATCGAGGAAAAAGCGGTGCACGCCGGCGCTTTTTAAGCTTTTGACGAGATGTTACGATATGTATGGCAATAAGGACACGCTCCAGAGCATATGCGCGCTGCTGATCCGTTCGGAGAAGCAGGGACCACGCTATTTTAAGTGGTTTCAGCTCGGGGTGGAGCAGTCGCTGCGGCTCACCGATCTGTTTGAGTATTACATGTATTCGATGAAGAAGGAGGATATGGACCAGGCGCTTGCCACCGTTATTTCCTTTTTCAAATATGAAAACCATCTGAGGGATCCGGTCAAGACTTCCTTTTATGCGAGCATCGTCAGGAACCGGGACGAGCATCCCCAGTATTTTGAGGCATATGAAAGTATCATCCGGGAGTTTGCGCTCGGACAGCTCCACAGCCGCAAGATCAGTGCCGAGCTGGCACTTTTATATGAGGCGTGCCTGACGCCGGGGGAGATTCGGGGGCAGGCGGCGTTAGATCTGCCGTACATTTTATTTACCCACCATGTGACCTGCAAAAACCGGAATATGGAGAGGGTCGTCGTCGTGCACGACGAGGGCGGCGGCGCGACGAAGTACAATCTCGTCAACGGGGAGGCGTGGGTCAGTATCGGGACGCCGCACGCGAGACTGTATTTCGAGGACAAGCGCGGGTTTTACCATACGGGAACGGTTCCATATGAGATGGAGAAGCTGCTGGCGCTCGATTTTCTTGCCGAGACGTGCTATGAGAACGGTTCCGACCACCCGGTTCTTTTGCTGCACCTGTTTTCCAGGGCGGTGGAGAAAAAGGAGACGAGCGCGAGGGACGCCATCATTCTCCACACGATGATACGAAAAGACATTCCCGGGGAGGAGTACCGTTGCCAGGCGCTTCTCGTGCTGTATGAATATTACCGCTCGATCGGGGAGGACAAGCTGTTGGAGGAAGTGATCCGCAGCATTCCCTTCCCTTACGTCGAGGAGGAAAAACAGATTGGTATCCTGCAGACAATGATTCAGCACCGCATGAATGACGAGGCGCTGGAGGTGCTGCGCAAATACCGGCTGACGAGTGCGAGCAAAAAGTTAATTCTGCTTTTGATTACCTGGAAGCTGGAGGAGAATAACGGCAAATTTCAGACGTATCATATGCGGTTGTGCGATTTTCTTTACCGGAACGGCGTGAGCAACGAAAAGACATTGTCGTATCTGGCGGATTACTATGTGGGGAGTACCGCGCATCTGCGCGATATTTACCGCGACGCCGTGAAACGGCAGGCGATCGCGGACGACGGGGCGACGGAGCGTCTGCTCGGACAGGCGCTGTTTGTTTCCGATGATCCGGAAAAATACGCCGACGTTTTTCTCGATTACTATGAATACGGGGCAAACCGCATGCTTGCGAAAGCGTTTCTTCTGCACTGGACGTATCGATATCTCGTGGGAACATGCGGGATGTTTGACGGCGCGCGAAAGCTCATACAGAAGAAAGGCCTTTCCGAGGAGAACGAGGCGGTAGTACTTGCGATGCTCAAATATTACTCGCAGAAAGAAGCGTATACCGAGGCGGAACGCGAATATATCGGCTACCATTTGTCACAGTGCGTGTCGAAGGGGCAGGTGCTGGATTTTATGACACAGTTTGTGGGAAAGATCGAGGTGCCGTTTGAGATCGAGAACAGCGGGATCGTCCAGTGCTGTACATCCTCGCCGGGCGACGTGTACATCGAGCTGGATGAACCGGGAGGAACGGCTGCGTATCCGATGAGACAGGTGTTTACGGATATTTATGTGTTCGAAACGCTATTATTCCGGGGCGAGCGCATTCCGTACCGCGTCTATGCGGGGAGCGCGCCGGAGCCTGCCGTTCAGGGGGTTCTGGAAAAGGAGCGAAAGGAAGGAGCTTCCGATTCGGCTTTTTACGGACTCGTGGAGCAGATGCTTGCGGCCAGGGAGCGCGGCGACAAGCAGGAGTTTGACCGACTGGTGGCTCGCTATAAATCCCGCCACCAGATGGCGGAGGCGCTGCTAAAACCGATGGAAGAGGAAAGGTGATTGATTGTATGAGCCAGCGAAAATTGTATGTGGGTTTGGATCTGCGCGATGACGTGACGCAGATTGCCGTGTGGGGCCCATCGCAGGCCGGGCCGGAAGTGCTGGAAGTAAAAGGCGCGGACGGGGAGGACACGACGTATATTGAGACTGCCGTGACCGTGCCCGGTTCGGAAGAGAAAGTCGTCGGGTTCCTCCACAGGATCGCCAGGCAGGAGCCGGTGTACGTCGAGGGGCGGGAATCCGATCCCGTCAATATACTGGCCGCGTTTTTTCGCAGAACATTGTCGCTGACGAAGAAAAAATATCCGCGGGAATCGATCAAAAAGCTCGTGGTGTCGGCGGAATATCAGGATTACTGGTTTATTTCCGTGGTGTTCCGCGCGCTGGAGAAGCTGGGGATCGACAAAGACCGCGCGCTCGTCGTTGACCGCAGCCAGAGCTATATCTATTATGTCATGAGCCAGCGAAAAGAACTGTGGGTGAACCAGGTGGGCATGTTTGAGTTTCAGAAGGACAAGCTTCTCTATTATCAGATGCAGATGGACCGCTCGAGGCGGCCGGCGCTCGTCTGGGTGCTGGAAAAGGATTACCACGATTATGTGGAGCTCCTCACTGGGGACGAGCACGATGAAGAGGAAAAAGCCTCCATTTTTGAGGGGATGGTGCAGGGGGCGATCCACGGGCAGATCATCACGAGTCTGTACATGACCGGGGAGGGATTCGCGGACGGCTTTGCCGACGGCGTGATGAAGCGCCTCTGCATCGGCAGACATCTGTTTAAAGGTGATAATCTCCACGTGTGCGGTGCCTGCTATATGGCCGGAGAGGCAGGCGGCGAAAAGAAGATCGATCCGTTCGTTTATCTCGGGGAGGACGCGGTTTCTTCCTACATTACGATGCAGGTTTATACCGACGCCAGAGAACAGGAGCTCGTGCTGGCGAAAGCGGGGACGCTCTGGTACCAGATCGACGAGGAACTGGATCTGATCCCCGATGGCGACCATGAGCTGGAACTGCATATAAAAAACGCCATCACCAGGGAAAAGACCGTCCATTTTATTCCGATGGAGGGCATCTGGGGCCGCACCGAACGGAAGGCGCGGATTGGCATGCGAATCCGCTTCGCCGGCGCGGACCGGTGTATCATAACGATCCGGGACAAGGGCTTCGGGGAATTTTTCCCGTCCTCATACCGGATCTGGGAAGAGACGATCATGTTATGATGTTGGAAGGATTGCGGGAGTTGTGAAACGACGGAGCAATCCGTGGCATCATCGTATTGAGAAAGGAACAGGCTATGTTTATCGTATGCAAAGGGGATCTGGCAAAAGTGCCGTATATTATCCCGGTTTCCGAGGTGCCGGTGTATTCCCTCGAGGAATTGTGCTATTATATATACAATAACATTTACAGCGTGACGGAACAGTTTTTTGATGAGCGGCTCACGGTGTGGCTCTCGGAACAGGTGCATCAGGAGGCGCTGGCAGAAAAGATGAAAGGGCTGATCGAGCGCCGCCACGACGTGAAGGATCTCGTCGTCACCCTGCTCTGTTCGTGTGATTATTACCGGGAGGAAGAGGTCAGGGAACTCGTGGGCGTCATGGGAAAGATTTCGCACCTGCCGCTGCACCAGAAGAGCAGGATCCAGGCGGATACTTACCTGAGCGCCGGAAAATATGGAAAGAGCCTGCAGGAGTACAAGAAGCTGCTCTGCGGGGAGATGGCGGGCAGTTTCACGGCGGAGGAATACGGGGATCTGCTGCACAATCAGGCAGTCGCCCTGTTTTTTGTGTCGTCGTTTCAGGAGGCAGCGAGGGGGTTTCAGGAGGCATACGCGAGAAATCACCGCGAGAAGTCGCTCAATCAGTATCTGTACACGCTGTTGCTCGATGAAAAAGAGGAATTGTTTGAAAAAGAGTGCGCGGCGTTTGGCAAGAGTCCGGAAGAGAGTGATAAATTAAAAGAGGATTATAGAAAAGCAAAAGACATGTGCAGGCTTGGGGAAGAAGAGTTTGCCTTTATTGATAGATGCAAAAACGAACTGCGGGCATCTTATCTGGATACGGATGAGGGCGCGCGAATGGAGGAAAAATGAAGTTTCGGTTGTTTGGAAAGAGAAGAGTTTGCCTTTATTGATACATGCAAAAATGAACTGCGGGCATCTTATCTGGATACGGATGAGGGCGCGCGAATGGAGGAAAAAT
>CAJTZN010000002.1:101719-136702 GCA_910584065.1 uncultured Eubacterium sp.
GAAGTTTCGGTTGTTTGGAAAGAGAAGGAAAAAAGAAGACCTCCGCTTAGCGGATGAGGGGCTGGACGGCGGGCAGGAACGGGCCGATGGGGACGGAGCGCCGGAGCTGTCGAAGGAAAAGGTCGTTCTCGAAAAGATCAGCGTGGACCTGAACAATAAAATGCTGCGCCTGGATTATATTAAAAGGCTCTACGAGGGCATCCGCGAGGCGAAGCGGCAGAACGGGGACATCAAGGCGGAGTATGGGCAGGTGACTTCGTATCTCAAGGACATCCAGCTGATCGACCAGGCGCTGCCCGAGGAGAAGAAGGAACTTATGGAGGCGGCGCAGGCGATCGTGGAGCTTACGAGGGAGCGGGAGAACCTGAAACGGCGCAAGTATAAGTTTAACGACGCCCAGAAAGCCGCGATGGAGCGCTTCGAGCCCAAAGTCGCAAAAGACGTGGCGAATATGAAAGAATACGAAGATTATCAAATCAAGATTAAACATGATATGCGCCAACTCGACAGCGAAAAGAGGATCCTCCTCAGCGAAAAGCGCGACATTATCCGGCGGCAGGGGACGCTCCGTCTCGTCAGCAAGGCACTGAGCGGGATACTGGCGATGTTCGGCCTGCTGATCCTCACGATCTTTTTCGTATTTCAGGTAAATATCCAGGTGCCATTTCTGGCGACGGCGGCATTTGCTTTTGTCGTGCTGCTCGTCATCGTCATCGAATCGAGGAAGAACCGCACGGATATGGTCATTACCGAGCGCAAATGCAACCGCGCGATCGCGCTTGCCAACCGCACGAAGATCAAGTATGTAAACAATACGAGGACGATCGACTATATGTGCAGCAAATATAAAGTGCGCAACGCGACGGAACTCGAATTTGTGTACGACCAGTACCGCAAAGCGAAGCGGGAATGGGCGAAGGAGCGGGAGGACGCGTTCCTTCTCAACGAAAAGAATGAGATCCTCATCCGCGAGCTGGACGCGCTTGGCGTCAAAGACAAGAGCATCTGGTCCCATCAGGCGGACGCGCTCGTGGAGCCGAAGGAAATGGTGGAAGTCAGGCACAGCCTGAACGAGCGGCGGCAGAAGCTGCGTGAGCAGATTGACTACAACAATGGGATCATGCAGGATTTTCTGGGGGAATTGGAGCGCATCCGGCAGAAGAGTCCGGAATACGCGCAGGAGATCGAGGAAGTGTTACAGGAGCAATAGGAAAAGGAAATGGAGGAAGGCATGAAACCAAAAGTGGATTATTCCCTTTATCTTTGTACCGACCGGGAACTGATGAGCTCGGATTCAATCGAGGAGGGGGTGGAACTGGCGATCAAAGGCGGTGTGACGATCGTACAGCTGCGGGAGAAAAATTGTCTGGGGAAGGAATTTCTGCGCATCGCCCACGGCGTAAAAGAGGTGACGGACGCGTACGAGATCCCGCTGATCATCAACGACAGGATCGATATCGCGATGGCGGTCGACGCGGACGGCGTCCATCTCGGACAAAAAGATATCCCGGCCAGCGTGGCGCGGGAAATGCTGGGAAAGCATAAGATCATCGGGGTATCCGCCTACAACGCGGAACTTGCCCTGCGGGCGCAGAAAGACGGCGCCGACTATATCGGAGTCGGCGATGTGTTCGGCACGGCCACGAAAGCCGATACCCACCGTGTATCCTATGACGAACTGGTGAAAATAAGAAAAACAGTAAAAATACCGATCGTCGCCATCGGCGGCGTCAAGCCGGAAAACATGCCGCGGCTGGCGGGGACGGGAGTGGACGGCGTCGCGGTCGTATCCGCCGTACTCGGCGCCAAAAATATAACGGAGGCGGCCGAAGAGATGATCCGGCAGATGGAGAAGCTGCGCTAGTCCGCAAAAAATTGCGCCGGCGTTTATTTCAGATTTTCCAATAACATAACAGGAATGCGCAGATTCCCCGTCCCGCTGCCCATCTCGATATCCGGCTTATTGTCCCCGTGGAAATCGGAGCCGCCGGTGATGAACAGGTCAAATTCAGCGGCGAGTTTTCGCACAAATGCCTCATCGGTGCCGTGGTTGCGCGAATACAGCGCCTCGATCCCGCGGATGCCGTAGCCTTTCAGCGTGCGCAGCATCGCGCGGATCTCGCTGACGGACAGCTTATACAGCAGCGGATGGGCGAGTACCGGTATGCCGCCGGCATTTTTGATCAGGGTAATGGCGCCTTCCGGCGTCAGGTATTCCCGGTTCACAAAATAGGGGCTGTCGATCGCCAGACAGATGCGGAACGCGGCGTCCATTGAGGGAACGCCGCCGTTTTCCAGTAACAGTTTGGCGAAATGCGCCCTCGTGATGATCATATCCCCGAACTTTTCCGTCAGCTCTTCGTAGCTGATCGGGTATCCGGCGTTATGAAGGTTTTCACACATTTTGATGTTCCGGTTGTCCCGTTCCTTTGCCACACGCGTCAGCGTGGCAACGAGAGTGGGGTCGTGGTAGTCGATCTGGTATCCGAGGATGTGGATTTCCACATTCCGCCCGGTCCGCACGCCTTCGCCCGTCTTGATCTCATACTGGCAGGACAGTTCGACGCCGGGGATGACCTGGATGTGGTTTTCTAATTCTTCGGCCTTTTGTATGGCGCGCTCGACGCCTTCGACCGTGTCGTGGTCGGTGAGGGCGAAGGCCACGAGGTCGCTCTGGATTCCTTTCATCACGAGTTCTTCGGGAGTAAATGTCCCGTCGGAACAGTTTGAATGCACATGTAAGTCAATGTATCTCATACCTGTATTCTCCATTCAAATATTTTTCGTCTGATCCCGGTCCCATTATCGCACCCCGATCCTGTATCGGTTTTCTGGAACACATTATACCACAGGAATAAAAGAATTGTAAGGGTCATATAGTAAAAAGAGAGAAAATTTTGTGATCTGAATGGGGGATGGTGGAAAATGGGAAATAAAGGGAAAGTGGTCAAAATGGTACAGAGCATAACGGTTGCCTATGTTCTGACGGCGGTCATGCTGCTCGTACTTTCTTTTATCATGTATAAGTGTAAAGTGTCGATGACAGGGGCGAACAGCGGGATTCTGGCGACGTATGTCCTCTCGTGCCTGATCGGGGGATTTATTTTCAGCGGGTGCCTGATGCAGAAAAAATATCTGGGAGGAATCCTGCTGGGGGTTGTGTATTTTGCGATTGCCTATGTGGTGAGCGCGGTCTGGAACCAGAGCATCGCGTCGCAGATGCCGGGCATGCTGACGGCTTTTCTGATCTGCGTATTTTCAGGGATGCTGGGCGGGATGATACGGTCGGGGATAAAATGAGGCTGCTAATTTTTTGTTTGAGGTTGAAAAAAAATATTTCCTATGTTATACTAAAACCATTACGAATCAGAAAGGAAGAATAGTGATGAAACGGATACAGACACTTACCACGAAGAATTTAAAGGATACGGTAAAGAAAGGCGGATGCGGCGAGTGCCAGACATCGTGCCAGTCTGCGTGCAAGACATCGTGCACGGTGGGAAACCAGAGTTGTGAGAACAAGTAAGTTACATAGGTATGTTCGAAGTGGAGGGCTTGCCCGACCATTAGGTTGGGCGTAGTCCTTTCTTTCTGAAAGAGGGAAAAAATGGTTTATCAATATAAAAATAATGGTTATAATATAGTTTTAGATGTAAACAGCGGATCGATCCATCTGGTCGATAAAGTGGCGTACGATGTGATCGAAATGTATGATAAAAAAGAACGATCGGAAATTACGGAATCGATCTGCGCGAAGTACAAAGCGGACGGCGTGGACGAAAAGGAACTCGAGGAACTGTATCAGGATATCGAGCAATTGATCGCGGAAGGGACGCTGTTTACCGAAGACACTTACAAAGAAGGCGTGATCGATTTTAAGAAGCGCAGTACGGTAGTCAAGGCGCTCTGCCTCCATATCGCCCACGCCTGCAATCTCTCGTGCCGCTACTGCTTTGCCGGGGAAGGCGAGTACCACGGCGACCGCGCGCTCATGAGTTTCGAGGTGGGGAAAAAGGCGCTTGATTTTCTGGTGGAGAACTCGGGCAGCCGCAAAAACCTGGAAGTGGACTTTTTCGGCGGGGAGCCGCTCATGAATTTTGATGTCGTGAAGCAGCTCGTGGCGTACGGACGGGAACTGGAAAAGACGCATGATAAGCATTTTCGCTTTACGCTGACGACGAACGGCGTTCTGCTGGATGAGGAGATCATGGAATTTGCCGACCGCGAGATGGACAATATCGTTCTGAGCATCGACGGCCGGAAGGAAGTGCACGACCGCATGCGCCCGGCCAAGGACGGATCGGGCAGTTACGACCGGATCATTGACAAATTTAAGGAAGTTGCCAGAAGACGCGGGCAGAAGCGCTACTATGTGCGCGGGACATTCACCCGCGAGAACCTGGATTTCGTAGAAGATGTGCTCCATCTGGCTGACGAGGGGTTTGAGCAGATTTCGGTAGAGCCCGTCGTGGCGGGGCCGGACGAGCCGTACGCGATCCGTGAGGAAGATGTCCCCGTCATCTGTGAAGGCTATGACAGGCTGGCAAAAGAAATGCTGAAAAGGGAAAAAGAGGGCCGGGGCTTTCAGTTTTTCCACTATATGATCGACCTGACGGGAGGACCGTGCGTGTACAAGCGTCTTTCCGGGTGCGGATCGGGCGTGGAATACCTGGCGGTCACGCCGCAGGGCGACCTGTACCCGTGCCATCAGTTTGTGGGAAATGAAGAATTTCTTTTGGGAAATGTGGAAGATGGCATTGTCAGGAATGATATTTGCGAAAAATTTAAACTGTGTAATGTATACGCAAAAGAGGAGTGCCGCCATTGTTTTGCCAAATTTTTCTGCAGCGGCGGCTGTGCGGCGAACGCGTACCATATGCACCACGATGTGAACAAACCGTATGAGATCGGCTGTCAGCTGCAGCGCAAGCGCGTGGAATGCGCGATCATGCTTCAGGCTGCGAAAACTAAGTGACAGTGAAAATAAGCGCCGGCGCACTTGACTGGAAGAAGTGGAGCACAAAAACCCCGGGCAAATTGTGAATTATATGTTAAATGTGTAAAAAACATTTGAAAAAAATGAGAATGGGTTTATAATAGAATGGAGTGGGTTTGTTTTTGAATCATGACAGCAAGGACAGAAGAATGGTTTTCATATACGAAATCGGGGAAGAAAGGAAAGGAGAAAGTTCATGGACATTGGAATAGATTTAGGTACGGCCAGCATCCTGGTCTATGTGAAGGAAAAGGGTGTTGTGCTCAAAGAGCCTAGCGTAGTTGCTTTTGACAGGGATACGAACAGGATTAAAGCAATCGGGGAAGAGGCAAGGCTCATGCTTGGCCGTACGCCGGGCAACATCGTAGCAGTGCGTCCGCTGCGCCAGGGTGTGATCTCGGATTATACCGTTACGGAAAAGATGCTGAAATATTTTATCCAGAAAGCCGTAGGAAAGCAGCGGTTCCGTAAACCGCTGATCAGTATATGCGTGCCGAGCGGCGTCACTGAGGTGGAGCGCAAAGCGGTAGAAGATGCCGCGTTCCAGGCGGGCGCGCGGGATGTGAAGATCATCGAGGAGCCGATCGCGGCAGCCATCGGAGCCGGGATCGACATCGCGAGGCCGTGCGGCAATATGATCGTAGATATCGGCGGCGGAACGTCGGATATCGCGGTGATCTCACTAGGGGGGACGGTGGTCAGCACGTCCATTAAAATTGCTGGCGACGATTTCGATGATGCCATTGTCAGATATATGAGAAAGAAGCACAATCTCCTGATCGGCGAGAGGACGGCGGAGGATATCAAGATCCGCATCGGGTCGGCCTATCCGCGTCCCGAAGTGGAGCAGGTGGATGTCCGCGGGCGGAACCTTGTGACGGGACTGCCAAAGACGATCACGGTCACTTCCAAAGAGACAGAGGAAGCGCTGAAGGACACGACGCTGCAGATCGTCGATGCCGTCCACAGCGTACTGGAGAAGACGCCGCCTGAACTGGCCGCCGATATCGCGGACCGGGGTATCGTGCTCACCGGAGGAGGCAGCCTTTTGTACGGGCTGGAAGAACTGATCGAGAGTAAGACGGGGATCACGACGATGACGGCAGAGGAGCCGATGACGGCAGTAGCGG
The DNA here is from genome assembly GCA_910584065.1 of uncultured Eubacterium sp. Lineage (GTDB taxonomy): Bacteria > Bacillota > Clostridia > Lachnospirales > Lachnospiraceae > Eubacterium_F. Next base: position 107,846 of record CAJTZN010000002.1, read on the forward strand.
TCGGCACTGGAAAATATGTGGAATTCCTGAGCGGGACTTCGGGAGAGGCCTGACGAAGTCCGGGTAAAGGCCCGGCGGGGTTCAGAAGAGGTCGGAGAAGTTCGAGAGTTTTGACGAGGTTCGGAAGACTCCGGGAGAAGTTCAGCGAGGGATGAGATAGATGAAAACGATAAAAATGACACAGTTTTATACGTTGGATTGGAGGAACATATGTTAAGAGGTCTTTATACTGCTTGGACAGGGATGGTCAACGAGCAGAAGCGATTGGATGTCGTGTCAAATAATCTGGCAAATGCGGACACGTATGGATACAAAGCTGACAGCGTCAGCAGTCAGTCATTTGATCAGTTATTAACGCTGAAAATCAGGGACGGATCCCAGGCATATCACAATCAGGCGATTGGTACGATGAGTTTAGGCGTAAAAGTCGGCGAAGTTTATACGGACTACACCCAGGGATCCCTGCGGGATACCGGCGGGACGTTTGATGTGGCGCTGAGCGGCAACGGATTTTTTACGATCCACCACACGGACAGCAAGGGACAGACCACGACGAGGTACACGAGGGACGGCAGTTTCCAGGTAACGAAGGACGGCTATCTCGTGGATACCGAAGGGAACAGGGTGCAGGGAAAAGGCGGCGATATCAAGATCGATCCGGAGGCGAAGAGCATTTCCATTGACAAAGAGGGAACGATCATGGCAGACGGCGCTGTTGTCGACCAGCTGCAGGTCACAGACTTTGAGGATTACGATTATCTCGTAAAATTAGGGGATAATTTATATACGACCGTGGACGGAGCGAGGGAGATCGCCTCGACGGCATCGGTCATTCAGGGATATACGGAGCAATCAAATGTTAATGTTGTATCGGAAATGGTCGATATGATTACTATAACGAGAGCATACGAAGCCAATCAGAAAATGATCCGGGCGATGGACGGCATGATGGATAAAGCGGTCAATTCAGTAGGAAAGCTCGGCTGATAGCGGTTTCACCGTGTGTTTTAGATAGGAAATGAATGATTGGAGGAAACAGATATGATGCGTTCACTTTGGACGGCGGCAACAGGTATGATCGCCCAGCAGACAAATTTGGACACCGTGGCAAACAATCTGTCAAACATCAACTCGACAGGCTATAAAACAGAAGCGGTCAATTTCAAATCGCTGATCTACCAGACGCTGCAGAGAAAGTCTTATGACAGTACAGGGGCACCGAAACCGGTAGGGGCACAGGTCGGCCTCGGCGTGCGGCCGGCAGCGATCGTCACCGATTTTACACAGGGGCCGCTGCTTGAGTCAAGTGGGGCGTTTGATTACGCGATCCAGGGCGAGGGATTTTTCATGATCCAGCTCAACGACGGAACGACAGGATATACGAGAAATGGTAACTTTTATGTTTCAGTAACCGAGAACGGACTTGCGATGACCGACTCGAACGGAAATCCAGTGCTCGATATGGCGGGAAATCCGATCACGTTTGCCGCGGATGTCGATGCTTCGAAACTTTCAGTCGATCAGTTTGGAAACTTTACATATCGGAACCGGGAAGGAAATGTACAGCCATTAAACATTCAGATGGGACTGGCGTTCTTTCCGAATCCATCGGGCCTGGAGCGGGTATCGGACACGATGATGAAAGAGTCGCCGGCGTCCGGAGCCGTGACGGTGTACGCGGCCAATGAACTGAATTCCAAGATCGTTTCCGGCCGTCTGGAAGGTTCCAACGTACAGGCAGCCGATGAAATGGTAAATATGATCGTGGCACAGCGTGCGTACGAGATGAATTCCAAGGCGATCACCGCATCCGACGAGATGCTGCAGCAGGCAAATAACCTAAGATCGTAAGATGTTTTGAGATCGTAAGATGTCTAGATATCGTAAGATGTCTTAAGATCGTAAGATATTTTGAGATCGTAAGATGTGAGAGGCAGGTGGTATCATGTCATTAGCAGTAAATAATCCGTACGGCAGTCTTGCGGCTTCGTCGATGAGCGCCGATGCGCTGACGGGGATCGCTTCTTCCGGAAAGCTGACAAATTCGATCGAGGGCGCGCAGTCCGAAGACGAGATGATGGCGGCATGCGAGGAATTTGAAGTCTATCTTATACAGAAAATGTTTGAGACGATGGAGCAGACGGCCAAAGTATTCAGCGACGAAGAAGACGAGGACGGTAATGAATATACAAGCATGTTCAACGACCAGATGTTTCAGGCGGTGGCGCAGAACATGGTAGATTCCGGGCAGGGGCTCGGCATCGCGAAGACGCTGTATGAATCCATGGCGAGAAACGCCGGGATCACGGCACAGGCGGTGGAAGGATCCGAATAATGCAGGATCCAGAATGATTCTGGGATTCAGAGAGATGCAGTTAACAAAAACAGCGTTCCGGCGGGGCAGATGTCCCGGCGGGGCGCCGCTTTTTTGTCTTATAGGAAAGTTTGATTCTTGTGGAGTGGCTGCGGTTTTCAGTCAGCCATTTTTTTGCGTTATGGAAACTTTGTACGGTTTTATGCCGTATGCAAATAAATGGGGAACAAAAACATCATGGAAGAACGAAATGGCTATGTAGAACATATTATATACCGGAACGTGGAAAACGGATACACCGTTTTTGAATTTGCCTGCGAGGACGGGGACGGAGAGGTGTTGGAAACGTGTGTCGGTACATTTCCCTTTATCAATGAGGGGGAGTACATGGTACTTTACGGAAATGTCGTGACACATCCGACGTACCACGAGCAGTTTAAAGTGGAAAAGAGCGAGAGCCGGGCGCCGGACGATGTGCTGTCGATGCAGCGCTATCTGGGCTCGGGAGCGATAAAAGGCATCGGCGGCGGCCTGGCCAAACGCATCACTGACAAGTTCGGGGAAAAGACGTTTGAGATCATTGAAAAAGAGCCGGAACGGCTGAGCGAGGTCAAGGGGATCAGTGAAAAAAAGGCGGCGGATATTGCCACCCAGTTCGAGGAAAAGCGCGAGATGAGGGATGCGATGATCTTTCTGCAGCAGTACGGGATTAGTAACCAACTGGCGGTGAAAATCTATCAGACGTACCGCGCGGACCTGTATGGGATCGTGAAAAACAATCCGTACCAGCTGGCGGAAGATATACGCGGCGTGGGATTTAAGATCGCCGACGGCATCGCGAGGAAGACAGGCCTCGATATGGATTCGGACTTTCGCATCCGCGCCGGCATCTTATACGTGCTCGGTTTGGGCAGCAGTTCGGGACACATTTATATGCCGGCCGAGCTGCTTTACCGCAATTGTGTGGAATTTCTCGGCGTCGGGGTCGATCGCCTGATGGCGATGACCGATGAGATGGAGATGGATAAGAGCATCGTGCGCGACGGGGAGAGAATCTACCTGCCGATTTTGTACTACAGTGAGCTGAACTGCGCGCGGATGATGTTAGATATCGGGAACGTACGGGGCGGGGACGGTGTCGCTGTTGACAGCGCGATCAAAAAGCTGCAGCGGGAGCTGGACCTCGAACTGGACGACCGGCAGATCACGGCGGTCAGGGAATCAATGAATCACGGCCTGCTCGTCGTCACGGGCGGGCCGGGAACGGGAAAGACGACGACCGTCAATATGATCATCCGGCTGCTCGAAGAGGAAGGGCAGACGATTCTTTTAGCCGCGCCGACCGGCCGGGCCGCCAAGAGGCTGGCGGAGACGACCGGCCGGGAAACGCAGACGATCCACCGGATGTTACAGTACAACGGCGCTGGCGCCGCCGAGGGAAAGGACGGGGCGCCAGGCGACGTTTTGTCAGGCTCCGCCGGTCAGGGCATGGAGCAGGGCAGGTTTGAGAGGAATGAGTGGAATCCGCTGGAGGCGGATGTCATCATCATCGACGAGATGTCGATGGTCGATATCTATCTGTTTACGAGCCTGCTCAAAGCCATATCCGTCGGAACGCGCCTCATTCTTGTGGGAGACGTAAACCAGCTGCCGAGCGTGGGCCCGGGAAACGTGCTGCGCGACGTGATCGGATCGGGGTGCTTCAGCGTCGTAAAGCTGGAGCGCATCTTCCGGCAGGCGGCGGAGAGTGACATTGTCGTCAACGCCCATAAGATCAATCAGGGTGAGGCGGTGACGCTCGATAATAAGAGCCGGGATTTTTTCTGCCTGGAAAAGGCGGACAGCCACGGCGTGCTCGAGATCATGCTGTGGCTCGTGCGTGATAAGATGCCGAAATACACCGACTGCACGGCGTTTGACGTGCAGGTGCTCACGCCCATGAAAAAAGGGGAACTGGGCGTCGTCCGCTGCAATCAGATCCTGCAGAAATATCTGAATCCGGAAAGCGGGAATAAGGCGCAGATCGAAGTGCACGGCACGATCTTCCGCGAGGGTGACAAAGTGATGCAGATCAAAAACAATTACCAGATGGCATGGCGGACAGAAGGATACCACGGCGTCGTCATAGAAGAGGGGACCGGCATCTTTAACGGGGACTGCGGGATCATCCGCGACATCGACCTCTTTCAGAAAGAAATGACCGTCGTATTTGATGAGGATAAGCTCGTGACTTATGCGTTTGGCGATATGGACGAACTGGAACTGGCTTACGCCATCACGATACATAAATCGCAGGGAAGCGAGTATCCGGCGGTCGTCATTCCCCTTTTAGGCGGGCCGAAAGTGCTGATGAACCGGAATCTTTTATATACGGCGGTCACGCGGGCCAAAAAGTGCGTGACGCTCGTCGGCAGCAAAAAGGCGGTATACGATATGATTGCGAATGAATCGGAGCAGAAACGATATTCTACTTTGGAAATTCGCTTAAAAGAATTGCAAAAGAACTAGTTTTTTGATAGAATAGAAAAGAGAGGGTGGGTTATATGTATAAAAAGATGCTGGATATTCTGTATCCGGAAAAATGCGTGGTGTGCCATCGGCTCCTGCGGGGGACGGATGGGGAAAAAATGTGCGGCGAGTGCCGTAAGAGCGTGCGGCCGCTGACGGAACCGAGATGTATCCGGTGTTCGAAACCGGTGACGGACATGGAAGAGGAATGGTGTGAGGACTGCCGCGGCCGGACATTTTATGTAGAAGGCGGTTTTGCGCTGTACCCGTATGCGCAGCCGATGAGAAGGGCGATCCGCTACCTGAAGTACGACGGAGAGACCGCCGGCGCATCGTATTTTGCCGATCAGATGGCGGACGAGTACGGCGTCTGGGTACAGCGGCTGTCGCCGGATGTCATCATTCCGGTGCCGATCCACAAAAAGAAAATGAGGTTCCGCGGATTTAACCAGGCGGCATGTCTGGCTGAGCGGGTCGGTGAACGGCTGGGGATTCCGGTCGATCCGGACTGTCTTATCCGCACGCAAAATACAAAGCCCCAAAAGGGACTTGACAGCAAAGCCAGGTTTTGCAACCTCCGAAAGGGATTCGCAGTCCGCAAGGGAACGGGCCCGTACCGAACAGTATTGCTCGTAGATGATATCTACACGACGGGAGCGACTCTTGAGGCATGTGGTAAGGTGTTGAAGGAAGAGGGGGCAAAAAGAATATATTTTCTCTGCCTTTGTATCGGCAGTGGATAGAATGGAGGTAACATATGGAAGTTATATCATGTAAAAGCTGTGGAAGACTTTTTAATTATGTGCAGGGTGACAGGATCTGTCCGGCATGTACGAAAAAGATGGATGAGAAGTTCGTGGAAGTGAAAAAATATGTCCGCGACAATCCGAAAGTAGATATCAACGTGCTGTCCTCGGAGATGGACGTATCCATCCGTCAGATCAAGCGCTGGATCCGGGAAGAGCGGTTGTGCTTTACCGACGAGTCGCCGATCGGCCTCAACTGTGAAAATTGCGGCGCTATTATAAAAACCGGGCGCTTCTGCCGGGCGTGCAAGGATCAGATGACAACTAGGATTCAGGGAGCAGTAGGGGTAAAGAAGCCGGAGGAGCAGAGGAGAAAAGATTCGAAAGAAAATAAGATGCGCTTTTTGACCTGATGTCCGGTAAGAATGGAGATTTTATATGTATGATAGTATCATAATCGGCTGTGGTTTTGCCGGGGCGGTCGTGGCAAGGGAACTGGCGGAAAAAAAGGGAAAACATGTACTCGTCATTGATTCCAGGGATCATATCGGGGGAAACTGTTACGATCGCTATGATGAGCACGGTATACTGATCCACCAGTACGGGCCGCATATTTTTCACACGAACAGCAAGAACGTGTATGACTACCTTTCCCGTTTTACGAAATGGTACGACTACTCGCACGAGGTGGTCGGAAAGATCCATGACAGCGAGATTCCGATCCCGTTTAATTTGAACAGTCTGGAAATGGTATACGGGAACTGGGCGGCCGGCATGGAAAAGAAACTGGTCGACATGTTCGGAGAAGGAGCAAGAGTTCCTATTCTGGAACTGATGAACCAGGAAGACGACGAACTGAAGGAAATTGCCACCTATGTGTATGAAAACGTGTTTTTGAAATATACTATGAAACAGTGGGGGAAATCCCCCAAAGAGATCGATCCGGCGGTATCCGGCAGGGTGCCGGTGCTGTTGTCCAGAGATAACCGGTATTTTCAGGACACGTATCAGGGAATCCCGCTTCATGGGTACACCGCTGTTTTTGAAAAATTGCTCGCGTATGACGGGATCGATGTCCGGCTGAACTGCCAGGGGAAAGACGTGCTGCGCTTGGATCCGGAGGGCGAAGTGAAGATTTACTTTGAGGGAGAACCGTTTGCCGGACAGGTGGTCTTTACCGGTGCGCTCGATGAGTTTTTTGACTGCCGCTACGGGAGGCTTCCGTACCGCTCGCTGGATTTCCATTTTGAGCATTATGACAAGCCGTTTTACCAGAGCCACGGCGTCGTAAATTACACAGTGAGCGAAAAGTTTACGAGAATTACGGAGTTTAAGTATCTGTCGGGACAGATGGATACGAGGGATACGACGATTGTGAAAGAATATCCGATGCCGTATACCGGGCAGGAGGGTGAGATCCCTTATTACGCCATCAATAACGCGGAAAACGACGCGCTGTTTGGGAAATATAAGGCACTGGTCGATCAGATCCCGGGTTTTTACCTGTTGGGAAGGCTGGCTGAGTATAAGTATTACAATATTGACGCGATCGTGGAGAGAGCGCTGCAGCTGGCAGAGAGAATGGAGTAGAATGAATCATGAAGATATTGAGTATAGCAATTCCGTGTTACAATTCACAGGAGTATATGGATCATGCGGTAGAAAGTGCGTTAGTCGGAGGAGAGGACGTTGAGATCCTCATCGTGGATGACGGTTCCACGGATGATACGGCGAAGATCGCGGACCGGCTCGAACAGGAACATCCGGGCATCGTCCGGGCGCTGCATCAGGAAAACGGCGGGCACGGCGAGGCGGTAAACACCGGACTCCGAAACGCGGAGGGTCTTTACTTTAAAGTGCTGGACAGCGATGACTGGCTGGACCGGGAGTCGCTGATCAAAGTGCTCGAACAGCTGCGGCGTTTTGTCCGCGAGGGCAAGCTCGTAGATATGTTTTTGGCCAATTACGTCTATGAGAAACCGAGCGTCCACAAACATAAGGCGATTCGCTACGAAGGCGTATTTCCGCACGATACTGTGTTTGGCTGGAATGATATGAAAAAGTTCAAGATCAGTCAGAACATCCTGATGCACTCGGTCATTTACCGCACGCAGATGTTATATGACTGCGGACTGGAGCTACCGAAGCATACGTTCTATGTCGATAATATTTTTGTGTACAAACCGCTTCCGTCCGTAAAGACAATGTATTATATGAACGTCGATCTCTATCGTTATTTTATCGGCCGGGACGATCAGTCAGTCAATGAAAAAGTGATGACGAGCCGGATCGACCAGCAGATCAAAGTAAATAAGATCATGATCGACGCGTTTGACCTCACGAAGATCCGCAATAAAAAGCTGCGCGGCTATATGGTGAAATATCTGGCGATGATGATGACAGTGAGTTCGGTCTTTCTCATCAAAGAGGGCTCCGAGGAAAGTCTCGCCAAGAGATCGGATCTTTGGAGATATTTGAAAAATTCCAGCAAGGGGATGTACCGCCTTGTCAATAAACATGTGTTGAGCAAACCGATGCAGATCCGGGGAAAAGCCGGAAGGAAGATGGTCGTGTGGGGGTACAGCATATCGAGAAAACTGTACGGGTTTAATTAAAATATTTCATGTAAATGTCATGGAATGATATAAGAAGGAGCGTCCCATGTGCTGGCCAATGCGATCAGGGCCAGGCAGATGAGCAAAAAAAGACACAGGTCGGCAAAGAGCGTCCGGGCGCCAGGGAGCGTGTTTTCCAGACGCTGCGCGGGGCTCCATTCGCTCTCGTCACAAAATCTGTGTTGAATGTCGCTGATCGTACATTCTGGGTGTTTTTCCTGATAGAAAAGCATGTCTTGATACAGGCTGGTCCGGAGCATCTTTCTCTCTTTCCAGGAATACTGGGAGGAAGGGAAGGAACGGCGGGCCAGCTGTTTTAATTTTCTTTTTTTGAACATAAAAACATTCCTTTAGTCAAGATAGTATTCCGCGTATGGAGTTGGTTCTTCTGTCGCGGAAGTGGACGGTGAGCCTGCCGGAGCCGGTTCCGGATCTTTTTCATTTTCCGTATATTCTATGTAGTGGCCGTTTGAGCGATCATAAGAATTGATGATGAAATTAACCGTGAATGTCAGCGCAGCGGCTGCGAGGATGAGGCAGCAGACGAAAAGAAGGCGGTAGACTTTAAGATTCCGCCTTTTCAGGTCATTGGGATATGTTGACATAAAGGACGCGTGTATTTCGTCTGGCGATCCGAATTCGTCAACAAGATCTTTGTAAGTGCAGCCAGAATGTGTTTCCGTATAACATGTGAGCGCGTCAGAAAGATCCTGAATGAACTGTTTGCGAATCTGGCCGTTTCCGTGATATACCTGTTTTGCCCGGCGCAGATATTTATGTACTGCTTTCTGTTCCAACGTTTTCACCTCCATTTTGATTATTAGCTGTATAATCCATGATCTTATCAATAGCCCCTGTGATCAGGGTGTATTCCTCTTTTAAATCAGTTAGATATCTGTAACCTTCATCCGTTATCACATAGTACACACGCGTGCGTCTGACGCCCACTTTCCGCTGTTCACTGTCCAAGTATCCGTTTTGTGTCAGCCGGTAGAGGGTCGGGTACATCGTGGTTTCTTTGAGTTCGTAGTCGCCGTCACTGATCTCTGCCAGTTCCTGTGCCAACTGGTATCCGTATTTTTTTCCGTTTTGCAGCAGCAGGAGAAGGACCAGTTCAATGGTACCATGTTTTATGTTATTTTGTTTTCGTGTTTGTTTTGCCATATTCACCAAACCTTTGGCTACTTTACTATTATTATTTGTGTTCTCTTTACTATTTTATATTATATGAAAACAAGTCAGTTGTCAACTGAAAGTCCAGATAGTCACTGTCTATTGTCCGCTTTTTTTGTTAAGAAATTTGTCAGGATTTCATTCACTTTTTTTACGGATTCTTTTTATAAAATACATTCAAGAACAATTCATTACTATATTACAAAAAGTATTTGCAGTAAAATATTATGTGTGATATACTATTCTTGTCGATTTGAACAGCGCGCTGCCGCACATAAAAGGGAAACGCCGCTATGATGCGGTGCTGCCTCACAAAAGGGATAGGTTGCAGGAACGGAAGGGAGAGGAAATGCTATGAGGAAACTGCGGTTTATGGCAGAAGAGTTTTTTCGGAGTTTTCGGATGAGCTTGTTTAAAAACCTGCTTCTGATGGTCGTGTTTGCCATCAGTATTGTCATGGTAGTGATCATGGGGTCATACTACTTTGATCTTGGGGATCGTTACAGCGATTCCGTGAAGAAGATCGGGAATCAAACATGGTATGATATGACGATATTTGGCGAAGAAAAATCAATGGCTGAATTCGAGGATGCGTTTACGGCTGCTACAGGTTGTTATGACATGATGGATTACGAAAAGGCCCTCCGGAATTCACAAGATTATCCGATCCTGTCTTTTTCGGAGGGGGGCGTTGATGTAAGGGATGAAGAGATGGATCGCTTTTTTGGGGAAAAAAGTAATAAAGATTTTTTGGATGTGGATCTGGATGGGGAAAGATATGAATCAATACCCGTGATGATCGATGGACAGACCTATTTGACATCGCGGTACAAAAGTATACAGATGGATGCGGCTTCGTTTCGCTTTTTTGGCCTGCGTGTGCAGGAGGGGGAGGAACTCCATGAGGATCATCTGATCCTGGAGCACATCTCGGATCCGGTACCGATCGTAGTGGGAAGCCAGTATAGGGGGATACTGGAACCGGGGGATGTACTGAATGTCACATTTGGCTGGTATACGTATCCCTGCCGTGTCGCCGGCATACTGGAAGAGGGGGCGGAGATGCCGTCCGAGTTTTGTTATGGAGATGGGAAGGGCTCGCTTGATCATTCTATCGTTTTTCCGTATGGAGTCAGGGTGGCAGATCGTTCCGGAACTGTGGAGGAGCTTAAAAAGTATGCAGAGCTTGCCCTCACAGGCCTGGACAATGGAATCACACTCGTACCCGACGGGAAGCTGAGGCAGCGGGTGGAATCGATCAAGAGCGTGGCGCGCCAGTATCATCTGCCGCCGATCGAAGTGTTCGGTACATCGATGGGAATGAGCTTTTTGTCAAAGGAATCCGCGACCACGGTTGTGATCATGCTGGTACTGACGGTCACACTAGCTTGTTTTGCCCTGTATGGCTTGTTCGTGACTTTTTATGATAAGATCCAGTCGAATAGCAGGATCTACGGAATCTATCTGATGAACGGGTGCTCGCTGAGCATGATCCTGATCCCGCTGTTGCTGGAAGTCGCTGTGATCCTTGTTCCAGCCTTTGTGACAGGTGCGTATCTTTTTAACGTGGGAAGTTCCAAATACCAGCCAGAGGTTATTTTGTCTGCGGCGCGGCTGGTTGTCGGGGTTGTATTCGTGATCGGTGCAGGGGCGGTTACGTTCTTTCTGCGGGGGGTAGATACGGAACATCTCGTACGGCAAAAGGATTGACAGCGGGGTTGAAAAGGAGGGATAGGCAAGATGGATAAAATTGAACTGAAAGGAATCAGGAAAACATTTGGGAAAAAGGAAGCGCTTGTCGAGGCGCTCCGCGGGATCACCCTTACGATCGGAGAGGGTGAAATGGTGGCTATTATGGGAAAAAGCGGTTCCGGGAAGTCTACACTTCTCAACATTCTGGGCGGAATGATGTCGGTAGACAGCGGGGAGTACCTGTACGATGGAAAGGCGGTCAACTTTAGGAACCAGCGGGAGCTTACGGAATTCCGGCGGAATGAGGTCGGGTTTGTCGTGCAGTATTTTGCGCTTGCCGATGATCTGAACGTGTTCCAAAATGTGGCGCTTCCTCTGAAATATCAGGGGGTTCCGAGAAAAAAGATGAAACAAATGGTGAGGGACGCGCTGCAGCAGCTGGGGATCGCGGATAAGGAAAAGGCATATCCAAGCGAACTTTCCGGGGGCCAGCAGCAGAGGGTCGCAATCGCCAGGGCGGTTGTCAAGCAGCCGAACGTGATTTTGGCGGATGAGCCGACCGGGGCTTTAGACGAGGCGACGGGGGAGGAAGTACAAAATATATTCCGGCAGTTGAACGAGTCGGGGATCACGGTCATCGTCGTTACACATGACAGGAAGGTGGCGGAAAACTGTGACAGGATTATCTTTGTCAAAGACGGCGTTGTCTGCGGCAGCGACGGCGCAGGGAGAGAGGGGTGAGTGCGGTGAAAGCAGCGCGAAAAAAGATGCCGAAGGGAAATTTTCTCCTGTTTTTCAGCTTTGTGGCCATTTCCCTCTGCCTGCTGCTCGTCGTGTCGGCGATCCGCGCGGAGAGAATGAACCGGATCAATAAATATGAATTGTATTCCGGGAATCAGCGGAGTTTTACCGTGAGCGGGGGAGAGGGCGTGGAACAATGGGAACAGATCGTTCCCGAACTGGCGTCGAACTACGATAGCTTTTCTTTGTATCTGCCGGTGAGAGATTCCGAGTACTCCGTGAGGGGTATCTGCCATCAGGGAGGGAGCGGGGATATACCGGTGATCTGGGGACAGTATTTTGATTTCGAGACTTCATGGACGGATGAGCCGAAGATCGTGCTCGGCAGTCATTTTACTAACGATATCGTGAGCCGGGATGGTAAGCGTTATTACACGTTTGGGGAGCAGGAATTTGAAGTGATCGGGATCATCGGCATGGAAGAGGAAAGCCGGGTCAACTATATGATGCTTCTCGACTTTAAGTCGGTGGTCAGGATGATCGGCCTGGAAAACGACTACATTCTCGATGCGGGGGCAGACGATATACAGAAAATCAGTCAGGATCTGTATGACAACATACCATTTCCCTCGCAGGTGAGGATCAAACTGACGAAGGACAGGGAAACCACGTTTCGCGAACGGTTTTTTTCCGCCAATGTCATTATGGATACGATGTATGTCATGATCCTGCTCAGTTTTTCGCTGAGCACGGTGTTGGTGACACTCATCTGGTTCCGTTTCCGCAGGAGTCTGTTTCTCGTGTGGAAACTGTGCGGATACCGGAAGGCCTGGCAGCGGATGGAGATCGGCAAACGGTTTTATCTGATCACGGGAATTGGTTTTGGGACAGGCCTGCTGCTGCTCGGTGCGATTTCCCGGCGGCTGGATGAAATCCGGATCGTGCCGGTCGATGTCGGGAAAGCGTTTGCTGTTACCGTGGGGCTTGGAACTGCCATCCTGCTGCTTTGTTTTCTCTTGGATGGCAGAAAATCAAAAAAGTAAAAGGGGGATAATGGATATGAGAAGATGGAAAGGTGTTTTTATGATCGGTGTTTTAGCTGCTGTTCTCTGTGCCGGCTGTGGTACACGGGACATCAATAAAATGACGACAGATCATAAAGGGTGTAAGATGTATGAGGAAGGGGTCTGGGAAAAACGGTATGAGAAATGGGAAACAAAGGAAGAAATAGGAGAAGATAGATACACGATTTCCGTAGAGGTAAAAAAGGATATGTCAGAGGACGATATGCTGGAAGTTTTGGATTACGAGAAGCTGTGCCATCATTCTGAAATGGATGATACAGGTGCTTATTTGGGCGACAGGGATACGACGTGGATCTGTTATGCGGTTTTTTACCGCGGTGACACCGATGAGGAACTGAAACGGATCAAGTATGTCGATGGGGAGAGCGTAGAGATCACGGAAGAAGATCAGGAGCAGTTTGCGGGGCCGGAACTGCGCGATATAGATTTCGATATGGAAGAGTCGGAAGACATGGAAGAATAGATCGGATGAGATGTATCAACGAGTGAAATGACGGGCTGCCCCAGGCGGCCCGTCATCTGTTTTTTTGCACTTATTTTTCTTTTTCAAACGTATCGGCATCGTAAACATGGATGCCGGAACTTCCTGCGATGTCATCGACTAAGTAGAAGTGATCGCCGATGTACAGCCCCCTGGCAGACATACTCAGATCCTTGGGCCGCAGTTTGGCGACGGTGTGGAAGCCTTTGCCATCGTATGAATAAATGCGGTACGAATAGCCGCCGTCCCCGCTTTTGTTATCGTCCCGGAAGGAGTAGACGCACAGTCCGATGCGGTTCCGTTCTTTGTCTACGAGCACGGCTTTGTGGTTGTTTCCGGCGATGCTGTTCGTCTCCTTTTCCAGTAGTTTTTTGTGGTTTTCCGTGACGGAAGAGTCGGAGGAAATGTCAAACATCGACAGTTTTACCTGCATGCTCCCGTCTTTCATCTGGTTGCTTCCGATTCCCAGAAGGAGGTCGTCCCCGTACGTGTGCAGATACTCGGAAAAACCGGGGATTTTCAGCTTATCTTTGATGACTGGATGGGCCGGGTCGGTCAGGTCGGCCAAAAACACGGGGTCGGTGTTGCGGTAGGTGACGAAGTAGGCGCGGGTGCCTAAAAACCGGGCCGAATAGATCTCTTCGTCTTTGGCGAGATTGTCAACGCTTCCGATCATGCTCAGATTTTTGTCGAGTACGTACAGGCCGTTTGACGTGGCGCCGTTTTTGTGGTACGTCGTGGCGACGAAGCGCAGCGTATCGTCATATTCGTCCATCGAAAACTGGTCGTGCAGCATGCCGTTAAACGTTTCCGAAGTAAGCGCCTTTAGTTTCCCGTTTTCGTAGCCGTATTTGCTGATGGATGTTTTCGTCCCGCTGTCAAAAAGGCCGGTGGCCACGAAAATATGCTTCTCGCTCACATAACAGATATCTCCGCCGCCGAGCACGGAAAGACTGTCGCTAAATTTCTCTCCGTTTGTGACGTCGAGGGCGGTCAGGACGAGATAGCAGTTCGAGGCGACGTGGTCGGGAAGATACAGCTGCTCTTCCGACAGCACATTTCCGTCGGCCGAGGGGACGAAAGAGCGCTTGTCATCCTTATCTTTGACGGGTTCGGTGTACATTCTGGACAATGTGTAGACATAATTGCCATTTTTCCTCGATGTATAGTAGGAGCCGGATTGCTTTTTCTCGGATAGACATTTTGGTTGTTTCTTATCTGTCAGGTCGTAGACGGAGATGCATGTATTTCCGTTACGGTAGGCGAGATCGTAATATGCTTTTTTCTGCGACGAAGAGGAACTGCCGGAGAGACTGTCATTTTCGTCGTCCCATGAGGTGCCGACCGTGACCAGATTGTTCTGGTCGATATACATCTCATCCACCGAGGTTTTTGGTATCGAGATCTTTGATACTTTTTCGGTGTTTTTGCCGTCCGCGCGGTAAATGTTGATGCGGCTTCCGCTGGCGTTTTCGGTACAGCTGTAAATATAGCTGCCGTCGGTCTTTACGATGTCACCCTCGTCGACGCCCTCTACCTGAAGATCCGTTTTCGTGTAGCTGCTCTGTTTTGCGGTATCCATGGAGGTTTCTGCCTCGGAGGCGATCTCTTCCCGGGAAGCGATTTCGCTAGTTTGACTTCCGCTCGTGTATTGTTCTGCCATCCTGTTTTCCGGTATCGCGGCATCTTTTGTGGCACTGCCCATCGTAATGTCGGAGAAGTGATCAGAGATGGCTTTTTCCAGTTTGGCATAACTCGTGTGCGGCATCGTCTGTTCCGACGTTTCCGTGCTTTCGGACAAATCGGATGTTTTGTCCTGATCGGTGTCGGCTGAGGCGTTTTCGTCGGAGGAATCTTCTTGAGGAGAATTTTCCTGGGAAGAAGCTTCCTGGGAAGAAGCTTCCTGGGAAGAGGTTTCCTGGGAAGAATCGCCCCGGGAGGCGACCTGTTCGGCGTTTTTTTCCGGCGAAGCGACCATGCCGTGCAGGATATTCGCGGCCAGCAGTACGAGGAGGAGGGCGGCAGCGGCGCCAGCGATGCGGTTCGCCAGCCTGCCCGCGTGGAGCGCCGGACGCTTCTTTTGTTTCTGTTTGAGCATTTGTTCTATGCGATCTGGTTGTAACGAGTCGGGAACAGGAATCTGTTCACTCATTTTTTTCCATTTTTCATTCATAATATTACCTCATTTCTCGAAACTTTCGTTTCGTTTTAGTGGTGGATCAATTGGAAACGGTTTTGTTGGAGTCTGTTCCATCGGGATCTTCTTCGCCAAGAAAGGTTCTCATCTTTTCCAGGGCCCGGCTTTTGGAGGAACGGACTGTCCCCTCTTTTTTGTGCAGGTATCTGGCGATTTCCCTGCTGTTGTATCCGCCGAATATGTTTAACCCTACGATGAGCCGTTCGGTTTCCCCTAAGAGGGCCATCGCCTGTTTGAGAAAGAATTTCCCCTCATAATCGACGGCATAGGAAGCTGTTTCCAGTACTTGATCTGCCGGATGGGCAGAAACTTTCGACTGGAGGCGCAACTGCTTTTTGCACTCATTGGCGGTGATCTGAAACATCCAGCTGCGAAACGACGTGTTTTTCCGCAGTTTATGTAGGTGCTCATATGCGTGGAGGACGGCGCTGCTCACGGCGTCCTCCGCCTGTTCCGCCTGCTTCATCATACAGAAGGCAAAACGGTACAAATCCTTGTAAATATCTTCGTAGAGCAGGGCGAAGGCGTGAGCGTCGCCGTTTTTTGCCTGTGCTACAAGTTTAGGTATGTCTTTTTTCATTCATTTCTCCCTTTCGTTACCGGTAGTTTTCAGGGTTTCTATATATAAGAGTGTTTGACGGGGGAAAGTGTTGCATTCGAAAGAAAAAAAGAAACCCGGCGCGCGGATTTCTTTTTATCGCTTGAACCTTGCTTTTTATTTTGCTAACAGTTTCTCGATGCTGACCAGTTTGACACAGAGGGTAAATAATTCGGTCGCCTGCGCCATCTCCTCCGGTGTGGGGAAGGAAGGAGCGATACGGATATTCGTGTCATTCGGATCGTTTCCATAAGGGAACGTGGCTCCGGCATTTGTCAGAACGACGCCGGCCTCCCTGCATTTTTCCACGATCTTTTTCGCGCATCCCTCCATCGAATCAAAGGAAATAAAATATCCGCCCAGCGGTTTGGTCCATGTTCCGGTTCCCGTGTCCGCCAGTTCCTTTTCTAATATGTCCAAAACAATTTCGAATTTAGGCCGCATTTCGTTGGCGTGTTTTTTCATATGTGCCTTCAATCCGTCGAGATTTTTGAAAAAACGCGCGTGGCGCAACTGGTTCAATTTATCGTAACCGATCGTCTGGATCGTAAGCTGCTTTTTTACATCTTCCAGGTTGGCGGGAGATGTGGCGAGCGCGGCGATGCCGGCTCCGGAAAAGCTGACTTTCGAGGTGGATGCGAATTCGTATACGAGATTGGGATTTCCTGCCTTTTCGCATTCGCTGATGATATCTAAAATCTCCGGCTGGTTGTCTTCGTAAAGATGGTGGATCGCATAGGCGTTGTCCCAGTAGATACGGAAATCGTCTGCCGCCGGTTTGAGGTTTGCGAAACGGCGCACGGTTTCATCGCTGTAGCAGACGCCCTGCGGGTTTGAGTACTTTGGCACGCACCAGATTCCCTTGATCGCCGCGTCAGAACTTACGAGTTTCTCGACGAGATCCATATCCGGGCCGTCCTCGTTCATCGGAATATTGATCATTTCGATGCCGAAGCGCTCGGTGATGGCAAAATGCCGGTCATAACCGGGAACAGGGCATAAAAATTTGATCTGATCCAGTTTACACCAGGGAGTGCTGCCGAGGACGCCGTGCGTATACGAACGGGAAATCGCATCGTACATGATCGTGAGACTCGCGTTTCCAAAAACAATGACATGTTCGGGAAGCGTTCCCATCATTTCCGCCATCAGCTGCCTGGCTTCCGGAATTCCGTCGAGACCACCGTAATTGCGGCAGTCAGTGCCGTCGCTTGCTAAAAGTGAGGAGTCGGATGAAAGGGTGTCCATAATGCCCATTGATATGTTAAGCTGACTCGTGCCAGGTTTCCCCCTTGACATGTCAAGCTGCAGGTTTAACGCTTTCTTTTTCTCGTACTGGGCTTCCAATTCTTCTTTCAGCGCCAATAATTCCTCTTTACTTTTCTGACTGTATTGATTCATGATGTACCTCCTCGGTGTAAAAAAGTGCTTATTTCTTTCCTAACTTTATATTATATATTTTTTTTCTTTCGTTGTCCAGTACTTTTTTTGAATCCGGGTGCAGAATACAGCAAAAAAATAACAAAAAAAGGGTGTTGTTTCGCGTCTGAAAAAATAGTAGAATGATAGGGGAAAGAAATGATGTAATTGGTTAGCAATAGTTAGGAAAGGGAACTACGTGTATGAAGATTGTTTTTTTGGAAGCCGATAATCTTGGCAGGGATATTGACCTGTCCATGTTTCACAGGCTGGGGGAAGTGGTTGTTTACGGAAAGTCAGAGCCGTCGGAGGACGCCGCCAGAATCCGGGATGCGGACATTGTCATCGCCAATAAGATTCCGCTCGGTGAGGCGCTTTTAAAGTCGGCAAAACAGGTGAAGTTAATATGCCTTACGGCGACTGGGACCAATGTCGTAGATTTTCCGTATGTGAACGGCAGGGGCATCACGGTTACGAATGTAAAAGGGTATTCGACGATGTCGGTGGCGCAGCATACATTTGCCCTGTTGTTTTATGTGTATGAAAAGCTGGCGTATTACGATGCGTATGTCAAAAGCGGAGAGTACGCCGCAAGCGATATGTTCTGTCATTTCGCGCAGCCGTTTCATGAACTGGCGGGGAAGATATGGGGAATCGTCGGACTGGGGGAGATCGGGCGCAAGGTGGCGCAGATCGCTACGGCGTTTGGCTGTCAGGTCGTGTACTATTCGACGACCGGTAAAAATGGAAACAAATTGTATCCGCGTCTGGATTTTAATACCCTTTTAAAGACGTCAAATATCATTTCCATCCATGCGCCGCTCCACGCGGCGACCGAGAAATTGTTTGACGCCAAGGCGTTTGACCGGATGAAAAAGGACGCGGTCCTGCTGAATGTGGGACGGGGGCCGATCGTAGACCAGACCGCGCTGGCACAAGCCCTTATGTCGGGGAAGATAGCCGGCGCGGGCATCGACGTACTCGAACAGGAGCCGCCGGAAGCGGATGATCCGCTGCTAAAGATCCGGGACAGCAAAAAGCTGGTTGTGACGCCGCATATGGCGTGGGCGACCTGTGAGGCGAGAAGGCGGTGCGCGGATGAAGTGTATGAAAATATCGTGAGCTGGCTGAAGGGAGTTCAGAGGAATGTTGTTACGGAATGAGAAAAGTGTGAAGGAAACTACGGATTCGAAAAAAACTCATCACGTAGTTTCTCGTAGTGGAAGAACACAAAAACAGAAATGGATCAGGAGGATCGGCCTGTTGTTAGCGCTCGCGACAGCGGTATCAGGCGTGGGAGCGGTTCCGGCAGCAGTGGCAGGGAACAGGATCTGCGCTGTACAGGCCGCGGCACAGAAAGCAGCAGATCCATCGCTGCCAGATGACGGGATACCGTCAGGGCAGCAGGAAGTGTCAGGGCAACCGGAAGTGCCCAGGCAGCAGGAAGTGCCCAGGCAGCAGGAAGTGCCCAGGCAGCAGGAAGTGCCCAGGCAGCAGGAAGAACCGGAGGAAACGTGGAAACCGGGTACGATGCCGGAAGAAGTGTGGAAAGAGAGTCCGCTCGGGAGCGCCGGCGTGCTGGAGGGAACGTCAGTGCTGATCAGTATTTTTATCCGGGATAAAGAAACGAAATGGACAAAGAAGGAGAAAAAGGAGACGAACCGCAGGGTGAAAGCAGCGGCAGGGTATCTTTGCAGGCAGGCGAAGAGATATGGGAAAAAAGCAAAGCTGATCGTAGACACACAGAAAAATAAAAAGATCTCATATACATTTGAGACAGAGATGAAAGTGACGGACAGAACTCATCTGAAACTGAACCGTAAGATCCAGAAATTTATCAATGAGAGTATCAATCTGGATGATGTGAGGAAGAGATACAAGACTGACAGCATCGGATTTCTTCTTCATATCAATAAAGCAGGAGTCAGTTATACGCTGCCGCACTGCGTAGAAGAGAAGGACAAGGATTTTTTTGAGTGTTCTTCACTCTTTTCAAGTGACGGCTACCAGGAGACAGGGGCGGCTACGTACGCGCATGAGATCCTGCACCTGTTTGGCGCGCCCGATTTATATGAAAAGTCGCTTCCGGATGGCATCACAGCCTCTTTTGTGCGCTATGTCAGGAAAAAATATCCGAATGAGATCATGTATACCACATATACAAAGAGAGGAAAGCAGCTCAAATATGGCGTAAAGAATAAACTCAGCCGCGTGACGGCGTATTTTCTCGGGTGGAAGGAGAAGATTCCCGAACAGAAAAGGTACCCTCTTGCGGACAACGATCCGCGGGGAAGCTTTCACGACGGAACCTCTATTCCTGATTAACAGGCATGAAAGATCAAATGAGTGAAATGGTAAATAAAGCGATAAAAGTGAGAACACGTCCTTGACAATGAAACGGAATCGTTATTATAATGGTATCAGGGCCATAAAGGTCAAAAAGCCAGTTGGCAATAAGGAGGAAGCGTTATGTTAAAAACGATAGCAAGAAAGTCCCTGTGCATCGTACTTGCCACAGGGGTCATTTGTTCTGTGTTTTCAGTCAGCTTTTCGCAGGCGGCGAAAAAGGCGGCGCTGAAGACAAAGAAAATGTCGATGAAAGTAGGCCAATCAAAGAAAGTTGCGATAAAGAAACGTAATAAAAAAGCGGTTTACCGTTTCGTTTCTTCTTCCCCGAAGAAGGCATCGGTTTCTAAGAGCGGCGTTATCAAAGCGAAAAAAACCGGAACGGTAAAGATTACCGTAACGGAGAAGATTAAGAAAAAGACCCGCAAATTAGGTAAGGTCACGGTACAGATCAAGGAGAAGGATACGAAGAACGTGCCGACTGTTACGAATGCGCCAGCGTCTGCAGCCCCGTCCTCAGCAGCCCCGGCGTCCGCAGCGCCAGCCTCAGCCGCGCCAACGGATCAGCCGAGTGAGCAGCCGACACAGACGCCTGCTTCGACCATGAAGCCGATCGGGCCGTATGTAGAGGATACGAGTTCTGACGTCCCGAGCGATTTTTCAAAAGTGATCAAAGAAAACGAGGGAACGGTAGAGGATATTACATATGATTCGACTGTGATCAAAGAGGGCGCGATTGTGAAAAGAAAAGCAAAGGTAGTCCTGCCGAAAGATTACAGCGCGGACAAGAAATATCCGGTCGTTTACATGCAGCACGGTATTTTCGGAAATGAGACAACCATGTATGGTGAAAAGGTTCAGAACGTATTCTGGAACGCCATGGCAAATGGTGACGCGGAGGAAATGATCGCGGTATTCCCGAACGCGTGCGCGAATGCGACCGGTGGATCGGTAGGCGAGAAAGGCGGATTTAATACGGAGCATTATTCCGCTTATAATAACTTCCTCAATGACTTAGAAAAATGCCTGATGCCGTACATCAACGAGCACTATTCGACTCTGACAGGCCGGGAAAATACGGCGATCTGCGGATTTTCCATGGGAGGGCGCGTGACGCTTCATATCGGCTTTACGCTTCAGGATACGTTCCGCTATATCGGGGCCTTTTGTCCGGCGCCTGGTATCTTCACCCACAATGATCATGATGTGAATGAGACGGGACTTTTTACGCCGGAAACGTTTACGCTTCAGGATCAGTATATGAATGATACGCTCGTCATGATCGTTAAAGGAACGACTGATGGTACGGTAAAACAGTTCCCGAAGGATTATCACGACGCGCTGACAGCAAATAACGTGCCTCATATCTACTTTGAACTGCCGGGCGGCCATGATGGCAGCGTCTACAAACCGGGACTGTATAATTTCCTTCGCCGCATTTTCCATCGGGAAGGATAAAACGCAATTGAGGATCGTATGGGATCGAGGATGAAAGATGGACACGGAAATCGTTAGGAGTAACCGCAAAAGCATTGAACTTAACATATGCCGGGATGGCCACATCCGCGTGCGCGCACCATTTTCTGTAACAGATGCGGAAATCGCGCAGGTGTTAAAAGAGAAGTCGAGCTGGATCGAAAAGCACAGAAAACAGATGCTGGAGAGACACCAGAGGGTACAGGAAATGTGCGGCCAGCGCCTTTCCATGCAGGAGATACAGGCGCTGGCGGATCAGGCGTTAAAGGTCATTCCGGAGAAGGTGCGCTATTTTGCGGAGAAGATCGGGGTGGATTACGGGAGAATCACGATACGTAACCAAAAGACCAGATGGGGAAGCTGTAGCGGGAAGGGAAATCTGAATTTTAACTGCCTGCTGATGCTGACGCCGGAAGAGGTTCAGGATTATGTGGTGATCCATGAGTTATGCCACCGCAAGGAAATGAACCATTCCCCTAAATTCTGGGCAGAAGTCGCTAAGTTTATGCCGGATTATAAGCAGAAGAGAAAGTGGCTCAAGGAAAATGGGGAAGGGATCATGATGAGGATGATAAGGTAGTGTACGTCAGATCATGGGATAAAAGGAGAGGGGAACTGCGCGAGCCGTTACGGGTTCTGCGCAGTCCCCTCTTTTATTCTTCGTTCGTGACATCTCCGTTTCCGGTGATCGAAATCGGATCTCCGCGGTATACGGGTTCTGTGCCGAGCAGTACGGTGCCGATGTCCTTACACCGCGCGATATACTCCCGAAACGTGCGGTAAGGTTGTCCGCCATATTTGTAATAATCGGTCGGAACGCCGGTGCAGTCAAGCCCGACATGGCTGCCGATGAACAGGGCGCGGTAGATGTGATATTTCTGTGTGACAACGACCGGATTTTTCAGGCCGAATATATCGTGGGCACGCACCATGCTGTCGTACGTGGAGAAGCCGGCGTGGTCCATGAAAATATCCTGCGAGGGAACGCCGGCGTTGACAGCGTACTGCTTCATCACCTGGACTTCATTGTATCCGTCCCGTCCGTGGTCGCCGGTCATCAGTATTTTGGGGGCAAGTCCTTGTTTGTAGCAGAAAATGCCTTTTTCGAGCCGGTCTTTTAACATCGGAGACGGCTCATTTCCGCGCAGGCCGGCGCCGAGGACCACGATACAGTCGTGGTTCTTTTCGCTGTCTGCCGGAGGATTCTTTTCAGTAAACTCGCGGATCTGACCGGACGAACTTAACGTTACCCAGAGATTCAGGCACAGGACGCATAAACAGCCGAAGAGCGCGAGCGCGCCCCCGGCCAGTAAAATACGTTTTCGTATCGGATGTTTCCCTCTTTGTTTCATTTTCTTTCTCGACATGATAATCTCCTCAATTATACGGTCGGCAGTTTGGCAAGGCTGGCTTCGATTTCGGCATCCGTCGGGATGTAATCGCTCATGTCGCCGTCGTTAAATTTCTGATATGCCACCATATCGAAATAACCGGTTCCGGTCAGGCCGAATACGATGTTTTTCGCTTCGCCGGTTTCCTTGCATTTGAGCGCTTCGTTGATCGCTACCCGGATCGCGTGGCTGCTCTCCGGCGCCGGAAGGATCCCCTCAACTCGGGCAAACTGCTGGGCGGCCTGGAATACTTCGGTCTGTCCGACGCTTCTCGCTTCCAGATAGCCGTCCTCGTACAATTGGGATACGACGGAACTCATGCCGTGGTACCGCAGGCCGCCGGCGTGGTTGGCGGACGGAATGAAGCCGCTCCCGAGGGTGTACATTTTCGCGAGCGGGCACACTTTTCCCGTGTCGCAGAAATCATAGCGGTAGCTGCCGCGCGTCAGAGACGGGCAGGAGGCCGGCTCGACAGCGATGATCTGATAATCCGCCTCCCCGCGGAGCATTTCCCCGGCAAACGGAGAAATCAGTCCGCCGAGATTGGAACCGCCTCCGGCACAGCCGATGATCATGTCAGCTTTGATGCCGTATTTGTCCAGTGCCGTTTTGGTTTCCAGGCCGATAATGGACTGGTGGAGCAGAACCTGGGAGAGAACGGAGCCGAGTACATAACGGTATCCGTCCTGTGACGTAGCCGCTTCCACCGCTTCCGAAATGGCACAGCCGAGACTCCCGGTCGTCCCTGGAAATTCCTGATTGATCTTCCGGCCGACATTGGTGTCCATCGAAGGCGACGGTGTCACTTTTGCGCCATAGGTCCGCATCACCTCGCGCCGGAACGGTTTCTGTTCGTATGAAACCTTGACCATATAAACCTGACAGTCCAGATCAAAGTAGGAACATGCCATCGAGAGAGCCGTCCCCCACTGTCCGGCGCCTGTTTCGGTCGTCACGCCTTTCAGGCCTTCCTGTTTGGCGTAATAGGCCTGGGCAATGGCAGAATTCAGTTTGTGGCTGCCCGAAGTATTATTGCCCTCAAATTTGTAGTAGATGTGCGCCGGCGTATCCAGCGCCTTTTCCAGACAGTAAGCCCTTGTGAGCGGGGATGGGCGGTACATTTTATAAAAACTCCGGATCTCCTCCGGGATGTCGATATACGGCGTGGTATCGTCCAATTCCTGTCTTGCGAGCGCCTCACAAAACACAGGTTTTAATTCATCTAACGTGATCGGCTGCATCGTCCCCGGGTTTAAGAGCGGGGCCGGTTTGTTTGTCATATCAGCCCGTACATTGTACCACTGGGACGGCATTTCCTTTTCTTCCAGATAGATTTTGTATGGAATTTCCATTGACATAGTTTCATTTCCTCTTTTCTAAATATTGTGATCGTCTCCTGCGGGAGGCTTGACAGATGGCAAAATGCCAAACATCATGCGCTCATGTCAAAATTCATGCCTGCCAGAAAATTGCGGTTCATATCCCGCTGCAGTTTCGCATAAGGGTTTGTAGATTCCTTCGTTGTTCGCATCGTCGTGTGTGTCGTGCCGCCGGAAACGTATACGCGGCCGCATTCCGGGCATACCGAAGTGTGGAGCGTGACTGTGGCGGAAACGAGCTGTTTGTTCGGCTTGCTTCCCTCGGCGATCGCATTTGCCACATGCTGTTTTTCGTGTGCCATAACGGTAGACGCCGCATTTCCGGGATCAATGTGGCCCGGTGTCTTAAAGGAGACGTCGTTTTCATTGGAACCGTCTACGTATTTTCGGTTTTTGCACGTCTGGCATTCGCCTTTTTCGACTTTTTTGCCGGATTTGGCATCTTCCGTGCCGGTTGTTTGATCGGTGCGGACCGGTTTGCCGCTGGCGTCGAGTTTCACCGGGTCAGTGTCACCGCGCATGATCCGGTCGGCGCCGGTTACCGGGTAGACCGGGTTGGTATTGTAAACCGGATACAGGGTGTCATATCCTCCCACTCCGCTGATCGCAAGACTCATAACAATCCCCCCCTTGTTTTGTTTTTGTGTCAGTACACTGCGTTTTATATGGAAATTATACATCAATGGAAATGGGATTTCAATAGGAAGATGGGATTTTCGGGGAGTTTTGTGCTTTTTGCTTGCGTTTGCTTGCATTTGCTATCGAATTTGAGTATTATATAGACAAAGGAGTGTGATCTACATGGCAAACACATCAGCGGTCTATGCAAGAATCGATAATGGCCTGAAGGAGAATGCCGAAAATATCCTGAGTCAGCTTGGCATTTCCCCCTCAAGTGCCATCCAGATGTTTTACAGTCAGATTGTCCTGACAAAAAGTCTTCCCCTGAATTTGCGTCTGCCGTCAGCGAGGCCGACGGCAATCGGTAATATGGGCCGTGCCGAGCTGGATGCGGAACTGATGAAGGGCGTGGAGTCCTTGCAATCCGGCAAAACCTACACGGTGGACGAGGTTGACGCAGAACTTGCGAGGGAGTTTGGCATATGAGCGGTTCCTATTCCGTTGTTTACTCCCCATAGGCGAAAGATGATTTGAAGGAAATTTATTCTTACATTGCCTTTACGCTTTTGGTTCCCGAAACCGCTGCAGGTCAGGTGGACAGAATCGTCGTTTTTTATACAGTGGACAAAAGCGCAATGACCGTGACCATTATTCGAATCGTCTATGGCGGGCGGGATTTTGCCAGCATTGCAGATTCAGAAACTTAAATAGCGCGAAAAAAAGGGGCTGTCGCACGAATTAAATAGTGTGGCGGCTCCTTTTTTCAAAAAATGATATGGTTGATTTTAGATTTCATGTCGGATATAATGGTAATAGAGAAATAACGGAGATTACATAGGAATAACGGAGGGATAAGGTTTGGTTACTGGAGTGATTAAGAATAAGATTGATAAAATATGGACAGATATATGGGCAGGCGGGATCACAAATCCCCTCACGGTAATTGAGCAGCTTACTTATCTGATGTTTATCCGGTCGCTGGATGAAAAGGAATTGGAGCAGGAAGAGTTTGATCATATGACGGGAAGCACGGGAAAAAGAATCTTCCCAGCCTCGTCAACCGGCCAGTCGATGAGATGGAGCCGGTTCAAGGACAGGGATCCGAGAGAAATATTTGATATATTGTCACAGAAAGTATTTCCGGCAATAAAAAATATGAAAAATGGGAGTTTGCCGGATTTTTCGGAAAATGGGGAAATGATAGAATTATCTGATCCGGAAGAAGCAGAAAACATGGAGAAAACGGCTTTTGCGCGCTACATGGAAGATGCGATGTTTCTTATTCCCACGCCGCAGGTGCTGCAAAAGATCATCACGGGATTAGAGGATTTGTATGAAAATGACATATCCGAACTGGATATGCAGGGAGATCTGTATGAGTATATGCTCGGAAAATTATCTACGGCAGGGCAGAATGGCCAGTTCAGAACGCCGAGACAAATACGGGAAATGATGGTGGAACTTCTCCGCCCGACCCCGGATGATACCATTTGTGATCCGGCCTGTGGAACAGCTGGTTTTTTGGTATCAGCTGCGGAGTATATACGTGAAAATTATGAAGAGACGATGACGACGGAACAGTGGGATAAGTTTTCGTGCGAAACGTTTACCGGATTTGATACCGACCGGACGATGCTGCGGATTTCGGCGATGAACCTCATGCTCCATTCCATATCAAACCCGGAGATCGATTATCTGGATTCTGTCTCAAAGCAGAATCAGATCAAAGGAAAATTTTCCATGTGTCTTGCCAATCCTCCGTTCAAGGGGACAGTCGATGCGGAGAGTATCAATGATGATCTGAAAGCGGTCACGAAGACGAAAAAGACGGAATTGCTTTTCGTAGCCTTGTTTTTGCGTATGATGAAAAAGGGCGGTAGATGTGCCTGTATCGTGCCAGACGGCGTGCTTTTTGGCAGCAGTAAAGCACATAAGTCGATCCGGCAGGAATTGGTAGAGAATCACCAGCTGCAGGCGGTCATTTCCATGCCATCCGGGGTGTTTAAGCCGTACGCCGGTGTTTCTACCGCGGTTTTAGTATTTACAAAAACCGATGCAGGCGGAACCGATCAAGTGTGGTTTTATGATATGAAGGCAGATGGGTACAGCCTTGATGATAAGAGAGGGGAGATCGCGGAGAATGATATACCGGATCTGATTCAGAGATTCCACAATATGTCTTCTGAAACCGAAAGGGAGCGGACCGAGCAGAGTTTCTTTGTGCCAAAGCAGGAGATTGTGGATAATGGCTATGATCTGTCTATAAACAAGTACAAGAAGGTGGAGTATATACCGGTAGAGTATCCGCCGACTTCTGAAATACTGGATGAGTTGGAACAGTTGAATGAACAGGTGACAAATGAGTTGGGGCAGTTGAGGGAGTTATTAAAAGAGGGGTAAATAGACGGAGAAGATTGCAAATGAATTGAGGAGTAGATTTCTACTCAGGAACAATACCTGAAAGAGCTTCCGATGGAGGAAGAATTGGCAGAACAGCCGGGTATGTTGGGAGGGAAGAGAAAATGTGAGAGAAATAAAATTATAAATAGACATTGCCCATGTGATAATATTCTGATAAAATTAGGATAAAATAAAGGAAAAGGAGCGCTTGGATTATGATACAAATTCGACCTGTTTCTGACCTTAGAAATAAATTTCCGGAAATAGAAACTATTGTAAACAGTGGAAAACCTGTTTATCTTACAAAAAATGGCTACGGAGCCATGGTAGTTTTGAGTTTGGAGGAATATGAAAATCTGACAGATAATGTAGAGATGAAACTTGGCGAAGCTGACAGACAGGCGGAAATGACGAAAGAAAGACTTTCCCATGAAACTGTATTCAGCAATGTAAGGAGTATGATACGTGGAAAATAAAAGTTATCATCTTCGCTATCTGCCGATTTTTGAACAGGATTTAATCAGTACGGCAAGTTACATTACCAATGTTTTAAAGAATGAGGACGCCGCTCTGTGTTTGCTTGACGATATAGAAACTGCGATTCTGGAAAGGCTGAATAATCCTGTTGCTTTTGAACCATATGTTTCCGCAAAAAAACGAGACTATCCCTATTATAGAATCTATGTGAGGAATTACGTTATTTATTATGTAGTGATTGATGATGTAATGGAAGTACGGCGTTTGCTGTATGGTGTCAGAGATATAGATAAGCATTTATGATGATTTGTTCCGTTAATCAGATAATGGAAGTATAAGCGGGTTAGTCTTGATGATCATCTGCTTTTTGTAGCGTTGACAACTGTTATATGTTCGGGAGTCCGATACAGATCCGCATTGGGGATGAAGATGAGTTGGAACAGTTGAATGAACAGGTGACAAATGAGTTGGGGCAGTTGAGGGAGTTGTTATAAAGAGGAGTAAATAGACGGAAAGGAAATTTGTATGGTTTTGGAGAATAAACTCGGTTTGAACGATTCTGTCGAATTGGCGAAAATGGAGGAACAGATTAGCAAGAAAAAAGCAATGGAGTTGTTTGAAAGCGGCCGGTTAAATGACCTGGAAGCGGGGACGTTTCAAGCGCTTGTTGAGATTCATAAATATCTCTTTGAGCAGATCTATGATTTCGCGGGAAAAGTCCGGGATGTAAATGTAGCAAAAGGAAGTTTCAGATTTGCTTCGGTTTTGTATCTACAAGCTGCCATAAAAAGTGTAGAAGATATGCCGCAGTCAGATTTTGATGAAATCATTGAGAAGTATGTGGAAATGAATATCGTTCATCCATTTCGGGAGGGAAATGGGCGCAGTAGCAGAATCTGGCTTGATCTTATTTTGAAGAACGAATTGCATGTAGTAATGGATTGGAGTTTGGTGGAAAAGGATGATTATTTGCTGGCAATGGAGAGGAGTCCGGTAAAGGATATTGAGATTAAGCATATTTTAAGGCAGGCGCTGACGGATAAGATTGACGACAGGGAGATTTATATGAAGGGGATTGATCATAGTTATTACTATGAAGGGTATGGTGTTTATAAAGCGGAGGAGTTGTAAATAGAGTTAGATAAATTAAGATTTGTGGGGGGGGATGGGGATGGAGGAAAGGGGATCTGCTAAGCGG
>CAJTZN010000003.1:0-117963 GCA_910584065.1 uncultured Eubacterium sp.
TTTATCAACCTTCTTCCTTGGGATCCTCTATATTTTTAATTATACAGGAAGCTCCCTTCAAATTCTGATTTTATCCCTTCATTCCACGGCTAATCATCGTTACGGAAACGGATGTGTCCCACTGCCTTATTCCTTCTCTGTACAGACGGATCCGCTCATCATATTTGGAATTGATCACCGATATTATTTCATCCGCGTGATCGGAGTGAACTGACTGAACAGCCTCCATGTCAGTTTGACGCATCGCTTCAATCATTAGTTCTGCCATGCTGGATGAATACTTCAGATCGTCCGGAGTGAGGTCAATAATCGCATATCCAGTAGTTACGTTTGTAAAACCATTTTTCTCCATGGATGCGGGAATTTCGGACTCAGATTTCGGAAATCTGCAAACATTGAACTTCTCCAGATCATTTTCTGATTGTGGAACACTTTCCCAAAACCGTTTTTCTTTTTCTGTTGTTTTCAGACATGGCGCGACACAGCAAAGCCCTTTTCGTGCAGAAAGGCACAGACATATACCGCCCGATTTCAACACTCGTCTTTGTTCGCCCCAAAAAACAGTCGGCTCCACATGTTCCAAAACCGTATTGGAAATGGTGACATCAAATGAATGATCCTCAAATGGAAGTTGTGTAACGTCACCTTCTCTAAAATCAACACCTGTGACATTTTCTTTTGCAAACGATATAAAATTGCTGTCCCTGTCGATTGCAGTGATCTGTGCATTGGGATACCATCTGTGCATGGATTCTGCAAATGCTCCCGGCCCACAGCCAATCTCCAGAATCCTCAACTTAGAACTCTGGTTCAGGTTAAACAAACTTTTATACTGATTAAAAAACATATTATCGAATCTTAATTTTCTACTAAGATACAGCGTCATGATCCCTTGCACATGTTCTGACTAAATAGTATTCATATTACCTCCATAAACTCTGGTCCCGCTTTTTGTTTTTCTGTAATCTCCCTACCTGCTTTCGTTTTTATATCTCTATACTATCATATATTCG
This sequence comes from uncultured Eubacterium sp., assembly GCA_910584065.1. Classification (GTDB taxonomy): domain Bacteria; phylum Bacillota; class Clostridia; order Lachnospirales; family Lachnospiraceae; genus Eubacterium_F. Next base: position 1,014 of record CAJTZN010000003.1, read on the forward strand.
GAATATTTTCAATCAAAGCAAACCCGCCTACACGGAACAAATAAAAAGAGGGGCAGCATTTCTGTAAGTACATTGCTCTACAACGTAGTTGCTACGCTTTTTCACAAAAGCCTCTTCCCTTTCCCATACATTTCCTGTAAAATAGAACTATTCAAGATATTCTGGAGCGTTTTCTAGAGTCTGCTGGGGAGAGGATTAAGTCTTTAAAATGTCCTGTAAACAGAGAGCACAATCGAAATCTACGTGAAAGAGAGCTGGCTATGAATGATAATAAATGTGCATTTAACTCAAACGACTATGATAGAAAAATTATACAAACCCTACCATATTATGATGAATTCTATAAACAAGTCATTGATTTAGTGAAGATTTTGAATCATAATGCAGTAAGGTGGCTTGATATTGGTTGCGATGTTCAAAAATTGAATTATGCTAATGAATTTGATGTTATCACAGCGATACAGGTAAATCATTATTTGCATATAAACGAACGAAGAATAGCACTGCAAAAATGTTATGAGGCATTAAAGATGAATAGATAAATGACACATAAATAGCATGTGTTTCCTAAAAGTGTTACCGAGAATGCTGTAATGCTCTTTCCCGGATATGTATTCCATGTTTCAGGCATCTGTATGCGGTCCATATTCCAAAGATTATAATTATTATAATCATTTGGCACCGCACATGGTTTACATATATAATTGGGCTCCGCGTATTTTACGTTCGGCTACGGAAAACTTCAAACAATAAAAACAACAAATCCCCCCTCTTAAACCTATGCTAATTATAAAACATTTTATCGAATGGCGCAATATAAATGATAGTTCGCTCCCCCCCGGTAGCACGCTCTCGTAATAGTTATATAACGGCAGAGTCATCTTTCCCGTTAAAGATGTGCTAAAGTTTCTTATTTATTTTCCAGTAACCGTCTCATGCAAACGCTTGATGATACGGCTGATTTTTCTAGTGCTGACTTTCACTCTCTGTTTTTGCTTATTTCAATTTTTCCACTTCATCTATAGAAAGTCCGACAAACTCCGCGATCTTTTCCATCGTTATTGTTCCGTCTTCCAACATCTTCTTTGCAACTTCCTTTTTTCCTGCCCTCTTTCCTTCTTTTATTCCTTCCCTCAATGACTGATCTCTCATATCTTCCATCGCCCGGCACATAATTTGAATCCCCTCCTTACTCTCCTTGAAAAATCTTACCCTTTCTGCCAATTTCCCATAATACATATCCGCTGCATCTGTACAGAAAAAATCGTGCATCAACCTCCCGATCGGCGTATCTCCACGGTAAACGCCACCTCGCCCTTCTTCGACCGGCCCCTTTATCTTCCCGCTGTATTTCCACGTTTAGTTTTACCCTTGAGCTGTCAGTCGCCAAAATATCAAGCCGCACTGAACGATTTAGCAGATTGTCCACAAATACCTGCGTATGAACATCCAGCACCTTCAAATCCATTTTTTCCAGTATGATCTGCAATACCAGTACTATGCCTGCCGTATCTCCCTCAAAACACTTCGTAAGGAAATCATCATCAAGCAGCCTAAAATTTTTTAGCCTCTGTAAATCTTCCCGATGTTTCTGATCTGTTTGTTCCGTAACTGTCAATCTCCCCACCAGTTCCCATTATCACAGAAAAAGGACAGTTATGTCAAACCGCCCCTTTGTTCTATAAATATCTGTGTGAAATTTGTTCAAAGACTATTCATACGCGTAAGTATTGGATGACACATTCGGTGCTGGCATAACGACAGGTGCAGGAGTGAACCTCCGTTTCTGGATGGAACTGATCGTTATTCTCACACAGTATTTATCTATTTATTTAAATGATAATTTGTATATTGTTCGTTCCCAGAGTGGAATACTCTACGAAAAAATCTATACCTTTTGAACCCACTATTTGAACACAAAATAAAAGCAGACCATTCCACTTATACCAAGTAGACCGATCTGCTTTTTCTATTTCAAATATATTCACCTTTCCAAGTACAAACTCTATTTCACTGATCTTACCTTCGTCCAGCCGGAATAAAATTTCTGTGGCTTTCCATTCACCTTTACCACCTTAAACGTCCGTATTCTAACATAATACTTCTTCCTCTTCTTTTTGATCGAAAGCATTTTAGAAACAACCTTATTATTCTTTACGATTACTGTTTTTGCAGTTTTTCCCGTAATTTTTTTACTTGTAGAATACTGTATCTCATAACCGGTTGTCTGCTTACGCTGTTTCTTCCATTTTACAAAAATGCCTTTCGGTCTTCGAACGAGCCGGAATGACCCTATACTCTTTGGTACTATGTCAAAATACGCTGTCATGCTTCCCTCATAATCGCCCCTAAAAATAACCGTTACGGAAGCCTTGCCCACATTGACATTATTTCCATACTTCAGTACATAATTTTTACTGTCGATCTCCATTCCATTTGAATCTATAATACGAACCGACAGCTTTCGTTCCTTTCCTGTATATACGAGTGAGCCCGAAGAAAGCGCTACTTTTTGCGGACGGCAAATAGTTTGTTTTTCTTTTATCTGTCCACATTCGCACCGGACGATCCGCTCCCCGTCTTTTTCAATAGCAGCCCTAATAATCACCGTTTCGTATTTATGAATGTGCACAGGGGCAATCGGTGTTTCTGTTGGCGCAGCCGTTGAAGATGGTTCCGGCGGTCCCGTTGGCGCAGCCGTTGAAGGTGGTTCCGGCTCCTTCGTCGGCGCGGCACTTTCTTCTCCCGGTTTCGCTGTGGTTACTGGCGCTAGTGTCTTTATCGGTTCCGGCGGTCCCGTTGGCGCAGCCGTTGAAGATGCTTCCGGCTCTTTCGTCGGTGCGGCGCTTTCTTCTCCCGGCGGAATTGGGTGCTGTGTCTCTCCCGGTTTCGCTGTGGCTGCTGGCGCCAATGTCTTTATCGGTTCCGGCGGCCTCGTTGGTTCGGCCGTTGAAGATGATTCCGGCTTATCCGTCGGCGCGGCGCTTTCTTCTCCCGGCGGGACTGGGCGCTGTGTCTCTCCCGGTTTCGCTGTGGTCGCTGGCGCTAATGTCTCTATTGGTTCCGGCTCCTTCGTCGGCGCTGCCGTTAAGGATGGTTCCGGCTCTACTGTCGGGTTTGTTGACGGCAGCGCCGTTGGTGCTGCCGTTGGCTCCGCAGTTGGTGCTGCCGTCGGTCTCTGCTCCGGTGCCTTATCCCAAAAAGCCACTTTTTTTTCTGCTTTGACCAAATGCTTTAATGCCTTTACATCCCTGACTGCTTCCAAAGCTTCCGAACAGTAATCGGAGCAGAATAGAACCGTATATTCACCGGTCTTCGCCCCCTCAAATGCCTCTAAAAAATACTTCCCGGGATGATCCTGCGACGACATTAATGAAATCGCATTGCCCCAGTCTGTTTTTTCCTGGATTTCCGGTTCATCACTCTCCCAATAATCGGATTTGATCATAAAAATATAATCAAACTGATAAAGTCCCAGCTCTTCTACTTCATCTGTGCCAAACTCATTTCCTTTCGTATCTTTCCATACAATTTCAAAAAAAACATTCTCATTTGGGATCGTTCCATCCTCATTACCCATGATCTGGCTTAACACTACATCAGAAGGAGACGAAACAATATCAATTTCCCCAACTTCTTTGATTTCCCCTTGGGATTCCCGTGATACAGACCATATTCCTTTTTCGTAATCCAATTGATACCCATTTTCTATATTCCGGTCGGGCAATATAAAATTATTGAAAGAAGCTTTACCCTCATCAGCAGTGATATAAGGCCGGCCGACATCTAATCCACTGGGGAAAAGCCTGCTTCCTGTCTGAAAACGGGTCGTGCCCGTCACATTTCCCATGATCCTGACAGAACTATTCTGATCTACTACTAAAATACCATTTTCTTCCTGTGCCTGTCCACCCCCGGTAAGATTTCCTGAAATAAGCACCGCTTCGACTGCATCAATGTCCAGACATCCTCCCTGCTTCAGGGTGACATTCCCATATGTACCCGTTTGGGTCGCCAGGGCAGCTCGATCCTGCACCACAAGATTTCCCACATTTTCTACATCTGCGTTTTCCAGTTTACACCCGCTCAGCGTCAGGACCGCGTTGTCATTTCCTAAAAACTTAACTGCTTTTCCATTTTCATTTTCACCGCCGGAAATCGTTATTTCTGCCTTGCTGTTTCTGCTTACATCAACCTGATCACGGACGGTCGCACCTGCATCCAGATCCACAATAACCGCACCCTCATAGGGAACTTTATTATCACTTTCCGCTCCGTGCCCCATATAAACAGCCTGAAACATCGTTTTTTCATTTGAGTTCCTGACAGTCAGGGACGCGCTGTCTCCAATCTGCGTATTTGTGTATCCGCCTGCAAATACAGTCGGCAGAAGTTCCTTCTCCGTACCGCCTAATTCGCCCAGGCTTCCTCCGCCTTTTAAATATGTCGCTACATTATCAAATGTTAAACCATGCCCTGCGAGGAAAATTTCCCGGTGCGCTACACTTCCGAGTGACTGACTGGAACTAAACGTTAATTCAATGTCCTGAAAACAAACATCCCCTTCCAGCTGGATCGGGCTCCGGCTGTTGATACTGCTGTTTCCTGTGCCGCGGATCACGGTATCCGCAGGGATTTTGACCGGAAGCATCCGCTTATCGGTATCCACTTCCTCCCCGATCGTGATCACTTGATCCGGTGCGATAACGATCGGACTCTTATGCTGCTGCAGTGCCAGCATAAATTTTTCCGTCGAATCAACCAACTCCCCATCCTCTACGATCTGCGTCCGGTCTACATTTAGTGCGGACACCGGACTTTGTATCCCTCCGGCCGCCAGCGCTGCTGTCAACAGCATACACAAACCTCTTTTTATAACAACCCTCATTAGACATCCTCCTTTTTTGTAGAACATTCAACTATAAAATGATTATACTTGAAATCCATTATTTTGAATAGCCGGATTTTAAATTTTATTTTTTACTTGCAATGCGCAAACATATGTGCTATATTATTACTAAACAAACGTTCGGAAAGGAGGAAGGGAAGTCTGCATCTTCCCCAGCGGAGACAATGGAACTAACCACGGAGATTTTTCATAAACTGGAGATACTTTCCGATGCTGCGAAATATGATGTCGCCTGCACATCCAGCGGATCCAGCCGGAAGGGCGTAAAAGGCACGATGGGAAATGCCGTGTCCGCGGGCCTCTGCCACTGTTTTGCTGCCGACGGCAGATGTATTTCCCTGTTAAAAATATTACAGACAAACGAATGTGTATACGATTGCAAATATTGTCAGAACCGCCTTTCAAATGATGTTCCACGGGCACATTTCACGCCGGAGGAGATTGCAGAACTGACGATTTCGTTTTACCGCAGAAATTATATCGAGGGACTTTTCCTCAGTTCCGGCATTCGAAAAAATCCTGACTTTACGATGGAACAGATCTATCAGGCAATCTATCTCCTTCGCAATCGATATAAGTTTAACGGCTATATCCATGTCAAGGCTATTCCGGGCGCAGACCCTCTTCTTATTGAAAAAACGGGCTGGCTGGCTGACCGAATGAGTGTAAATCTGGAAATGCCGACATCTTCCGGACTAAAAACACTGGCTCCACAGAAATCCAGAAAAACGATACTGACCCCGATGCGTCAGATCCAGGTCGGCCGAAAAGAGAACCGCCTCCTGCTTGAAGGCAGGAGATTACCTGGTGTCCAAAATCAAATGCGCATTGGCGCCGCCCCGGAAGACGAGACATTTTCCGACACAGCACGGATAGCGGGGCATTCCGGATCCACAGCCGACGGTACGCAAACCGCCAGTATGCCAGCTGACGGTACACGAACCGCTGGTACACCACCCGATGTAACTCCATCCGGCGGGATGTATTCCAAAAAACAACTTCCCGAACCCCCAAAACAAAACTTCTCCCTTCAGGAGTTTCATCCAAACGCCAGCTTTGTCCCGGCAGGCCAGAGCACACAGATGATCGTGGGGGCATCGGATGAAAGCGACTATGAGATCGTCCATATGGCGGCAGCGATGTATAAGCAGTTTGATCTAAAACGGGTCTTCTATTCCGCTTTTGTAAACACAACCCATGACCCGATCCTTCCTGAGATAAAAGAAGGGCCTCCCCTGCTGCGTGAACACCGTTTATATCAGGCAGATTTTCTTTTACGGTTTTACCAGTTTGAAGCCGAAGAGATCATTACAGAAGATACCCCGTTCCTAAATGTGCAGATCGACCCCAAATGCAACTGGGCGCTTAACCACCTGGCCTTTTTCCCGGTAGAAGTACAGACTGCCGATTACCATACCCTTCTCCGGATCCCCGGTGTAGGAGTCAAGTCAGCCCGGCGCATACTGGCTGCAAGACGGCTCGGGCATTTGGATTTTGCCTCGCTGAAAAAATTCGGCGTCGTCTTAAAACGAGCCATGTACTTCATTACATGCGGAGGAAAAACGATGATCCCGCTAAAGCTAAATGAGAAATTTATTCTTACCAATCTGCTCGGGCTGCGTGAGCGTCTTCCGGCGTCCGTCACAGGTGAGAACATGTATGAACAGATGTCATTGCTGGATTTTCTTCCTTAATGGCGTTTGCTCAGCAGGGGCAGCCGGCACAAACCGAAACACATCCGTAACCGCAGAAGGAGGCACGGCATGAACACAAAAATTGACGCAAACGAACGGTATGTCTTCTTATGCGAAGACTCCATCGAAGGCATTTTTACCGCCGTGTACAATGCGTTTGCCAAACGGCACGGCCATGACAAAAACCACATCCAGATTGCCGATCAATACTATAATCAGGAACTTTTGACCACGTATATACCCGTGAACACAGATTTTGAAAAGGCAGTAAAAGTCGCACGCACGATACAGGATAAGATTGGAGACGATGTATATGAATTTATCCAAAAAGCATCGGTATCTTCGGATCCGGAAAAGGCAGATGCCATCTACCGGGTTATCATCCTTGCCCTGAAAATGGGAAAAAAAGTCCTTTCTTATCTCACGGAACCAAACGTTGCGTTTCTAATGGAGCTGGAACGAAGTACAAATAATGAAATACAGAAACTGCTGCAATTTCTTCGTTTTGAAGAGCTGAAAAATGGTTTTTTGTTCGCCAGGATCAACCCTAAATGCGCAATTCTCCCCTATCTGGCGGAACATTTTTCAGACCGCTTTTCCGGGGAGAATTGGATCATTGTTGATACGGTTCGCGACAGCATGCTCATTCATGAAATCCACAAAGGCTGTTCGCTGATGATGACGAGCGATATTGATTTTGATGCTTTTACACCCGAATATTCCGAGGATGAAGAACTTTGGCGGAAGCTTTGGAAAACGTTTGTCGATTCGATCGCCATTAAGGAACGAATCAATCCCCGCCTGCAAATGCAAATGCTTCCGCTCCGGTTCCGCAAATATATGAAAGAGTTCCATCCTGACTAATATGCTTCACCACTCACATTTCGCCAATCAAGCGGTACGGCACACCAAACGGCGTCATTCACGGATGATCCTGCGGCTGCAGCGATATGTGATGATAAAATAGATCATATAAATCACGAGCAATCCAACCGCTGTCATAACAATAGCCTGTGTTAGTCCTGTTTTTCCAAACACTTCTAAAACATACGTACACACCTGGATCCCGAAAATCGAATGTATGACTGCGAGTCCGAGGGGCATTCCGAAAAAGATAGCATTTTGCCGGAACAGCGAGCGGCTGATCATCTTTTCATCAATTCCGATCTTTCTCAGGATCACGTATTTGTTTCGATTGTCAGCAGCCTGGGTAAGTTCCTTCAGCGAAAGCAGCGCTGAGCTTGCTAACAGGAAAATGATGCCTAAATACAATCCTAAGAATACGATAAGTGAAGAAAGGCCAACACTTCTTGATAAAATATATTCCCTGGTCTCCGCATATACATGACTGCCCAGACTTTTTTTGAACTTTTCGCTATTTAAAAACTGTTCTACCTTTTCCACCCCTCCGGCATAGTTTTCATTGTAATTTGCAATATAAAACCAACTGTACGGCATCAGCTTCCCATCCGAAACCGCCTCATCCGGGACTATAGTAAAACCTGAGTTCGATGGATTTGCGGCCATTGACAGAAAACCATTGACACATTCGGAACTAGCAGGATGGTATTCTTTTCCCGCCAGATGGATCTTCTGACCAGCCAGCATCCTCTTATTCCATTCCTGAACCGCGTAATCATAGTTTGCTGCAATCGCATATTCATCCTTTTTCAGGGAAACCGGCTCCAGTCCATTGATGGCGGCCACTTTGTTATAATCGCTTTGCGAAATGATCTCACCGGTCGTAAAAACGTTTCCCCCTCCCAGTTCATTATAAACAGACATATCCTCTTCCTGATACATGTATAAAAGTACCTCGGCCGATTCGCTAAACATATCAAAATCTACCTTCTTCTCTTTTAGATATTCGCTGATCGGCGTCTTCTCCTTTACCCCTTTTACGTCGTCATTGATCTTGATGAAATTATAAAACTGTACATCTGCCGGCATCAGTGTTTTAGCATTTTCATTCAAAGAGTTATTGATAGAAAAACTGCTGGAGAAAATGCAGATCGTGAGGAACAGCAGCAGACAGATGATACTTCCTGCCAGAACATTCGTATTGATCCGGCTGCTGATCTCTTTGGTGGTAAAGACGTTAATGCCCTTATAGTACGACTTTTTCCTCAGTTTAGCGACAAAGATCAGGAATCCGGACAGAGACCAAAAAATAAGAAACGTTGAAACAATCCCCTTCAGGATCTCAATGAGAAGCGCCGCCTGCGTATCAATACTTTCTGTCTCCGATGTTACTCTGTAATATGCGTGGCCTAATAAAGCTACAGCCAGAATAAACACGATCACACATACATACGGATTTTTAGCCGTCCGCTTTTCACTTCTCCTCTCCGCATTCAAAAGCTGGATCAGACGGGATTTTCCTATCATAAACACATCCAGCAAAAGAACAAACGCGTAAACGATCAAAAAGTACAGCAGCGTTTTTCCAACGGCGCCCATAGACACTTCAAACGAAAATTCAGACATATCTGCCTCGAATAGTTTGGCAACCAGAATACTCATCCCCTGGGAGAGGATGATGCCGATCCCCAGTCCGACAACGAGCGAGATGACACCGATGATCACCGTTTCCATCATAAGGATCCCTGCTATTTTTTTCTTTCCCATTCCCAAAAGCATGTAAACGCCAAATTCTTTCTTCCTCCGCCGTATTAAAAAGTTACTGGCATATACGACGAGAAAGGCGAGTACCACTGACACAATAACACTTGCGACCGAGATCACGTTGCGAAGAAGATTAATAATATCGCTCTCACTCTTATAAATACTGAGCACGACTTTCTGATCCGAAATTGCATTAAATACATAAAATACCGAGATGCCGATGATCAGCGTCACAAAATACACCGCGTAATCCGACATGCTCCTTTTCATATTCCGAAGGGCTAATTTTCCTGTCATTCCTATCATTCCTTTCCTTCACTATTTTCCTGTTCCTGACTGTGGGCAGTAAAAAAATGCAGAACGTAAATTCCCAGAAATATCACACCCACGATCTTTACCACACGTTTTATACTGTTAAAAACTGATTTTTCTTTCATACGATCCTTCCTTTCTTTTTATCGTTATTATCGTGCATGACTTCTGCACATGCTGAGCTGCGTAAGCAGCGATCATCGAAACTTATTTATCATATTCCGGCCATACCGGTACGTAACAATAAAGTAAACCGCATAAATTCCAAATAATATCATACCTGCCGTCCACATCGCACGCCGCATCTCCGCCATCACGAACATATCTGAGAACCCTAAAATGAGAGCCATGAATGCCTGCATACCGAATATCGTATGAAGCACCGCAACAACGAACGGCACGGCAAAGAAAATGGCATTTTGGAAAAACAGGGAACGGCGGATCATCCCCTGATCGACACCGAGTTTTGCAAGAATCTCGTATTTCCCCCGGTTATCAGCCGCCTGTGACAACTCCTTCAGCGAAAACAACGCGGCGCCAGCAATAAAGAACACAATGCCGATATATAATCCTAAAAAGACGATCATGGATGCAACACCTACGCTCTGACGATATACATCACTTTTGTAAATTCCCCATGAATACCACTGTTCCTGTGATCTGCCGCCGGAAAGCTTCTGGAAAAAGGCATCGCTTTTTACATAGGTATCCAGTTCTTCCTTTTCCTGGTCATTATCCACATTATAATTTGCGGCATAACATCTTCTGTCCTGCTCCAATTTCCCGCCCGAGACAGCCTGGTCGGGCACGACCGTATATCCTAGATTTTCCGCTATATACGACATTTTCAGTATACCATCCCGGCACTCTTCATACTTAGGATGATAAGATTTCCCATTTAGAATGATCACATGACCCTGGGAAAGATACTGTCTGTTATAGGAGCGGATGGTCGACGGATAATTTGCCACGACAAAATATTCATCTTCTGCCAGTAAATGCTTCTCCATCCCATACACTTCCGCCAGTCTGTTGTAATCGCTGATCCCAACTATTTCCCCCGCATTGGCAAATACATTTTCCCCATCTCCGTCCTGCTGCTCCGGAGCCCTATAAACAGTGAATCCTGCTGTATCTTTCAACTGCCGCATGTCAATTCCCGCTTTCCGCAGCTGTTCCTCGATTCCGGGAAGCTGTTCACCCACAGCCGGATCATAGCGGTATTCCAAAAGCAGATCCACCGGCGCCATCGTGCGCAGGTTTCCATTCATCGTGAACGCGATGGAAAAACAGATCATACAGACACTGAATGCAATGAACATCAAAAAACTGATCACGCTGCCTGCCAGAATGTTCGTATTGATCCTTCCGCCGATCTCCCTGGCCGTAAACGCATGTATCCCTTTCAGATAAAAACGCTTACGCATCCGCATCAGAAACAGCAATACCCCGGAAAGCGACCAAAAGATAAGGACGTTAGCCAGCGCCAGCCTGCCCAGTTCATAAAAGACCTGCTGCGGTGTCTGGATCAAATCCAGTTTTATCGTTACGCTATAATAAATATGACCGAAAAGGACTGCTGCCGCAAAAAACACGACCAGACATACAACCGGATTTTTTACGGTATCCGGTTCGCCACGCTGCCTGGCATTCAGCAGGGATACCAGCCGCATCTTTCCCACCGCTGCCAGATCCCAGACAAACATGAACACGAATATGACTAAAAAGTGAAGCAGCGTTTTTTCGACTGCGCCTCCTGAAATTTGAAATGCAAATTCGGACATATCTGCCTCAAACAACCCTGCGGTAAACACGCTTAACCCCTGGGACAGGATGATCCCCAGCAGGATACCGGCAATCATGGAGAGCACACCGACCAATGCCGTCTCTGCCAAAAGCACTCCCGCCAGTCTTTTCTTCTCCATACCGAGCAGCATATAGACGCCAAATTCTTTTTTTCTCTGGTTTAGCAGAAAATGATTGGCATACACGAGCAGAAACGCCAGCACTACTACCAAAATAACCCCGATCCCCGGCATGACATACTGCATATTGAAAACGATCTTGTCATCCTCCATCAGCTCATTCATGATAAACTGGTCTTCTACCGCGTAAAACGCATATACAAGTGCAATTCCTGTCATCAGCGTCACAAAATATATAACATCGTGGACAATACAATGTTTCATGTTCCTCGCTGCCAGGCGGACGATCATATCGCCCCTCCCATCAGCGTGACCACATCCATAATCCTGTCAAAAAACTGTTTTCTTGAATCATCACCTTTTCTCACCTCATTAAAGATCTGTCCATCCTTTAAAAAGATGACACGCGTCGCAAAGCTCGCCGCAAACGCATCGTGCGTGACCATCAGAATCGTAGCATCGTAGTTTTTATTCATCCCTTCCATACTTTCAAGAAGGCTCCTGGCCGACTTGGAATCGAGCGCACCAGTCGGTTCATCCGCAAGCACCATCGCCGGATCTCCGATCAGTGCCCGGGCCGCTGCGACCCTCTGCTTCTGACCGCCGCTCATCTGATAGGGATATTTTTTCATCACGCCGTCAATCCCGAGGATCTCCGCCAGTTCAACGATCTTGGCATCAATCTTTAGCGGCGGCATATTTCGGATCGACAAAGGAAGCGCAATATTTTCGTATGCGGTCAGCGTATCCAGCAAATTGAAGTCCTGAAAAATGAATCCCAGTTTTTCCCGCCGGAACTTATTCAGGGCATTGCCCTTCATACCGGTAATATCCCTTCCCTCGACAACGATCTTTCCGCCTGTTACGCGGTCGATCGTAGAGATACAGTTTAGCAGTGTCGTTTTTCCCGAGCCGCTTGCCCCCATGATTCCTACAAATTCCCCTGTTTCGACCTCAAAAGAAACCTGATCCAGTGCCTTTGTAAGATTCGATTTGTTTCCATAATACTTTTCCACATTCTCAATCTTTAAAATCGTTTCCATATCTGTCTCACTCACTTTCTTTTTATGCTTTCTTTATTATACTTGCTTTATTACCATTGTCACATCTGCGGTACCATGACCTCCGGCCCGCGCCTACTCATATTTCCTTACCTTTCTGTACACGGCATAACCGATCCCATACAGAAAGATCGTAACCACAAACGTCCCCGCCGCCCACTTTACATTTTGTCCTGACCACTCCTGTGTAAACAAAGAATACGACAATCCCCCGTAATACTCGGTACACACACGGAGCCTCTGATCCAGATATGCGCAGTATATAAAGATCAATAAAATCGGCACGCCCGTATTTCTGACCAGCGATACGAGCAGGTACGCCGTGCCGCTTACAAAAAAGGACTCCGCACAAAGCCGCAGTACAAAAAACGGCTTCATCTCAAAAAAGAACTGCATGGCCCCGATATAAACAGCAACCCACACAAAATACGCGATAACCGCCACAAACTGCACCTTTAACACCGCCTTCGGCGAGAGATAAAGGTATAACAGTTCATTTCCTTCCCCGCTCACATATTCATCGTAAAGGACCAGCACCCACCAGCACGCGAACATCGGTATGATGCGGTGGCACCACTCCGTCACATATCTGAAAAAATCAGGAAGCCGGGCAGCCTCTCTGAGATAATAAAAGCACACGACTGTCAGGATCACATAGGCAATAATCACAGGGATAAAGAGCCGCCCCATCCGGTTCCGCAGCATCATCCGGATATACTCCGACGTATTGTCATTCCCTCGACGCATATCCCCTCGCCCCCTCTATAATAGCGAAATAGGCCTGTTCGAGCGTTTGAACATCCTCCCCTCCGCCGGCCGCAAACGCAATCCCTTCCATGCTGCCAGCATATAATACCTTTCCGCCATTCATCACAATGATGGAGTCACACACCTCCTCCAGATCCTGAACAATATGGGTGGAAAACAATACCGTACTCGTTTTCCCTAACTCTCGCACCACGGATTTGAAACGATTCCGTTCTTCCGGATCGAGTCCCACGGTCGGTTCGTCAAAAAATACGATTGGCGGATTCCCAATGATCGCCTGTGCAATGCCAATCCTCCGCTGCATTCCGCCTGAAAGCGTGGAAATCCGTTCCCGGACGGCGCCCTCTAAATGCACCTGGGCGAGCGCATCGCGAATCGCCTCATCCCGCTCCCATTTCGGAATTTTCTTTAGTGTCGCAAAATAGTATAACATATCATATACCGTCATTTCTCGAAACAATCCAAATTTTTGCGGAAGATAACCGATTTTTTCCGGCGATGGCACATCAATCGTGCCGCTTTGAACCGGATACAATCCCATCATGCACCGCATTAACGTCGTCTTTCCCGCGCCATTCGGGCCCAGGATCCCATAGATTCCCCGATGGCAGCACAGCGTAACATGGTCTAACACCGTCTTTGACCTGAACTTTTTGGTCACCTGATTTACTTCTATCATATCCAATCCTCCTTTTGCCTCCCTGTTTTACAGAAACTTCAAAGTTTCCCCGCAAATTCCAGATCCGCATCCAGATTTCCTTCATAATCCTCTGCCGTTATGCGGGCGTAAATGCGTTTCATGATTTCCTGCATGCCGGCATCCCTGATTTTCTGGACCACCGTATCGTGTAATTCATCTTTCTTATCATAATCTTCCGCCCCCCAAGCCTCTTTGTACACAAGAAGTTCATTGACATCCACCTCATCAAAACTCTCAAATGGCAGTAATTCATAAAACAGATCTTTCAGCTCACTGCGACCCGTTTTCTCCAAACGCCACCGAATCAGTTCCCTTGGCGAAATGCCAATCCCGGCCAGTATATAAGAATCCGTTTCGTAATACTCATCCATCCTCGAAGAAAAGGCTGTGCTAAGCGGGATACAAATGACTTTCTTATCTGCGACCGGCTCTTTTTCCCCTCCCAGAATTTCCATCCATTGATCCATGCTCTGCTGCAGTTCCCCATCCCGGATCATTTTCGCCTTCCGGTACGTGTCACGCTGCATCGGATAACATACAACATTTGTTTTCTTATAATATTCCTCGTCCAAAAATCCCTTTACAAACAGCGCGTTATCCGTTTTTCCCTTATATCGCCCATCCGCATATTCGAGATTGGAAACAACCTCTCCCGGAATATCCAACCCGATATCAAACGTCACCAAAGGCTCTTCCTTCCATTTGATGCGGCGTTCTTCCGTAAATACCTGAAAACCAGCCTTCGGATACCAGGGGACGATCCCCGTCAAAAAACAGGCGTGGCTGTTTGAATAAATGAGATTACTGCCCCCTTCATAATAGAACGTGATCTCTTTTACCGCTTCCCCATTTCCCTTCACGGTAACATAATCTCCCTCCTGCCGGAACTCCATTTTTTTCCCTTTATCATCCTGGACATCCTTAATCCGATAACAGTGATACAGCGTAAAATCATATTCTCCAAGCGCGATGTTTTTCGCGCTTTGTGCGATGTTTTCCGCGCTTTGTGCGTTGTTTTCCGCGAGCTCCACCCTGCATACGGCGGACAGCTCTTTCCGGATCCGGAGTTCCATACGGTATCCCGTCACTTCAAAACCTGCCGCCTTGCTCCTTGCCAAATCCTCCGGCTCTTTCCCATCAATCAGGCATTCCATCAGCGCCGACTGCGGGGAATCTCCCTGCAATAACACGCTTCCCCGATTCCACGCCCGTTCACTAAGTCCGGCGAGCAGCACTACGCAGACACACATGGCCACCATCATGGCATTCTTGCTGCGAATGCACATTTTCCGCAGGATCCATATGCTTCCCAGCACGATCCAGATCCCTATAATGGCGATCCGATACGATTCAAACGGCATTCCGTACAGCGCATCGTGGGACATACCGATGTCCGGCGGCAAAAAACTGAGAAACGACCGCAGGACATGCAGCACATTTCCGCCCAGTCCCAATCCTCCAGCAATCGGCTCGAGCAGTTCCCAGATCATAAGAAAACTCAACGCCAACGCCACCCCATAACCGGCAAACCGGTTTCTGATCTGTGAAATGGCAGACCCGCAGAATACCGCCCCTACAGACAGGAGAAAAACATTGATCGCCAGTGTTTTAAATATCTGATCAGTCAGGACCGGCGGAAAATGCAACCGGAAATATCCGACGATCATGTAAACGCTGACATTGGCCGTAAAGACCAGTACGGCCAGCAGTAACGTTCCGAGTTGATGAAGGTAGAACATACTCCCTCTCACCCCGAGACAGTCCAGATTTTCCTGGATGCCAGCCTCTTTTGATTTTCGGAAATATTCATATGAAATAAAGACCCAGAAAACAAAGAATACGCAACACAGATAACCCATGTCGCCCAGAAAGTATATCGCATCCGTTCCCTTCTCTCCCCACTCCTCATATTCCGCCACAAATGCTTTGTATATATCGAAGAAAACCACATTGCTCACGCCGAGAAGGACAAGATATGCCAGTATGATCTGGGGGGATTTTAGAAACAGTTTAATCGTTTTTGCAAAACTCTTCATAATTTATATACTCCTTTCCGCGATCGGATCATCGCTTGTTCTGATCAGAGTATATGATAAATATGAATTTGCTTCCATCGAAATCTCTTACAGCAACTTACGGTTTTGAAAGGTTAGGGAGAGTCCAGTCTTTTTCCAAAAGTCTGCAAGAGACCTATACCCCATGATTTCCTGCAACGTCCTCTGGTCCATCCCTGCCTCTGCCATTCTGGTGCAGGCAGTATGCCGCAGGATATGTGCATCCCTCCACTGTCAGAGTGTATTTCTGCCATAAAGGAAGTTCTTTGCTGTCCATAATTTGCATTATCGGAAGTTCTTATACAAAAAAATCTAGACAAAATTCTCTTGTTATAATTACAAATTCTTTATTTTCAAGCATTCTGCAATCAAAAAATCTAGACAAATGCATTTTTCTAATTCTCTTCATCAAACATAATCTTATCCACTAACTTCTTTAATTCTTCCCTATTGGGTAAATACAACTCATATTTTGAAATAAACAAATTTTGCCAGTGCATTCAAAGCACACTGCGAATTAGGCGTACCTTCAACCTATGCCCATGCTCCGCCATACCACAATCAATCCGCAACAAATAGCCATTAAATGTTGTAACACCAATGCTATTTTGATATTTATTATACCTTGCATATATCAGTTGCATTATCATCCGTCCTTCCCCCCCCCCGCATACGCTTATCGTACACATGATTGTACGCTTTCATGGTAATTGCAAGATTTGTCAAAAGAACCCCCGCAAGTCCAAATCATGACCTGCAAAGGTTCTTATAAAGGGCAGCATATAGCAATAAAATGTCGTAGATTCTCACGCACTTACCTCCCCTTCTTCTCCTTTTTCCCATTTACATACTTCGCCGCTTTCCTCGTCACCGTCCTCGGGAACAACCGCGATAAAAACCCCGCCGCCTTTGTCTGCCACCCATAATAAACAAGCGCCCTGCCCCTCATCATCCCATCATACCCCGCCCTCGCAACTGCCTCTGCGTCAGATACGTGCAACAGCTTAAACATCCGGGAATCCTGCAGGCCGGCATTTTTCTCAAATCCGGTTGCCACCGGCCCCGGGCAGAGCGCCGTTACAAATACGTGGTAGGGCCGAAGTTCCTCCGACAGCGCCTCCGAAAACGAGCGCACGAAACTTTTCGACGCAAAATATACCGACATGTAGGGGCCGGCACAAAACGAGGCCAGCGACGCCACGTTGAGGATCCTGCCTCTCCTGTTTTTACGCATCTCCCTTCCAAATAAATACGTCAGATGAGTCAATGCCGTAATGTTGATATCGAGCATATTTTTGTGCCGCTGCCAGTCGGTATCAAAGAAACAGTTATGGTCTCCGAACCCTACATTATTTACAAGTATTTCCACCCTCCACCCCTGCGTTTTCACATAATGGAACAATTCTTCCGGCGCATGTTCTCCCGCCAGGTCGACGGAAAAGACTTCCACCCGGATTCCATATATTGATGACAGGGAATGTTTGATTTTTTTCAGCCGTTCCTCATTCCTTGCCACTAAAATAAGATCATGTCCCCGCGCGGCAAACACCCTGGCAAAGGCGAGGCCGATTCCACCGGTCGCCCCGGTGATCAATGTATAAGCAGCCATAACTTTCGTTCCCCTTTCCGAAACAGCAGGGTTCCTTCCGCCCCTGACTTCCTGATAATAACACTTATTTTAGCATATCCGGAAATACGTGTAAAGCCGCCTTCCAAAGACTTTTCAGATTTTTTTCACACTCTCGGCGATTTCCCCCGCCTCTTTTGCCAAACTGACATAATTCGTGCCAAGCAGCGACGTTTTGTCATACTTCCCCTTGATCTTCGTATATAGCCAGAAATGTACTCCCTTTTCCTCCCAGCAGCAGACCATATACGCCTTGCCTTTGGCGTTTTCATAAAGCTCCACACGGATCTTCTTTTCTTTTTCATCCACCGTATAACCCCAGTATTCCGTGCTGCCCGGCTTCTTCGTCAGCGTCTGCCCCAATGCATCTTTGGATTTCGAACAGCGCAAATGCACCGACTGCTTCAAAAATCGATCATTGAAAATGTATTCAGTATACTCGCAATCCGTTTCCGGACTCAGGACCCGCACGGGTTCATCTGGCAGCGAAAGATGGATGCCATACATCTGAGGAAAGCGCTGCAGATCGACCTTGGCTATATTTTCCTGCGGATCTTCGTACTCTACCACCATATTGATCCGGGTGTCGACCCGGTATTTCGCCCCGCGCATATCTTCATAGCACTGATACGCTTCCCCTTTCCATTTTTCCGGCAGTTCGGTTTCCGTCATCATGTCATCGTCCCTGCCGACAAACTCAGTAAAATCCCATGCAAACTGAAACGCGGCCTGTTTCCCATCCCCTCCGGCAGCTGCCACCTTATCCGTAAAACCATAATCTTTGGATACATATTGTGTCAGCCGGCCCCCTTCATAATGGAAATCGAGCCTCAGCGTAATGTCGTCCGAGCGCTCCGCATTCCCCAGGTTACAATCAATCCGCTCTGGCGTTTCGCCATAACTGATCCGCCAGATTCCGTGCTGCTCCAGTTCCCTCACGACCTCTTCCGGCATATTGTTCCGGATCTGATCCATCCGCGGACACACGGACTCCGTTCCCGCTACCGCAGCCCTGGCCTCTTCCTCGGCCACTGTGACATATTTTATGATCGAGACCTGCTTCTTTTTCACGCCTGATTTACCGAGTCCCTCATAATGTATCTCGCCGTTCTTCCTCGGAAATTCAGGGGAATAGTCGCCCGGCAGCGTGCCAATGCAAAGATCGTCCTCACCGGATAGATGATACCCCGTAATCATGCCGTCTTTCTCGATTCCGAAAAAACGGTATTTCATAAAATTTCCCGCCATCGGACTTTTCGTCTGCCCCTGCCCGAGCGCAAAATCATTTCTCTCCCCGTCGCCATCATAGTCTGCCAGCCTGATATTAAATCCTTCTCTGGGGAAATAAAATATCCCGCCCAGTTCAAAATCCACCTCGTATACGTCGATCACCTCATCCCCCTTGCTTGTCTGAATCATCAGCCGGTCCCCGAACATATAATTTTCATCCGTTCCGCCCATGAAACACTGGACCTCCACCTGGTAATCGTAAACCGTCGTTTCAGCGGCAACCCCGCATCCCCCTGTCAAAAGTTCTTTCCCTGACTTCGTTTTTCCGTCTGGAATCTTTTCTTCCATTTCTTCCGCCGCCCCATCCATTTCTTCCCGAACAACATCCGCCTTCTCTTTCGCCTGCTTTGGTCTGGCATTTGTCAGGCAAATGGCGCCCACCGCCAAAATAAGTACAACCGCAGCCCCGCCAATCCATTTACGATATTTTTTAGATGCCATAATATGTTTCACCCTCCTTCTAGCGTCAGTCTCCCCAAACGATGTCATGCCGACCCCCATCTTTCTCTGATTTACCGCAAACCCGAGAAGCGACCTGCTGTAATCCGCCCGGATATCTGTGCTGCTCTGCCGCAGTACATATTCATCACAGCTCATCTCCATATCCCTGTTCATGAAGAACCAGGCGCCCCAGAACAGAGGACAGAACCAGTACAGACTGAGTATGACAAACGCGATCAGCTTTATGAAATTATCTTTCCTCGCAATATGATGTTTCTCATGCTCGATGATATAATCCTGCTCATCTTCCGAAAGACGGAACGGGATATAGATCCGCGGTCTGACAAACCCCAAGACAAACGGGGATGGAATACCGCTGCATTCAAATATATTATCCCTCAGTAAAATAGAAGTCCTAACTCTCCTTTTCATTGTGAGAAACAGCAGTATATTCCAGGAAAACAGCACCATCACACCACCCACCCAGATCAGGGAACCGTATGTCACAAGCCAATCTTTCCGCTCTTCCGACAATCCTTGCAGTGCCCCCCTGTTCCCTTCTCGGCCATTCCGACCAATCCCTACGCCGCAGTCCTGCGCTGACAACCCTCCTCCTGCCCCATTGATTTCGTTCCCCTCCCCGTGTTCCTGTAAAGCATCCGAATTCTTTCCCTGCCCACTCTCATGCAAGGCATCACCCGTGCCACCTGCCGCGCCCGCGCGGAAAGCATCGCTTTCATTTCCTGCCGCGCCCGCGTGGGAAGCATCGCTTTCATTTCCTGCACGACCCTCTTGTGAAAGATACCTATCGGGCACAATTGCAGCTGCATCGTCTGCCGGATCATCCGGCGTAACAGAATGTCTGGTTCCTGATTTTGCTTCAGATAGAATATTGCCACCTGTTGCTCCCTCTGCTCCCTGTTCAAATACCTCGGCCATCTGCCAGGAATCACCCAGTAGATTAAATATGCTTGCGGACGATGTAATCTCAAATGGACAGACGATGCGGAGCAAAACAATGGACCAAAGCATATAACAATATTTTTTGGGAAACCGTCCCATAAAAATTCTCACGACCAGGATAAACGCGATGACGACAGATACCATAACGCCTGTATTGAAAAAATGGACAAACCACTCATTGATCATAAGTCCCCTCCCTTCCCGGAAGCGGCATCAATGATCTTCCTTATTTTCTCTGCTTCTTTCTCCGATATCTTCTTTCCGCCGAGAAAGGCGTTCAGGAACTGTGGCAGCGAACCGCCGAACGTGCGCTCCACAAAATAGTTGGATTCATCCTTTTGAACACGTTCTTTTGCAATCAATAACGTTACGACGGCATTTTCATTTTTTATATACCCTTTTTCCGACAATTTCTTGATCGTCGTGTAGACGGTAGACTTTTTCCACCCCAATTCTTTGCCGCAGATCCGCACCAGTTCACCGGACGGAACCGGCGCGTGTTCCCATACAATGCTCATAAAACGATAATCGCTGTCACATAATTTTAAATAGTCCATAAGTACCTCCTTCGTTTGAGATATTTGTTTTCGTCGCGCAAGCCTTCTACCCCCGTATTGGTCTACAAGAACCGACCCCATGCTCTTAGTCTACAACAACCGACCAACTTTGTCAAGAAAAAAATACCCATTTTTCACAGGTATTTTTTTCCTTCTTTATATCTTTGCTTTTTACTCGCTGCCTATCTCGCCTTTTTCCCTCAAATAGGCAAGCAGTCCCTCACATCCTTCTACTACGTCATCGTAGGTTTCATCAAAGTTTCCGGTATACCAGGGGTCGGCGATATCCCGGCCGGATCCTGCGAATGATAGGAGCTTGTAAACTTTTCCGTCGGGATCGCCTTTGAGCATTCGGTCCAGATTCCGCATATTCCAAGTGTCCATGCCGATAATATAATCGAATTCGTGATAATCACTCCATGAAATCTGCGTGGCCCGGTGAGGGATAACAGGGATGCCCACCTCACGCATTTTTTTAATCGTGCCCCGGTGAGGGGGATTTCCGATCTCCTCTGTGCTAGTGGCACGGGAATCAATGTAAAATTGATCTTTCAAATTCAGATTGTTTACCATGTGCTGGAAAACGAATTGGCTCATTGTGCTGCGACAAATATTACCATGGCAGACAAATAATATTTTTATTACATTTTGCATAACTTGGTATAACTCTGCAAAACCTTGTATTTACTGGCTTTTCGAGCATTTTCCTTTCTTTGTGATTTTTATAAATTCCTGAATAACTTTGCATAACATCTCTTTTCGGGCATCCTCATACTTGACAATATCACCTTTGCTCCATATCCGTTTTTTGTTAGATATACAGGTTCACAGTAAATAAATGAAATATCCCAAATATCCAAGCAGCAGGAAGCCACCCTCCAAACGGTTCAGGCTCTTTCCATTGAACGAGAAGATCCACAGCAGCACTCCTGCTGCCACAGCCACCATAGAATCCACGATAAATTTACTCTCGAAAACTACCGGCGTAATCAACGCCGATGTCCCTACCACAAAAAGGATATTGAAGATATTACTTCCCACCACATTTCCGATCGCAATATCCGCACTGCCTTTTCTCGCTGCTGAAACGGATGTGAACAATTCCGGCAGGGATGTTCCCAGTGCTACGATCGTTAGCCCGATAAACCTCTCGCTCAGACCGATGATCCTTGCGATCGCCGTTGCCGCATCTACCGTAACGCTGCTGCCGATGACAATGAACGCGAGACCGACCACCGTGAACAATAACAGCATTGCCATACTTTTTTCCTTCTTATTCTCTCCTCCCCCCGGGTTTTCTCCCCCGGCGTCCTCAGATTTTTTGCCTGCGCCTTTTTTTGCCATCTTTAAAAGATAAAAAAGATATAACAGAAAAATAACCCACAGGCCGGCTCCTTCCAGTCTTGTAATTTCATTTCCCGCATAGCCTGTCCAAAGAAGGATCAGCATGATCACGATCATAAAGGGCATCTCATATTTTATCGTCGAAAACGCCACGGGAACTGTCTTTTTTGTCAAAAATGCCGTAAGGCCTAAGATGACAAAAACATTCAAAATATTACTTCCCAGCACATTACCAATCGTGATGCCCGCATTCCCCTTAAGCGCCGCCGAGATGCTTACCGCTGCTTCCGGAGCGCTCGTTCCCATGGCGACAATGGTCAGTCCGACCACCAGCTGCGGAATCCCAAACTTCGAAGCTATGCCGGATGAACCATCCACGAAAAAATCCGCGCCCTTGATCAGCATCGTAAATCCCACGGCCAATAAAAATATCTGTAATACAATCTCCATGTCTTCAACCTCCAAAGTGTCTGCTCTTATGATTTCGAGGGCGTATCATCCTGCCCATTTTCCCGTTTCACATAATCAAGAAATGCCTGTGCGTCCAAAGGCTTTGAGAAATAGTACCCCTGGATATAATCAATGCCGAGTTCTTTCAGCGCTTCAAACTGCTCCTTTGTTTCAACCCCTTCTGAAACGATTTTTAACTTCATGTCGTGGATCATATTCATCGTCGCGCGCAGGATAAATTTTGCCTTTTCATTTTCAAAATACGCCTGCGTCATGTCGCGGTCAAATTTGACGATCTGAACCGGCATGTCCACAATATAATTTAAATTTGACTGCCCGTTTCCGAAATCATCCAGCGAAAAAGATACGCCAAAATCCAGTAACCGCTGCATATTATCGAGCAGCGCCTTTCGCACATCGATCGATGCGGACTCCGTAATCTCCAAATTGATACAGTCCGGGGAAAGCTGATGCTTTTCCATGATGCTGATATACGCATCCGCAAGCGTTTCATTACTGCACTGTATGACAGACACATTTGTTTCGACATACTTCACGCCGTAGCGGTTCAGATCCTGTTCTTTAAAGAAGTGGCACGTTTTGTCAAATATGATCTCGCCCACCTCGGAAATCAATCCGGTCTCCTCGGCGATGGGAATAAAAGCTCCTGGCGGGATGATACTTCCATCTTCACATCGTATGCGCGCCAGCGCCTCTGCCGACACGAATTTTTGTTTCCTTATCGAGTAAATGGGCTGA
Source organism: uncultured Eubacterium sp. (assembly GCA_910584065.1). Taxonomy (GTDB): domain Bacteria; phylum Bacillota; class Clostridia; order Lachnospirales; family Lachnospiraceae; genus Eubacterium_F. The sequence continues at coordinate 24,493 of CAJTZN010000003.1, forward strand.
TAAAACACCTCGAGCCGGTCCTCTTTGATCGCGTTGACAAGCGTGCCCAGCATTTTGTCATATTCGCGTCGGTTTCTGACAATGCCCTCGTCGATCGTTATCATATGATCTTCCGCCAATTCTGCGACATGGGAACGGTAAAACCGAAAAACATCGAGCATTTCTTCCGCATCCGCTCCCACTCTGCAGGAGGGGATCAGAAGATAGTAAGGCTGCAAAAATACCGGTTCCGTATCCGTGCTGCGCTCAAGCCAGCTTTTTTGGAACCGGTCGCAAATGATGCCGTGGACTCGCTCAAGGGAATCCCGGGACTGACATTCCAGCGCGAACTCCCTGTCATCGGTCTTAAATACCCGGACGTCCGGAATTTTTCGCATGAACCGCACGATCTCCGCCATGACATGTTCTGTTTTCGCCGATGTCATATTGTTGATGGTATGTACATCCTGAAGAGATACGAGAATACCGCAACAGGCACTGTCCGTACGATACTGCTGCCTGATAAATTCGACAAAGGCATAACTGTTAAAAAATCCAGTACTTCGATCAATGTAAATCTCCGGATTTTCCAACTCAAAAAATAAAATGACCATTCCCATGACGCCTGCGAAACCGACTAGCAAAAGCCTGCTGTCCAGAAATTGCACCGCAGCCGCGGCCATCCATATAATGAGCCACAGGCGGATGGCGTTCCGGCGCTTCGGGTTCATGCTCTTTCCCCATACATAAATTTCAACCAGCGTCGCCAGTATAAAAAGCAGCGCGCCTGCGTAGGTCGCGTAGCAGGCCCATCCGTATGTATATACCACGCCGCGGCCGTCGTGATAAGTATGGATCGGAAGTACAAAAATCAGAACTGCGATCGCGGCAACGGCAGCGCCGAGCCTCCGGATGAACGGATCCGCTTTTGCCAGACGATGAATATCCGCACTCGTATAAGTGAACGCGACGTATCCGCTCATGACAAGGGAAAAAAGGTACATCTTACATTCAACCCTTACTAACCAGATCGGCAGCTGGTCCTGATTCACGATGAGAATAATAGATAAGATATCCAGAAGCAGACAGGATAACGTAATATAAAGCGCACGCAAAAAAACTTTACCGGTATAAAGGCCAATCGTATCCTGACGTTTATAAAAATAGAGCAGCAGTAGCAAAATAAAGACGCCGCCCATCTGCATCTGAATGTTCATAGGCAGATACCCTCCAACTATCCGTCTTATCCAAAAACAATGATAAAACTACCATAGTACAATTTGAGGATTCTGTCAAGATATTTTCATCGGTTTACACCAATTTGATCACCGCCGTATCCGCATACGTCAGCGGCTCATTATGTACAAAAAATACTTCCCGTTCGGCAGGCGCATAAAGCGTTTCTAAAATGCTGCCTTCATAAGGATGCAGGATATTCGCTAACGGCTGTCCCGTCCGCACATGTTCCCCTGCTTTTACCTGTGCCTCAAAAATTCCCGATCTGGCAGTCTGCACCGATATCATATCCGTATCCCGGATCACTCTGGACTCCTGGATTTCCGGCACATGGTAGCGGATCATTCCCTGCGCGGACAAAAAATTCATGACGGCCAGCACCGCCTGTCCCGCGCTGCCGGCGTCAATGCGGGATGTCGTCGAGGTATACAACGAAAATGCCTGCGTGTCCCACACCTGCCAGTTGTAATTGAGCGTCGTCGTATCGTACGGTCTTACCTTGCGGATCACGACGAACGGGAGTCCAAACTGCCCTGCCGTCTCCGGGTCGCTGTACCCCTCGTCCATCAGCCTTACATGGGGAACAAAATCCCCCGGCATATAAAAGGATGTGAACTGGACGCCAAACCGGTATTCCGAAATTTCCCGAAAAACCCCGTCGGCGATGCGCTGTGTCGTCTCCCCCAGATCATATCCCGGAAACATCCGGTTAATATCGGTGTTATCCGTCGGCCAGAAGCGCTTCTGCACATTGACGGAGTAAGGATTGATGGAAGGGATCACCAAAACTTTGTGTCCCTCTGCGATCCTTCCCTCCTCCTCGAGCTGCCGGAATTTTGTTACCAGCCGGGAACAGCAGTAAATCTGCTGCACCTCATTTCCCCTGGAATTTCCCACGATGCAGACCGACTTTTCCCCGCTGCCAAATTCATAGCCGGTTATACGGAACGAATCCCTGTACAAGCCCTTCATTTCGTAAATCATTCTCTTATTCATATCCGCATACCTCCTTTTTCAGCAGCCGTCCCATGAGCGAACCTTCCACCACGACCGGATAATCCCGTATGGTAAACAACATGCCGTCTCCGGGAGCACGCACTTCATCCAGCACCCGCCCCCGCAGAGGATCCACGATCCGTCCGATCAGCTCACTCTCCTTTAGCCGCGCGCCGTGCGTTACCGCCGGGATAAACACGCCGCTGACACTGGCGTTCAGATAACTGACGTCCTCCGCGTCACGGGAAATGATCGGCGTCTTCACCGGCTTGCCCTCTCCCGTCCATATCCCCATTTCCCGCATCAAATGAAAAATACCGTCAACCATCTGGTCGCCGTACGCCTGCGTGATCCGCATTCCAACCCCCATTTCCACCACTAGCACCGGCGTTCCGGCATCGTTCAGGCTGTGGGCAAATGTCGATTCCAGTACGGTGCTGGCGCCATGCACCCAGATCAGATCGACGTTCGTCTCCTGCGCCATCGGAACGAGCACGTCCTGATGCAGCTCATTGATACGGATCTGCGGAATTTCTGTCAGATATATGTTGCTTGCATGAATATCCAGAACACAGTCCGAACCTTTCACGTCTTCCATAATACACGCCGCCAAATATTCTGTCATACTTCCATCGATATTTCCCGGAAAAATGCGGTTCATGTCGAGGTCAAACGCCGGGATCCCCCTCGTGATGGAATCGATCCCCAAAGGATTCATCGCCGGATAAATATCCACAATACCCGCCAGACACTCCTTCTTTTCCTCTATGCGCCGCTGCAGTTCAAAACACACGTACTGACCTTCCAGTTCATCCCCGTGGATTCCTGTAACAATGCTGATCCGTTTGCCGTCTTTTAGCGCCCCTTCCGGCCGGATCCGGTTTTTCCTGATCTTTAACGTTTCATCTACCGGCAGTCCGGCTGCCGCTATCGTCTCTACCATCTCAATCCTCATTTCTATACATATTAATTCCCCATTCCGGAACGTTTACGCGACGGGGCGTCTGCCATCAGGGCTTATTTGTGACGCTCCGGCACAAATAGTCGTCTGATGCCTGTACGCATACGGATATGTTCTGCCACTGTGCGCCCCCGCTCCACATCAGGCCGCGGTTGATGGCGCAGTCGGCAGCATCCCTTCCGTGCCCCAGTTTGATATAATGGTTTAAAACAGGGCGGTCATTCGTGGGATCAAAACCAACCCACCGGTCCCCGCAGAGAACTTCCGCCCACGCGTGGCTCTCTCCTTCTCCGAGCATCATGCCACATACATAACGGGCGGGTATCCCTTTCATTCGTAACAGGGTAACATAAATATGCGCGTAATCCTGGCACACGCCGGTTCCAAGCTGCCACGCCTCTTCCGCCGTTGTTTGAACGCCCGTCGTTCCCGGTACATAAGAAAAATCCTGATAAAGCCTGTGCATGAGCATCATGCCGCTCGCATACGCATCCTCACATCCCGTGAAATCCAGGGAGTCAAAATATTTTGTGAGCGCCGGTCCCGGCACGCACTTTCCATGTGGAAAACGAAACATACCGGTCTGTTCCTCCCTCGCCTCTTCCTCGTAGTCGGTCTGTATGATCTCCACCTCTCCAGTGATCTCAAACACAAACTGCCGGTGCGGCTCGGTCTCACAGCCATAGATCTGCCTGTTGCCAAAGGAATCCTCACCTAACGAGTACTCGGTCGGCGGAGAAATGTGGATCGCCATTTCCCGCAAATGCTGTCTGGCATCTTCCCTTGGAATGCACTTGATCGTAAAATGGCATCTGCCGACATGTTCCTCATACCCGATCTCCATTCGGTATGTAAAACGTAAAACTGACATGGAATCACCCCCGGTAATTTCCTCTATATAATTGCCTCCACACATGACACAATTCTATAGTAATCCATTTCGGGATTTTCCACAAGTACCCTGAGCTGACCGATTTTTTCTTTGTCATATCGCAGCCCGCTCCGTTCTACCCGCGGAATCATGCGGCTCACTTCCCGCACAAGTTCCTCTCTGGACACGCCAAGACGCGCATAGAGATCGATCCGCTCAATCCGCTTTCCCGCCTTAATCATGTTCCGCACCTGCTCCGAATCGATTCGGTCATCCGCGACTCCCCAGAACGACAGCAGATGATCGAGAAGCCCCTGCAGTTCGATGAGGGGCGACTTACTGACAGCCGCCTTATTGATGTCATAGATGGCGAGCTGGATATAGGACAATGTCTCCGAACCGATACTCTCCCGCAATACGATGGCATTGTCATACGCGCGGTTCAAATTACTGATGATGGAATCCGGATTTTCCGCATCAAACGGATATCTGCGGATAAAATCCTCCCTCGACGTATAAATATTGGGAATATCGATGGATTCACAAAATGTTTCGTAACTGTCAATGGTTTCATCGATCATCGTATCAAAGCGCCTGAAATAAAAACGCAGCGTACTGTATACGCGCTCTGTATACCTTCCCAGCCAATACAGATGATCTGCCTGTTCTACTGATATAATACCCATGTGTCCTTAAAACCTCCTCCCTGTGAAGAATTCACGATAAAGGAATCCATGTTTCTGGAAAATCTCGTCAATCCGCTTTTCCATACAACCGGTTCCTCAGCCATCAGAACAAACGCGCGGAGGTCTGCCTTTCTCGGCACAACCTCGCCGCCATCCAGGATATCCAGATCCTGAAAATCGATCACTTCCTGCGCGATAAACCGCCTCGGCTCCTTCTTTAAGAGCGTGGTAAACGATTCTTTCTGCTCCTTTGTCATGGAATCGCCAAAGACGACGCCATATCCCCCCGCCTCTGCCACGTCCTTCAATACAAGCGAATCAAAATGCTCCAGCACATACTTCATATCCTGTTCATAAAACGGCAGATACGTAGGCGCATTGCTCAAAATGGGGTCCTCCCCCAAATAGTAGCGGATCATTTTCGGCACAAAATAATAGATTCCCTTATCATCCGCCACGCCATTTCCCGGCGCGTTGATGAGCGCCACGTTGCCTTTCCGGTACACTTCAAAAATATGGGGAATTCCGATCACGGATTCCGGATTGAAGATCATCGGATCCATATATTCATCTGAAATCCTCCGGTACACCGCCCCCACGCGCTCCCTTTTCCCGTCCGCAGAAATATAATACAGTTTATCCTGTTCCACGATCAGATCGGAGCCGGTAGCCAGATGAGCCCCCGTCTTTTCCGCCAGATAGGAATGTTCAAAATAAGCGGCGTTATATCTTCCCGGCGTCAGTATGACCGTATGGCCGCCCGCATTGACATAATCCATCGTCTTTCTCAGCAGCTCCCCGTAATTCCGGTTATCCTCGAGCCGGGTATCGTGAAACGTATCCGGCGAACTCCGCCGGCACAATTCCCGGGCGATCATCGGATACGACGCCCCGGAAGGAACCCGCAGGTTATCCTCCAGAATGTACCACTGATCATCCTTTCCCTTTACCAGATCGATGCCGGAAATGTGGGAGTACACATCCTTTGCAGGAGCAATTCCCTCACACTCCGCCATGTAACCGCTGGACGCAAAAATAAAATCCTCGGGCACGACCCCGTCTTTGACAATTTTTTTCTCACTGTAGATATCCTTTAGGAACAGATTGAGTGCCATGACCCGCTGCTTTAACCCTTTCTCCAGATGGGCAAACTCCTGATGCTCTATGATCCTCGGGATGGAATCAAAAGGAAATAACTGCTCGTTAAACACATTATTTTTATAAATTCCAAACTTTACTCCGTAGCGGGCCAGCAGTTCATTAATCTGTTCCCGGTTCTTCAGTAACTCCAACTGCTTCATAGCCATTCCTCCTTCCGCTCATTCCAAAACGAAAAGGCGTCCTGCACACTGCAGAACGCCTTTGTTCATAAAAACAATAACAGTATATTCTCTTTTTGCTCATCTGTCAAGGTTTGAATTTGTATTTCCCATCGAAGTTCTTACGCCCGAACCCTCGTCCCCAGCCTGCTGAGCAGTTCATTACTGATACTTCCACACCTCCCCGCAAGCTCCGGCGCGGACGCCCCCTCTCCCATTTCACCGCCAATGAGCACTACTGTATCTCCAACCTCCACTCCCCCCGCATCCGTTATATCGACCGCAAGCTGATCCATGCAGACGCGGCCGATGACCGGCGCCAGGCAGTCATTGATCCGCACGCTCCCCTTCCCGCAGGACAGCCCCCGCGGATACCCATCCGCGTACCCGGCCGGCACCATCGCGATCCGGCTGTCTCGCTCCGCCGTAAACTCCCTCCCGTACCCGACACATTCGCCTTTTTTCAACGACCGGATCAGTACGACTTTACTCTTCAGCGAAAGCACCGGACGCAGATCTAGATGAACGATCATATCATCCTCCGGGGAACTGAAAACGCCAAATAAGGCAATCCCGGCTCTCACGTAATCGCAGCGCAGTTCCGGATAATTTAATAAACCATAACTGCTCTGAATATGCAGTTTCGGAATCCGCACCCCCTCCACCCGCAGTTCATTTACCAGTGCATAAAACCGGTCGATCTGCTTTTTCGAAAACGCCACATCTTCTTCCTCCAGACGATCCGCACAGGATAAATGCGTAAACATCCCGCGCACATCGATGTGCTCCAGTTCAAACATCTGTTTTACCCGTCCGGTCTCAACCGACAGCTCTCCCAGCCGGTGCATTCCGGTATCAATCTTAATATGCGCCTTGACCCTCACTCCCTGCCGGTCCAGCTCTTCCGCATACGAACGATCGAGCAGCGTCTGCATGAGATCAAATTTCTTCAATTCCGCCGCCCGTCCGACATCCGTATAACCTAAAATAAGTATCTCTCCCCGAATCCCATACGTTCTGAGCCGGATCCCTTCGTCGATCGTCGCCACCGCAAACGCCCGCACCCCGCTCCTTTCCAGATGGGTCGCGATCTCAAACGAGCCGTGTCCGTAGGCTTCTGCCTTGACCACCGCCATCAGACGACAGCCAGACGGCATAGCCCGGCGTAATTCCCTCACATTGTGCTCGAGATTCTGCAGATTGATCTCCACATACGTCCGGTCGCCTGACCTTCTATTTCCCCCATCCTTCCGATGCGGCCCGTACCTCTCCCACACGCCAGCCGCCGCCATACTCCCTCCCACGGACAGCAGACAGACCGCCACATAGTGCACGACACTATTTTCCACGAGCAACCCCTGCAAATGAAGCCCTTTGGCAAACAGCCGCACGAGAATAATGACCATCGGGTGCAATAGATACACGAGCAGTGACAACGTCCGCAGCCTTTTCCTGCGCTTCCCCCTGACATGCAGAAGCATCTGAAAAAGAAAATAAGCGCAAGGCAGTAAAAACACATACATGCTGTCATGACGCTGCAGCCCAAAACACCGCAGACACATGGCCTCGCCCAACATCAGGGCAAAACTGACGCCAAACCCGCGCGCACTTGTGAACAGATCCGTCTCCCGCCGGCTCTCCGCGATAAAGCCGCCAAGCACAAAAAACACAGGGGCAAAAAAGACGCCATTCCTCGTATGATCCGACAATTGAAACAAAAACCGATAAAAACTTTCCCCTCCCCAGACACCCTCGGCCAGGCCATAATAGCTATCGCCAAATAATCCGATCGCATACAGTCCGGCCGTAATGAGCACCGCCTTCGGATAATCAAACCGCCGCACGAAATACCAGGCGGTCACCGCGCCGATCACCGATGCCGGCAGATACCACAAATGATATACCGTGCCGTCAAACACCAGATCCTTCACGAGATTCGGCGCAAGTTGCTCCATTTGAAAATACCCGTTATACACATTGACCGGCAGATAGAGCACGATCACCAGCCCATAGATCAAACACGTATGCTTCACAAACCGCACGAGCCTGTTCGCATTTTCCGCATAATGCGAGATGAGAAAGAACCCCGATGTCATAAAGAAAAATGGAACGGCCACGCGGGCGGCCACACGCGTCAGTATAAAATCACCCATGCTGCCAAACATGGCGAGCGGCGACGTATGAATAGCAACGACGAGAAGCGCCGCCCAAAGACGAAAACAGTCAATTCCCGGATACATTTCCTTCTGCTGCAAAAAAACCGCCCCCCGCCTTAGTCATACTGGGCCAGAAGCTTGTCCAGCATGTCGCCAAATGTCAGTCCGATCCCCTTCATCATGTTCGGGTAACGGCTGTGGGCAGTAAACCCCGGAATGGTGTTTACTTCATTGAACACGATCTCCCCGTCAGGCGTCAGGAACATATCCACCCGGGCAAAACCGGAACACCCAAGCGCCCGGTATATGACGGCGGCCGTTTCCTGTATCCGCTTTTCCGTACCGGCATCGATCCGCGCCGGCATGTGGATCTGCGACGATTTCAACGTGTATTTTTCCGTGAAGTCAAAAAAGCCTGTAGACAGTTCGATCTCATCGACCCGGCCGACCGTCAGCGTCTCGCTCCCGAGCACGGCACATCCCACCTCAAAACCTTCCACCGCCTCTTCCACGATCACCTCCCTGTCATGTTCAAACGCCTGTCCGACTGCGGCGCGGAGTTCCTTCTCTTCGGTAATCCTCGAAATTCCAAACGAAGAACCGGCGCGGACCGGCTTTACAAACAGCGGAAATGTCAGGCTGCCACAAATCTTATCCAGAGCCTCTTCCTTTTCCGATTCCCGGAACGTAACCGACCGCGGCACCGAAATCCCCGCCTGCCGGACGATCTGATGCGCCCGCTCCTTATCCATGCACAAAGCAGAAGAAAGCGTATCACAGCCGACGACGGGAATGCCCGCCAATTCAAACATCCCCTGCAGCGTACCGTCCTCACCATTTTTACCGTGCAGGACAGGGAACACCAGATCCACCGGGATCCGGCTGTAACCGCCGCCTGAAAACTCGATCAGGCTCCCCTCCGACCGGTTTACCGATACCGCGACCGGATGGATCAATTCGGCATCTTTCCACCACCAATCCTCCGGAATCCGACTGTACTCGCCCGTATAGTGATACCAGTTTCCTTCTTTTGTGATGCCGATCGGTATTACCTCGTATCGGTCATGGTCGATATATTCGAGCACCGCAGAAACGGATTGCAGCGATACTTCATATTCAGTAGAATGACCACCAAAAATCACCGCGATTTTCCTGCTGGCATTTGCTGGTGTAAAGTTATGTGACAACATAAAGGACTCCTCCATTTCAGTTTTTCATTCATGTGATGACATCATTGTAGCAGGAAGCGGAAGATCGTTTATTGAAATCCACTAAATATATAATGATGATTTTCTTTTGAAATTCTTATGATTTTCCTACGAAATTCTTAAGATGGGGAAGTGTGCGTTTAAATTCTCATAACGGTCCGCATGGAACATGTCGGATATAAAGTTCTTTTTCGTTAATCAGCCAGGAACTATCGCTCCCTTGACTAAGATAATCCGATTTGTTATGATAGAAGAGAAATTTTGAAAAAGAAAAAGTAAAGAATGTAAAAATGTAGAAATTGAAACATGTTGTTACAATGCTTTTGATCTTTTCACTGTTTGCCGGAAGTATCACGAGTCATTGTCCCATAACCGCAAAGGCGGAAACCAATACTCAGGAGATCGATGCAGAAAACGGTGGAGTCGAAATTGATACAACGGGAGAGGACATCGCTGCTTCGATCAACATAACCAGTAAATGGGATCACCACTATAATGCCAATGTAACGATCACAAATCTGTCAGAAGAGAAAATAGATGATTGGGAAATTTGTTTTCCGTTCGATAATACGATCGAACACATTTGGAATGCAACGATCGTCTCTGCAGAAGATGGCGAGTACCTGATCCATAATGCTGAATGGAACCAGGACATTCAGGCCGGAGAATCCGTGTCGTTTGGCATGACGGTAGCGTATGATAACAAAATAAGTTATCCGGAATATTGTTATCTGACAAGGGATTCCCAAAGGGTACGGGACAGCTATGAAGTTACTTTTACAGAAAACGGGCGATGGGCCGGTCACGTCAATGGGATGATTACGATAACGAACACAGGCAGCCACCGGATCGAAGACTGGAGCCTGATCATGGAGAGCAATTTTGAGATTGAGAATATCTGGAATGCCAATACCGTAGATTATTATGAAGAATATGAGTGCTATGATATTGAAAATGCGGGCTATAACCAGAATATCGAGCCGGGTCAGAGTGTACAGTTCGGATTTATCGCCAAATGCTGTGGGAACGCAGAAATTGGGGAATATACGTTGTATGAAATGGCAGAACTGGATTATGACGAGGATGAGTTTTCGAATGAGGAAGAGGATGACGATGACGAAGAACTCATAAAGGACGCGGACTATTTTGATACATATGATGAATATGTCGCATATTTTTATGAGAGGAATGGGTGGAGGAAAAGGGCGGTAAAATCAATGCTGCGGGCTTCGGATATAAAGACGGTCGAAGCGACATGTGAATCTACTTTGGACTTTGGGTGGGATATTACAGCGGCACAGAATTATCTACCGTTGAGTGACGGATCAGTTTATACGTTTCATATTGCGAAAGATAAGGATAATGAAAAAAGGAAAAATGATGTATGGATCAACAGAGGCTGGGATAACGGTTCTAACTGCAAAAAATATGAGATGTTCCTTGAAGATCCCAATGTAATGAAAGGATTCGGGCACGGGCAGACGTTTGAACAGTTTCTTTATAAGGGGAAGGAACAATATCTTTTATCTGGAAATCCTTATGATTCAGAAAAACACTTTTCACGGGATATTGTGTTAATGTCTCCTGAGAAATTTAAAAGCATTGCCGAAATGCGTGATCAATTTGGGGGACCACATGAATTTAGTTATAGAAATTCATGGAAATACAGCCCCAAACCATATAAGAAACTTATTAATGCCAACTGCGCAAATAGGGCAGGGAAGAGCGCCGGAAAACTAACACGAGTAGATGCTGCTGTTACAAGTGATGGCTCTACGCTTGTCGTTTGGAGTAAGGTGAAATCTGCAAGGGTACAATTATCACTATATGATATGAAAAAAATTTGCAAAATACTTTATAAAAAAGAAAAAGCGAAAAATTTATTATCATTTGACGATTTACGTAATGCTTGCATCACAAGCCACACAGTTGAAATGAAAGAAAAACTTTCAGATGCAGTACAACCTGGAGGTTCTTTTCAATCAGTAGATGTTGAAAAGAATAGTAATGGCACTTGGAGCGTGTATATAACAAGTGGTAACGAGGCTGATAAACAATCACTGTATGTTAGTTGTATTACTTTAAAAAAAGGCAAAAACCAAAAACCTAACTATAATATAGTAAAGGTGGATCCTAAAATAGAAAAGTATACTGGAACGCGAGAGCTCGAAGGATGTCATGTGGTAGGAAACAACTTGAATTTTTTAGTTGCCCCATCAGGAAAGAAAGTATCAAAACAAAAGCAATATATTTATTCGGTACCGTTAAGTAAAATAAAAGGTTAAATACCAACTCTACATTCGCATAATGAACTGGCAACATCCAGTTCATTATGTATATCTATCTATTATTAGGAGAATGTATCATGAAAAAATATTTTAAACATTTTATCTCGCTTATTATCTGTCTGATTGGAGTTTTTCTATTTGGCTGCATTTGTAAGGCGGAAGGAACCATATCAAACATCCATTACTCCCTTTCTGACAACGATACCCTGACAATCTCGGGAACAGGAATCGTATCAGATCAACAGGAACTGTACAAATATAAAGAAAATACAAAACATCTTATCATAGAAGAAGGAATAACCGATCTGCAAAATGTTCATCTGTGGGGATTTACTAAAATGGAAACCGTTAAACTGCCTAATACAATAACGGCAATCCATGACAATCTCTTTATGTCTTGCCACTCTCTAAAAAAAGTGGATATGCCTGGGATTACAAGAATTGAAACAAAAGCATTCAGCAACTGCCAATCTCTGAAAGAAGTGAATATTCCCAAAACAATATATATTGGTGCTGAAGCATTTAATGAATGTAAATCCCTGAAAAAAGTCAAGAATGCAAAGGCGGTGGAAGAAATCGGAGAATTTGCATTTGCGAACTGCGAATCATTAAAATGGCCGTCTTTTGGAACACGATTAAAAAAGATAGGCGAATGGGCTTTTTACAACTGCAGTTCCTTTAAAGATGTGATAATCCCTGACTCCGTAACAGAAATCCGGCGACTCACCTTTTGGTATTGTTTCAACTTGGAAAAACTGGTACTGCCTGCTTCATTAGAAGTTTGGAAAAAGAACGCCATCGAATGCTGTCCAAAATTGAAAACAATTGTAAACCGCTCCCGATTATCCTGTGAAATTTATGACTTTGACGGATACAGAATATGGAAATCAAATAGAAAACATGTAAAAAGTGTACCTGCCAAAAAAACAGCGGCGGCCAGAGGCAAAAAACTAAAGATCATTTATAAACTTGATGGTGGGAAGAAAACCGGAAAACTACCAGAATACTATGAATACGGAACATTACTCCGCATTCCCAAAAACGTGAAACGGAAAGGTTATGTTATGGCCGGATGGGATTGTTGGGATATGAAGTCAAAGGACAAGGATGGTACTTATGAAGCAGTTGACCGGAGATTGCATTTGGGGCCAGTGGTACGATGGCCAGAACTACATCCGATCTGGTTTGAATACTCCGCAAAAAACACCAAAAAGGGAGCCGTGGAGTTAAAAGTGGGAGATCCTGAAAATCTACTTGATAGAGACGCTGCATGTTTTCAATATTTAGTTCGCTATTCTACAAATAAAACTATGAGAAATGCAAAAAGTAAATATATTACGGGTTATCCCGCCAAAACAGTGTTCCAAAATTTAAAAAAAGGCAAAACCTATTATTTTCAGGTTGGGCCGATTTATGATATTGAAGGAGATACTCCTGATTTTTGGTTAAATAAACATAAAATAAAGATTAAAGTATGAAACCGTCCCTTAGACCTACTATTTTCATTCCCGTTTTTAGACTTGAACCACCAAAAATAACATGGTATGATAAACAAGGATTGCATACTAAATTGGTAATTGCCAGTTTAGTATGCTAATTAATTTTGTTGAGGTGAAAATATATCATGAAAAAATATTATAACCTGGATTCTCGGAAACACGTGACGAGAAATGCCAGAAACACCGATAAATACAAGCTTCTTACAAAAATCATATTCTCGTTATGCGTAAGTTCATGACGAGGCGGCAAATTTGGGAAAAGCTAGCGTTTATGCGGTATACAAGAATTTTCTCGTTATGTGTTTCGAGAATCCAGGTTATAAAAGTATTGTTAAATTCACAGTATGTTTGATTGGTTTTTTTCTACTCGGAAGTAAATGTCAGGCAGAAGAAGCCGCATCTAACATCCATTACTCCCTATCTGACAACGGTACACTAACAATATCGGGAACCGGAACCGTGTCTGACAAACAGGAACTACACAAATATAAAGAAAATACAAAACATCTTATCATAGAAGAAGGAATAACCGATCTGCAAAATGTTGATCTGTGGGCATTTACTAAAATGGAAACCGTTAAGCTTCCCAACACAATAGAAGTCCTCCAGGAAAAAGAATTTATATTATGCCACTCATTGAAAAAAGTAGATATGCCCGGGGTTACAAAAATAGGAGCAAAAGCATTCAGCAACTGCCAGTCTTTAGAAGAAGTAAACATCCCCAAAACAATGTATATTGGGGCAGAAGCATTTTATGAATGTAAATCCCTGAAAATCGTCAAAAATGCAAAAGCGGTGGTAGAAATCGGAGAATTGTCATTTAAGGAATGCGAATCATTAAAATGGCCGTCTTTCGGAACACAATTAGAAAAGATCGGAGGACGAGCTTTTTACAAATGCAGTTCCCTTAAAGATGTGGTAATCCCTGACTCCGTAACGGAAATCCGGCGACTCTCCTTTTGGTATTGTTTCAACATGGAAAAACTGGTACTGCCTGCTTCATTAAAAGTTTGGAAAAAGAACGCTACTAAATGCTGTCCAAAATTGAAAACAATTGTAAACCGCTCCCAATTATCCTGTCAAATTCATGACTTCGGCGGATACAGAATATGGAAATCAAATGGAAAACATGTAAAAAGTGTACCCGCGCAAAAAACAGCGGTAGCCAGAGGAAAAAAACTAAAGATCATTTATAAACTTGATGGTGGGAAGAAAACTGGAAAACTACCAGAATCCTATGAATACGGAACCATACTCCGGATTCCAAAAACCGTAAAACGAAAAGGGTATATTATGGCAGGATGGGATTGCTGGGATATGAAATCAAATGACGAGGATGGTATTTATAAATCGGTAGACAGGAAATCGTATTTGGGGCCAGTAGTACGATGGCCGGAACTACATCCGATATGGTTTCAATATTCAGCTGAAAACACCAAAAAAGGAAGCGTGGAACTTAAAATAGGTGATCCTGTGTATGTACATGATGATGCTGGATATTATACTTATGTTGTACGTTACTCAGAACACAAAAATATGAAAAATGCGAAGAGTAGATATATATCCGGTTACCCAGCAAAAGCTGTATTTCGAAATCTAAAAAAAGGCAAAACCTACTATTTTCAAGTTGGGCCGGTACCTGATGAGACAACAGAACCAAGTTTTTGGTTAAAGAAACATAAGATAAAAATTAACAAATGAAACAATATGTTTAAACTACTGTTTTCATCCCCCATATATTAAGACTTGAACCGATCAAAAAAACATGGTACGATAAAACATATTTATAAAAATCACCACTTGGAGGAAGGAAGAACGTCTTGAAAGCAATTAAAAAGCTAGATCATACAAGATGCCCTTGGTGCGGAGTCCCGTATGATGAAATTCCAGAGCAACCACATGATTATTTAAAAGAGAATGGCTTCGGTATAGACGGAAAGCCTTGCAAAAGTTGTGGAAAATGGGGGCGATATTATCCTGACATGGAAACAATAGTATTTTTTGCATTTTATATGATATTACTACCTTTGCACATACCCAGCATTGTAAGTATTTTTGGCTTTCTTATTATAAGTCTTCTATTTGTTGGAAAAACACCGTATTATCGGCATCCTGATTTTGGAAAATACCTGACTCCGGAGGAACCGAAATTATGTACCGTGACAATCCACTGGTATTCTCTGCGCGATGGCGGCATCGGTTTCCCGCGTTTCCGCATTTATAACCATATAATATTCCCCATCTGCTTTGTGAATCGCAATGACCAGCCAGTCACCCATACTGGCTGCGTGCGATTATGCAAAAGATGGTTTATCTTTTTTAAAGGCGCCAGGCTACGCTTGATTACGGATAGGATCGACCCACATAAAATACGGGAAGGCATGAAGTTCTATATTTTCAATCAGGGAATACGGATGGGCGAAGGTATTGTCAAAACATATTTGTATTGCAAGCGATAATTTCTGACTCGGTATAGGAGAATATCGTGTTGTCATTCTTATTTGTGCCAACAACAAATCAGCCGCCCGATCACCCACGCAGCTATGACACAGGCCGCACACAAAGTCAGTCCGTATTGAATATGAAGGAGCTTCCCTTTGATTTCGTATTCCTCTTTGATCAGCACCCCTTCATTCTGGATCTCATACCCCAAATCCCGTAACGCCTTCACCTGGAGCCCATCCAGATCATGATTCCGAAACCGGACCCGGAGCAGATACGCCTCCTTCAGCAAACGGCTGTCTGTTTCCACCATGCACGAGAAACCGCATCCCCCCTCTTCTTCATCCATCGCTCCCCCCTCGATCACAACTAATTTCGCAGTTTTCCACTGACGGATACCGGAAGGACCAGGACTATCCCCAGCCATCATGCTGTCCCCCTCTCCCGCTGTTTCTCCTGAACTCAAACCTTTGGCGTCTCCGGCTCCGGCCATTTCTCCTGAACCGGCCATTTCTCCTGAACCGGAACTTCCGGTCTTCCCAGCTCCCACCATATCCCCTGAACCCGGCTCCCTGGTATCTCCATCCTCAACCGCATCCCCCACACCCGAATAACGGATCTCGAACTCCGGCCCGCCTGCCTCCAGTTCGGAAACATCCCCGCCCTTCTCCGACACCGCCTGCTTCCATGTAGAAAAAGCCGCTTCATTCATATAAATCTTCTTCGTACCATCAAATTCCGCCTCCCCCTCCGACACCTCCATGCCAGGCATCCCCGCGATATATTGTTGCGACAATCCCGTACAGCCAACCTCCGACGAAACACCCCCGAACTTCACCTGTATCGTTTCATCCATCTGGCGGCTGACCCATTCCACTCCCTCCATCTGACGCAGCTCATCCACACGCTTATTTGAAACGGAACCTTCTCCCACCAGCACATATTCCGCCGGCGTATCCGCATAAACATAAATGTCCCAAACGTG
This sequence comes from uncultured Eubacterium sp., assembly GCA_910584065.1. GTDB lineage: Bacteria > Bacillota > Clostridia > Lachnospirales > Lachnospiraceae > Eubacterium_F. The sequence continues at coordinate 41,119 of CAJTZN010000003.1, forward strand.
GCAGCATACACTGGCAAAGGCGGCGGCAGCTACCAACGCAAACAGGCAGCTCACCTTTACCATGTCATTCTGTTTCCTCCATCTGAAAAATTTCCGGATCCTTCCCCTCATCACACACCCTCTCCCTCTTTCATTGGCGCATTCTTAGCCTTTCTCATAAGAAATATAATCACAGCCTGTACGAGTAAAACAATGATGACCGCCATGATCACCCACCACTGTTTCGTATCGTCTGCGTTATCTTCGCTGTTCTCCTCACCAAGCGGTGATAAGATCGACGTCTCAAACGGCTGCTCCTGCGTCATCTCATTTCCCGCCTCATCTTCATACAGAAACGTGATCTTTCCCTGCGCCGTGCCATACAGGGAATCGCCGGAAAGGCCGTCCGCCGTCAGTTCCATGCTGCCCGCCATCGAAGTTCCCGGTTCCATATCTCCGATGAACGCCGTGCCGGAAGGCGTCAGTCCATCCGCTTCCAGCACCGCCCGCACATTATAAATCTTTCCTTTCCCCAGATTCATCGCTTGTGCCTGTAATTCTATGGTTTCTCCTACCTGTATTTTGTCCGGTACGGAAACGGGCGCGATCTCGATCTGCACCGGCTGCTCTGCCAAAACTTTCATTACCCCCTGCCCCGTATACGGATTTGCCTTTTTATCCGCATAATCCATTGTGACATCGATGTTATACTGACCGCGGGGCGCCGCCGCGCTGACCCGAAAATCAAATGACAGCGTAACGGTTTCGCCGGCTCCCAGCTGCTCCACGTAGCGGCTGGATGATTTGCCGAGCAGTTCCACATTCTCACCTGGAGCAGCTGAGACGAGCATGTTTTTTACAGGTTCGGTTCTGCTCGTATTGTGCAGCGTCATTTTTGCCGTCACTTTTTCCCCGCACAGGATCGTTTTTTTCGAAAATTTATACGAATCGATCATGACTTTGGGCGCAAACTGCGGTACTTCCTCCTGCCCATCCCCCTGCGCCCCCTCCGCGGCTGCATCCTTTCCATCGGTAATCGTCACATACACCGTAAAATCCTGCTGTATGCTGTTTCCCGACTCATCCTGCGCGCGGACGGACAGTGTGACTGGATAGCTTCCATTGTAGCGGTCTTTCTTTAACTTCAGACGGAACACCGCGAGATAACATTTCTTCTTTTTGCTTGTTCCGTTCACTTTGTGCCGGCCGGCGCGCACCTCCTTCTCATAATTTTTCCGCACGAGCGGCAGGTTTTCCGCTTCGCCAAAAGCAAGCGCCACCGTCATGCGGTTCCGGGACAGTTTCCGCTTCGGCAGTAATGGCAGCACCAGTACCGCCACATCGCGCTCTACGCTCGGAACATAACCTTTGGCATAGGATTTCCCCATGCCTGGATACACATTTTTGCTGTCAATGGCAAATCCGGTTTCATTTCCTCCCTCCGACGATCCCTGCATCCCGCCGGAATCTGCTGCCTTTCCATCCGTTACTGTTACATATACCGTAAAATCCTGTCGGATCTCATCTCCCATCTCCCCTTCCGCACGGATGGACAACGTCACGGGATAGCTGCCATTGACGCGTTCCTTTTTTAACTGGAGCGCAAAAGAAACGAGATAACAGCCTGTTTTTTCAGATTTGCCCGTCATCTTGTGATAGCCGAATGGAACTGCCTTCTCATAATTTTTGTAGACGAACGGCTCGCTCTCCGCGCCGCCAAACGTAACAGAAACGGTAATCTGCTCGTGGGCCAGTTTTTGTTTCGCCAGTAATGGAAGGACGAGCACCGCCTTATTTTTTTCTATCTTCGGCACATATCCTCCGGCATACGAAGCATCCATTCCTTCATATACATGCTGGTTATCTATCGTCAGTACCCCCACTCCCATATCGGAACTTCCCTGTGCGGTAATCGTTGTCCCGGCGCTGGCCGCATCGTCCTGTACCGCCTGATCTGACTTGTCCTGCTGCGCCCCTGCGCCCGCGCCGGTGACAAAACAGCAGATCAGGCATACGGCGGCTATCGTTTTTCTCCATCTGGATCGCTTCATGCTTCCTCATTCCTTTCTAACATCAAATCCATCACATCGTCACAAAGCACTTCGATATCCTGCGCATTATGGCTCGCCAGTAAAATGGATTTACCAGCCTCTTTTAGTCCCCTGAGCAGATCCCGGATTTCCGCGACGCCATACCGGTCCAGCCCGTTAAAAGGTTCGTCTAAGATGAGCACGCCCGGATCTTCCATAATGGCCTGCGCGATACCCAGCCGCTGCCGCATTCCGAGCGAATATTTCGCCACCGGCTTTTTCATGTCGGGATCAAGTCCCACCTTCCGCATCGTTTCACGTATCGTCTGCTTCCCGATCCGGCCTTTCAGGGCAGCTAATATTTTCAGATTTTTATATCCCGACAGGTTTGGAATGAACCCCGGTGTTTCGATGATCACGCCGAGGCGGTCAGGAAAATCCACTTCTTTTCCGACCTGCCTTCCATTCACAAGGATCACGCCCCGGTCACATTTCATAAAACCGCAGATACATTTCATCAGCACCGTCTTCCCGCTCCCATTATTTCCCACTACCCCGTGGATGCTCCCCGGCGGGATCGAGAAGTTTACATCAATAAGCACACGCTCCCTGCCAAACGATTTGTAAACATGCCGGACTTCCACTCCATCTGTTCCATTCATTTCTTTCATGATGTTCATCCTTTCAAGCAAACATTTTTATAAAGAACGCTGTTTTTGCGTTCTTCCGGTGTGAATAGGCGGCTTTGCCGCCGTAGAACTTCTTAGCTTTCGTTTTTTGAAAGCTTAGTAGTTCTATTCACACTGTTCCGGAAAACGAAAATGAATAATTTCTTATTTTCACAAGAGACGCGGCAAACAATACCGCACCTAACGCAAGAAAAAACAAATATGACTGCCAAAGCTTCGGCAAATTGTCATACCCGAAACTGTGCATATAATATGTCGCGTGGTTCAGCGGTGAAATCCATCCGCTTATAATGTTAGCGATGCGCATTTTCTCCGTCGAGATCCCGAACCATTCCGCCACCAGTTCCGGATTCATTAAAACGCCAAACGCGCTGAAACACACGCCGCCGATCATGCCCCCATTACGTTTACATAGATTGAGAAATAAGATAACGCCTGCCATCGAAACCGCATAGCCAGTCATCAGAAAAAAGATATGCAGGGAGCACACATACGGAGTTGTCAGTTCCATCACTTTTACAAAAGCCGGCACCGCCAGCGTCTCCCCGATACCAGAATATCCCAGCACCGCCGCGGTATCACTCCACATATTTGCCGGATAGGCCCGTTCCGCCGACAAAAATACCGTTGCTGCGAGAATGAACAGCATAAAGAAAAACACCGCCGAGATCAAATATAAAATCTGCCCGAGCATCCACACGACCCGGTTCGTCCTCACCATAAAGTACGGAACTTCGTTTGAAAGATTTGGCATATCCGAAAAAAGGAGCAGCAGAAGGATGGAAATGGCCAGCACCGACTGCGCATCCCCAAACGTCCAAAGGAACGATTCCACTCCCTGAAGATACGTGCCGCGGGACTGCGCAAACTGCATGACTTTGTCGGAAAGGAGAAAACAAAAGATAAAAGCGAGCAGGAAGCACAGAATGATCCAGGGATTTTTGTGCCATTTTCGAAAATTCCCCCGGGCAATATATATAATCTGCCTGATCTTATACACGCTCCATACACCTCCTCAGAATTTCATAATACAGGATGCCGGTCAATAACGTCATTCCCCCGATCATCAGCAGGATGCCGGTATCGCCAAATACCCACGTATGCTCGGGCACATACCACTCGACAGGATACAGGCAGTACAGCGACGGAAAATACCGCTCATATAAGATAATGAGCATATAATAGAGGACAAACGCGCCGCCATACGCCACATATGTGCTATTTGCCGCGGCCGCAAGCGCCGCTGACACAACGCCCCAGAACATACCCGAGAAGAAAAAGAGAACGAAGTTACCCGCCGCCTCCTCCCCCTCGCCAAATCTCTGGCACAAAAACACGGCGGCGGCGAGCAGGAGCCCCCCACTGATGCCACAGGCGAGAAACTTCCCCATTATATAGGAAGTCCTCCCACACCGCGGCAGATATTCCTTGATAAAACCATGTTCATATTCGCGGATCCAGGCTGTGGAATACGGAACGGACGCGAGCACCGGCACACTCATCTGAAACAGGTCGGATTCCACGCCGCCCTGCCAGAGGATCGCGCACTCGATCAAAAATCCCACGGCAAAGTTCACACTGCACAGCGCTCGTTTTAAATCTGTCTCAAAACTATTCATAGCTTTCTACCTAATATCCCAATTCCTGATTGATGACCGATCCATCGATTGCATTGATAGACAGTACCGTGCCTTTATTCTGGGTACCATATTCGTCCGTCACCGTGCCCTCAAAATTCCATACCGGCACGACAAGTCCCGTATCAAAGCTGTCCTTTTCACTGATCCTCGTATAGATCAGCCTGACATCCGTCACCTCTACAGACACATTCTGGGTTTCCCCCTCACCCTCTGCCGAATCCGGCGCGTTTTCAATCACGACCATTTTCTCAAAGGTATCCCTGATTTCACGAAACGGCTTGACACGGCTCGTTTCGACTACCGTTTCATCGACGGATAGCGGCGAAAGATAATGGAAGCCTACGATACCGCTGTCGTTGACCGCCACGGCGATCCCCTCATTTCCCCATACCTTTTTTACATGCTGCCCGCCCTGAAACCCATCGGTCATTTTATAGCCCGCCAGGTTGCTCACAAACACATCATCCAGCTTTCTCAGGCATAAAAAACGGTAGATATTGCGGTACTGCTGGCTGCCGTCGTCTCCCTGTTTTATGAGCTGCGCATACACGCCTTTGTCATAACATTGATACTCCTCCAGGCCTAATTGTTTGAGCAGGGCAGTTACTTTTTGTTCCGCGTCCGCTTCCGTCAACGTGAGCGGTTCATTGTCCACACATTGAACGTTTGCATCGCCTTCCATCTCAATGCCTTTTCCATTATCTGAAAAGTTCGGTTCCTTTCCCTCTTCTTTTGGTACGATAAATGGAATGTCACTGTCCACAAAAGCACTGTATATATGTTGTTCTGCATACCCGTTTTTACCGCTTTCATAGCGCAGGCAGTTTCCGTAATCATCCGAATTCTGCATAAACAGCTGATGAAAATTTCCGTCTCCTCCGTCGCTTACGCCATAAAACACCTGGCCATCTTTATGCAGGTCATACAGCCAGCTGTAAAAGGTGTCATCCTTGTCGCTCTCGTACAAGTCCTTGATATTTTTAATCTTATTGTCGGTCGGATAATCCGTTAGTTCCACTTTGGCCGGCGCCGTCTTGTACTCCTTCTCCAGATCGGCCAGCGACTGCTCATATTCCTCCACCTGCTCTGGGTTTTCCTTTTTCGCCTGCCGGATCCACTCCTTATGTTCATTGATCTCCTGCGCGATCACCGCTTTTGTCCGGGCGTCGCTCTTATTCCCTTCATAATAGACCGTATCGGGCGTGAGCGCCGTTCTCACGCGGTCTAAAAACTCCTGTTTGATCTTTTTGGCCCTGACGCGGTACACCGAAAGTTTATCGACCCCCGGTACTTCTACTTTCGCATCGACATTTACCGTCACATGCAGATTTTTATCTTTGAACTTTTTCTGATACGACTCATACTGTTTCATCTCTTCTTTTACTTCTTCATACGAATTCGCATGATCGGTCGCCTGTGCCTGCTGTAACATTTTATCCATATTCTTCTCTTTGACGACAGACTCCTCCGGATTCCCCGCGCAACCAGATAACGTCACCATAAGGGCGCCCGCCATGATCCATGCTAACCTTTTTCTCATTTTGTCCTCCCTTCCACCGCGCGAACGGCACTCTGATTCAAAAAGTTACACACATAACAAAAAAACGTTTATGTTAGTATGATCATAACACAAACGTTTTCAGCAAGTATTCATCGTTTTTTAAACAAATTGTAAAATCACACGCGTCCCCTGCCCCAGTTCGCTCTCCATCCGGATCGTACAGCCATGACGCTTCAGGATCAATGCCGTGATCGCCAGTCCAAGCCCCGCGCCGCCGCTTTTCCTGCTCCTCGATTTGTCGATCATATAAAAGGGCTCCAGAATCTTCCCCAGCTCGTCCTCCGGGATTCCTGTGCCAAAATCCTGTACTTCAATTACCCGCTCCCTTGCCGAGAGAAGGATCCGGTCTCCCCTTTTACTGGCCTTTCTCGCATTATCGATGAGATTGATCAAAACCTCCGTAAACAGATCCGCGTCTGCCCAAAATACCTGGCCGTCTTCCTGACACTCCAGCCGAATACCGTCCCCTTCCAGACTCTGCCGGCACGCCTCCGCGGCATGGGCAAACAGCACACTGGCCGGCACCTCCTGCCTCTCAATGTTCTCGCTTTCTTCTAATAAAAGTAAGTTCATCATTTTTTTGGAAAGGCGTTCCAGGCGACAGCTTTCCTCGTATATATAACAAAGCGCCTCTTCCTTGTCGCTCTCGGGCAGCTTTACGGTTAATAATGTTTTTGCGTACCCGGATATCGCGGTCATCGGCGTTTTTAACTCATGTGTCAGATTTCCCATAAACAGCGTCCGCTTCCATTCCGCCTCTTCGAGCTGCCGGATGCGGCACTGCACCGCTTCTGCCATGCGATTGAAATTATCGCTTAACGTTCCGATTTCATCTTTTCGCCAGACAGGGATCCTCTCGTCATAGTGTCCTCTCGCGATCAGCTTCGCACCGGCATTGAGTTCTTTCAACGGCTGCAGCACCCGGCTCAGGATAAAGAACAAAAGCGCGCATACAAGCATCGTGACCACACAGGTCAGTATCACGAGTCCGATTCCCAGCATCCTCATGCGCTCCCACACATACGTAATATCCTCCAGCTTATATATCGTGTACGAGCCTCCTTGCTCCTGCCGGTATATAAAAAAATGCCGCCCTCCCCATGTCAGCTCTGCCTCCTCTGCCGCCAGGTCTGACAGCGGGTGGTACGGTAGCGACTCCAGATCGGCCTGCGCAAAAACCGTTTCATTGTAAACTTCTATATCCTCTCCCCCCGCCGTCCGGACAAAGCATAAGAGCATATCATCTTTTTGCTGTTTCATAAAGTATTGCAGCACTTCCCGGTCAGGTGCACGGCCGGTCCGGTCTTCCAACGCCGTGAACTTCTTTTCCAGCTCGGTAAATCCAGCCAGCGCATTTTGCACACTCTGTGCCTGCGCCGCATCGATGGAGTTGCTTTTTACGAGCAGATAAACGGCGGTGCTGCACACGATCGAGGAAAAAAGGGTACTGATACAGCAGATCAATATGATCTTTGTCTTTAACCGCATGACTTCACTCCCTGTTCCTTTCGTTTTACAGTTCCAGCTTCACCGGTTTTACAGTTCCAACTTTGCCAGTTTTACAGTTCCAGTCGATAGCCGATCTTGGAAACGGTTTTTATGTGGTCATTCAGCGAAAGTTTCTTACGCAGCTGGCCGATGTGCACATCCACCGTTCTCGTCTCCCCCACAAAGTCCACACCCCATACCCGTCGGAGCAGCTCTTCGCGCGAGATCGCGATATTCTGGTTCCGTGCCAGTACGCAGAGCAGCTCATATTCCATTGGTTTTAGTAAAACTTCCTTCCCGTTTTTCCTCACGGTATGTTCTAAAAAGTTGATCTCCACATCTAAGAAGCGGATGACATCACTGAGTTTTTTCGACCTCTCCAACACTTTTTCCATGCGGACCATGAGTTCCAACATTTCAAAGGGCTTTACGATGTAATCCTCTGCCCCGCCCTGTAGTCCCTGTATTTTCGACTGGATGTCGTCTTTCGCTGTCAGGAAGATGACGGGGATTTCGTAAGAGGATACGATATCGAGCAGGGCAAAGCCGTCCATGCCGGGCAGCATCACATCGAGGAGCGCGATGTCGTAGGCGTGCTCGTTTTCCAGTGCTTCGGCGGCCTCGCTCCCATCGTGGAACATCACGGTTTCGTAACCTGCCACGGAGAGGTTCATGCTAATCATTTTCGCGATCGGGATTTCATCTTCTACGATCAATACTTTGTTCTTGTTCATATATACCTCATACATCTCACCAACATTAATAAAGGTGTAAAGCCATAATAACCAATTGTTACTTGCTTTAATTCGTCAAGTGTCATCCCTTCAACCATCCTTTCACCGCCTTTCTAACTTAATGTGTATATAATCAGTATAGCGGATTCGTGGAAAAGTGTAAAGCCTTTATCCGATTATCATGGTGCATGTACACGGTATAGCTTGTCTTTTTATTTCTCTTTAACAAAACCGACGAGATATATAAAATGACTGAAAGTTATATTTCAAAAGAGAAAAATGTTGAATTGTATTAAACGATGTGGTATACTATTTATAAGGTTGAGAAAGACAAATTCAAATTATCGGGATTTATGAAGAAGGTGATATCTTGAGTACAACAGCACAGACACATCAACAGGATTTAGAACGTCTGAAATTACTCCGATATATAGATGACGATTTTATGACGGTCTGCCTCGCAGATAACTATGAAGGCGTAGAACTGATACTTCGGATTATCTTAGGACAGAAAGATATAACAATTAAGACGATCCGCACACAGGAACTGTTAAAGAATTTGCAGGGGCGTTCTGCTATATTAGACGTCCATGCGATTGATAGCACCAAAAAGGAGTTTGATGTAGAAATTCAGCGTTCAGACGCAGGTGCAGGCGCGAAGAGAGCAAGGCATAACAGCAGTTTGTTAGACGCACATATATTAAAACCAGGAAATGAAACAGAGGATATTCCCGACAGCTATGTGATTTTTATTACAGAAAATGATGTCATGAAAGGAAATCAGTCGACATATCCAGTGGAGAGATATGTCCGTGTCGGAGAAAATAAAGTATTATTTAATGACGGTTCGCATATTATATATGTTAATGGGAAGTACAGGGGCAATGATGAAATCGGAAAACTAATGCACGATTTTTCATGCACCAATCCCGATGATATGAACTATGAAGCACTTGCTAAAAAAGCAAGATATTATAAGCAGGACGAGAAAGGAGTGGCGTCTATGTGCAAAATTATGGAAGATATGAGGAATGAAGCGGCAAGAGAAGCGGCAAGAAAAGCGGCAAAAGAAGCGGCATTAGAGAACACAAGAGAGACAGCGAGAAGAATGATAAAGAAGGGGAAAATGCCACTTGAAGAAATTGCAGACTATCTTCCCGCATTATCACTTGACGAATTAAAGCAGCTTGAAACTGAGATTATGCCTATGGCATAGGCATGCAAATGGCTTAGGCATAGGGGAGATAACAAATCGTTTAATACCTGTAACCTACTCCAAATAATACCCATCCTTCCCAAACCGTATCATAACCTTCGTCCACTCCCCCTCGGCCGCTTCCATCCAGATCTCATGCCCGAGTTTCCCGCACATTTTCCGGCAGATATAAAGCCCCATCCCCGTAGATGCCGCTGTCTTCCTCCCATTTTCCCCGGTAAATGACTTCTCAAACACCCGCCGCACATCCGAGGCAGGCACGCCGATCCCGTGATCCTCGACGATCAGCGTCACACTCCCGTCCTCCTCCTCCGCCTGAAATCCCAGGTAACCACTGGCCCCCCTTTTATACTTAACGCTGTTATGGATCAGCTGTCCCAGCATAAACTTGATCCACTTCGCATCCGAAACCACAAAAACACCGGTATCCTTCTTTTGGATCGTAAACTTTCCGGCGATCAGAACTTCTTTATGTTCAAGTAAAACTTCGTTGATGATTTCTTCCAGACAGCACCGTTTCATGAGATAATCTTTCTGCGGCGTATCCGCGCGGACATAATACAAAATCTGTTCCACCAATTGGGAAATCTTGTCCAGCTGATGGCGATAACTCCGAAAATCCATCTCTTCATTGTGATTCATCAGAGACACGGCTGAAATCGGCAGCTTGATCTCATGGATCCACATTTCCACATAATCCTTAAACTCCCGCACTGCCCGCTCCTGCGCGCTGACCTTCTCGTTCATCGACCGGTCGATCTCATAAAGCGCGTCACACAAAATATCGCCCTCTAAAAAACCCGGTTTTTCAATCATCTCCGTGATAAGGTATTTCTTATCCAGCTCATCCAGCTTTTGCAGCATATCCTGATAGAATTTATATTTCTTACGAAAATCAAATCCCCACATAAGCAGCAAAATAAAACACTCCAAAAACACCACGGATACGAGATAAGACGTGTTAATCCGAAAAACCTTTCCCACCCCGATCACGAAGAGCATTTGGCCGAGAAAACAAAACATCCAACCGGCCTTTTCCCGACAATAATCTGTGAACTTCATCCCAGTAAATACCCAATTCCTCTCTTTGTTTTAATTAAATCCTCTACGCCGTGCTCCTTTAATTTCCCCCGCACCCGGTTAATATTTACCGTAAGCGTGTTATCATCCACAAATTCCTCCGAATCCCACAAATAACTGATCAATTCGTCGCGCGTAACCGTTTTTCCCTGGTTTTGCATGAGATAACGCAGGATCCGCATTTCATTTTTCGTCAGTTCCACCGATTGTGCCGCGCCGCCGGCCTGTTCCGGCAAAACCTCCAGAACGCAGCGCCCCACATCGAGACGGATCTTGTCGTACGTGACAAATGAGTCCTCCGTGCTGTTGTCCAGCCGCTTAAATACCGCTTCGATATGGAGAAGAAGGATCGCCGGATTATACGGTTTCGCGATAAAATCGTCCGCCCCGTACGTCATGCAGATGACCTCGTCCATCTCCGTATTCTTACTCGTCACCATAATGACAGGGATATTCGAAATCTCCCGCAATTTACGCAGGATATTTCCCCCGTCGGCCCCGGGCAGCGTAATGTCCAAAAGTACCATATCGGCGCCGCTTGCCACGATCTGCTGCGGCACACGTTCAAACGCCTTTATCAAGATACAGTCATATCCGTTATTGCTTAAAAATCCCGCCAGTTGGCTGCAGATTTCCTCGTCATCCTCTACGATCGCGATTGTCTTCATTCTGCTCACTCCCCCTTTTAAATCTAACAACACCTGCCGCTTCCGGCAACACCTGCTAATTCAGGCAGCACATGCCGCTTCAAGCAGCACCTGTAAAGCCAGATAACGCCTATTACATCATGCGATAAAATTATCGATCAGCCTCGTCGTACCAATATATACCGCCACCGCTGCCAGCACTTCCCCGCGCACGCTCGTGACCGGCTTCAGGGAATCCCATTCCGCCAGTTCCACGTAATCAATCCTCGCAAGCGGTTCCTTCCCGATCACTTCCGTGATCGCGCCGACGATCTTAGACGCATCCGTCTCACCTGCTTTCACGAGCTGTTCCCCTGCCAGAAGGCCCTGATGGAGTACGACGGCTGCCCGGCGTTCTTCCTCACTCAGATACGTATTGCGTGAACTCCTGGCCAGGCCGTCCGCTTCCCGCACGATCGGACAGCCGACGATTTCCAGATCAAAATTCAGATCCCGTACCATGCGGCGGATCACCGCGAGCTGCTGGGCATCTTTCTGTCCAAAGTACGCGCGGTCTGGCGCCACGATGTGGAACAGTTTCGAAACGACCGTACAAACTCCCCGGAAATGCGTGGGCCTTGTCTTTCCGCAAAGTCCTTTCGTCAGATCATCCATATCCACATACGTACAAAAATCATCAAAATACATCTCTCCATCCGACGGGTGGAATACCAGATCCGCTCCCGCCGCTTCACAAAGTGCGGCATCCCGTTTCAGATCCCTCGGATAACTCGCCAGATCCTCACTCGGCCCAAACTGGATCGGATTCACAAACACACTTACTACCACGCGGTCATTTTCCTCGACCGCCCGGTCGATCAGGCTCTTATGCCCCTCGTGGAGATACCCCATCGTCGGCACCAGTCCGACCGCAAGTCCCTCTTTTCTCCATGTCCTGACCTGTTCCCTAACTTCTGCTATCGTCTCTGCTATTTTCATCTGCCATCTGCCTCCTTCTTCTCACATTCTTCTGCACAGGATACCTGTCCCCCCGTCAGCTCACGACGTCTTACTTCCCGAGTCATACAACCCCTCAATCACGCTGTCATCCACCGAATATTCATGCTCTTTCGCCGGAAACGTTCCATTTCCCACTTCCTCAATATACGCCTGGAACGCACGCTTCATCACCTCGCCGATGTCCGCATACCGCTTCACAAACTTCGGCGTAAAATCAGAAAACATCCCCAGCATATCCTGATACACAAGCACCTGACCGTCACAGCCGTTCCCGGCCCCGATGCCGATCGTCGGAATTGTCAGTTCCCGCGTGATCACATCCGCCAGTTTGCGCGGGACACCTTCTACGACGACTGCAAAAGCCCCCGCCTCTTCAACGGCCTTCGCGTCCTCCAAAAGCTTTTTCGCCGCCGCCTCGCTCTTACCCTGTACTTTAAAACCGCCAAACGCGTTGATCGACTGCGGCGTCAGTCCAATGTGCGCGCAGACGGGGATTCCCGCCCCCACGATCGCCTTGATCTGCGGACACACTTCCACTCCGCCCTCGAGCTTCACCGCGCCGGCGCGCCCCTCTTTCATCAGGCGTCCCGCATTGACCATCGCATCGTAGACCGAAGTCTGGTACGACATAAACGGCATGTCAATGATGACAAGCGCATTCTTTGCCCCGCGCGCCACAGCAGCCCCGTGATGGATCATGTCTTCCATCGTAACAGAAACCGTATCCTCGTAGCCGAGGATAACATTTCCCAGCGAATCCCCGACCAGGATACTGTTGATCCCCGCCTCATCGATCAGTTTCGCCGTCGAATAATCATAAGCCGTCAACATCGTCAGCTTCTCACCCTTTTCCTTTGCCTGGGCAAAAGTCAAAACCGTATTTTTCATTGTCTCTCCATTCCGCGCATGACATTTCTCACCGATGCGCTCTGTTCACTTACTGCAATAGTTCCGATATGTTCCGATAATCCCGGTCGGGATTTTTCCGCTGCGCGACTGCCAGCACTTTCTGACCCAACAGCCGGTATATCATTCGTTCTTCCCCACCGAGCACAGCCAGATGGCCCTCTACGGTGTGGACGTCGCCGCGCTCGATTGGCCCGGTCAAAGTCTTTTCGGCGCCATCCCGGACGGCCGCCTCTATATTATGAACGACAAGAGGCCCCACAAGTTCCCGGCCCGTCTCCTCCGGGATTCCACACTGCTTGAGCAGATCCAGTCCCATCGAAAAAAGTCCCGTCATAAAATTACTAACGAGGGAAGCACTGCAGTGATACCGCATTTTCGCCTCTGGAGAGATTTTCAAAACCCGGTTGCCCATGTGTGAAAACATGTCCTCCATGACGGCGGCAGCCCTCTTTTGTCCCTCGATCGTAACGATCGCCGAATTCAATTTCTGATAAGATGTGAATTTATCGCTGAACGCATACATAGGATGAACCGAACAGCCGGCCGCGCCGGTACTCTCGATTCCTGAAAATACAGCAGATGATAATGAGCCACTGAAATGGCATACTATTTTACCCGCAAGCGGATGTACGGCAGAACCATTTTCTCCCATTCCGCGCATCTGCTGCCAGACATTCCCAATCTCATCATCGGGAACGGCGAGGCAGAGCAATCCGCATGCCTGAATCAATTCATATAAATCTTCAAATACTTTTGTTCCTGTGAAAGTCCCAGCCTGTTCCGAGCTTTCCCTGTGCCTGCTAACATAACCGGCCACCTCAAATCCGTGTTCTATCATATATTTCCCCATCGAACACCCAACTTTTCCGGCCCCGATCATTCCAATCTCCATGTCATCACCTGCTCTCTCCGAATGCGGCAGACAGTGACACCCAAAATTCATCTGATGCAGTTTCCTACGAATACCGCTCGGTGTAAAGAATACCACAATTCGGAAAAAAAAGCAAATAATTTTCCTTCCCCGAAAAAAATCTCTTGAGGTTTTTCTCATTTCCGTTATAATATAATATGAACATGTGTGATTGAAAGAGACTAGGAGGATACAAAATGCCAAAAAGAACTGATATTCACAAGGTACTTATTATTGGCTCTGGCCCGATCATCATCGGTCAGGCGTGTGAGTTTGATTATTCCGGCACCCAGGCGTGTAAAGCGCTGCGTAAACTGGGATACGAGATCGTATTAGTGAATTCCAACCCTGCTACGATCATGACCGATCCGGAAACTGCCGATGTCACTTATATCGAGCCTTTGAATGTAAACCGCTTGGAGCAGATCATCGCAAAAGAGCGGCCCGATGCCCTACTCCCCAACTTAGGAGGACAGTCCGGCCTGAATTTATGTGCGGAATTGAACCAAAAAGGAATTTTAGACAAATATAATGTAAAAGTGATCGGTGTTCAGGTCGACGCGATCGAGCGCGGCGAAGACCGGATCGAATTTAAAAAGACAATGGACAAGCTCGGGATCGAAATGGCCCGCAGCGAAGTGGCCTACAGCGTAGATGAGGCTTTGTCCATCGCTGACAAACTCGGCTATCCCGTGGTACTCCGCCCGGCGTACACGATGGGCGGCGCAGGCGGCGGCCTCGTCTATAATAAAGAAGAATTGAAAACCGTATGCGCACGCGGTCTTCAGGCAAGCCTTGTCGGACAGGTACTCGTCGAAGAGTCCATTCTCGGCTGGGAAGAACTGGAACTGGAAGTCGTGCGCGACGCTGAAAATAACATTATTACTGTATGCTTTATCGAAAACATCGACCCATTGGGCGTACATACCGGCGATTCGTTTTGTTCCGCACCGATGCTCACCATTTCCGAGGAATGTCAAAAGCGCTTGCAGGAACAGGCGTATAAGATCGTGGAATCGGTGCAGGTCATCGGCGGTACCAATGTACAGTTCGCCCACGACCCGGTCAGCGACCGGATCATTGTCATCGAAATCAACCCGCGTACGTCCCGTTCCTCCGCCCTCGCCTCCAAAGCGACCGGCTTCCCGATCGCGCTCGTGTCGGCGATGCTGGCTTCCGGCCTGACGCTAAAAGATATTCCGTGTGGCAAATATGGCACACTGGACAAGTACGTACCGGACGGCGATTACGTCGTGATCAAATTCGCGCGCTGGGCATTTGAGAAGTTCAAAGGCGTGGAAGACAAACTCGGCACGCAGATGCGCGCGGTCGGGGAAGTGATGAGTATTGGCAAAACCTATAAGGAAGCGTTCCAAAAAGCCATCCGCAGCCTGGAAACCGGTCGCTACGGCCTGGGCCACGCGAAAGATTTTGATTCTATGACGAAGAAAGAACTCCTCCAGCTCTTGATCACACCATCGAGCGAACGGCATTTTATCATGTACGAGGCGCTGAGAAAAGGCGCTACGGTAGAAGAGATCCACGAGCTCACAAAAGTAAAGCACTACTTTATCGAACAGATGAAAGAACTGGTAGAAGAAGAGGAAGAACTGATGAAGTCCAAAGGCAGCCTTCCGTCGGATGAGCTTCTCACTGCTGCGAAAAAGGACGGCTTTTCAGATAAATATTTGAGTAAAATACTGGAAATCCCGGAAGAAGACATACGGAACAAACGGATTTCCCTCGGCGTCTGCGAAGCGTGGGAAGGCGTCCATGTCAGCGGCACGGAAAACAGCGCTTACTACTATTCCACCTACAACGCGCCGGACAAAAATCCGGTGACATCGGATAAACCGAAGATCATGATCCTCGGCGGCGGCCCGAACCGCATCGGCCAGGGAATCGAGTTTGACTACTGCTGTGTCCATGCGGCTATCGCCCTGAAACATCTGGGCTTTGAAACGATCATCGTCAACTGTAACCCTGAGACGGTATCCACCGACTACGACACGTCGGATAAATTATATTTTGAGCCGCTGACACTGGAAGATGTGCTGAGCATCTACAATAAGGAAAAACCGCTCGGCGTCATCGCGCAGTTTGGCGGCCAGACGCCGCTAAACCTCGCGGCGGAACTTGAGAAGAACGGCGTGAAGATCCTCGGAACGTCTCCTTCCGTGATCGACCTCGCGGAAGACCGCGACCAGTTCCGCGCGATGATGGACAAGCTGGAAATCCCGATGCCGGAATCCGGCATGGCAACGACAGTAGAAGAAGCTGTTTCCATCGCGGAACAGATCGGCTACCCGGTTATGGTACGTCCTTCGTACGTACTCGGCGGCCGCGGCATGGAAGTTGTCTATGATAACGACAGCATGGAAGAATATATGAATGCGGCTGTCGGCGTCACGCCTGACCGCCCGATCCTCATCGACCGCTTCCTGAACCATGCGATGGAATGTGAAGCGGATGCGATCAGCGACGGAACAAACGCGTTTGTTCCTGCCGTGATGGAGCACATTGAGCTGGCCGGCGTCCATTCGGGAGACTCCGCCTGCATCATTCCTTCCGTCCACATTTCACCGGACAATGTCAAAACGATCAAAGAATATACGAAACGGATCGCGGAGGAAATGCACGTAAAAGGCCTGATGAACATGCAGTATGCCATCGAAAACGGGAAAGTCTACGTATTGGAGGCCAATCCGAGAGCGTCCCGTACGGTGCCATTAGTTTCCAAAGTGTGCAACATCCGCATGGTTCCTCTTGCTACCGATATTATCACCTCTGAGCTTACCGAGCGGCCGTCTCCGGTTATTGGGCTGAAAGAGCAGAACATCCCGAACTATGGCGTGAAAGAAGCTGCTTTTCCATTTAATATGTTCCAGGAAGTCGATCCGGTACTCGGCCCGGAAATGCGTTCTACCGGCGAAGTTCTCGGTCTGTCGCACTCATATGGAGAAGCATTCTTCAAAGCACAGGAAGCCGTACAGTCCACGCTTCCGCTCGAGGGAACGGTATTGATCTCCGTCAATGCCAAAGATCGGAACGAAGTGGTGGAAGTGGCGAAAAGTTTTGCGGGGGATGGGTTTAAGATCGTGGCAACCGGGCACACGTATGAATTGATCCATGAGGCTGGCATTCCAGCCGAGAAGGTGAAAAAACTCTACGAAGGGCGCCCGAACATACTCGATATGATCACGAACGGCGACATCCAGCTAATCATCAACTCCCCGGTCGGCAAGGACAGCGTACATGACGACAGTTATCTGCGCAAGGCCGCGATCAAAGGGAAAGTGCCTTATATGACGACGATCGCCGCGGCGAAAGCGACGGCGGACGGGATCCATTATGTAAAGACGCATGCGAGTACGGAAGTGAAGTCGCTGCAGGAACTGCATAGTGAGATATGTGATCTGTGATGGTAATTTCAACTTTTAAAGCGTTGATCTATAACTAAAACGACCGTAAAAGCGGTGTCAGGATGTGATTCCCGCACCGCTTTTATTTCTATTTACCAAATGCTACTATTACTAATCTTGTATTCGCCTAATACAAGATTCCTTCATGAAACTTATGATTTTTGTATCATTCCCAGTTTCATAATATTCAATAAGTATTCCTTTGAATTCTTCCAGCTTCTCAATCGGTATTTGAAAAATACCTATATTATGTTCAATGAGCACCTTGTTTGTCATAAGCTGTGCTACTCGTTTATTTCCATCAATGAACATCTGAGTTCGTGTTATATAACAAAAATATTTCAATGCTCTTAACTCAATATCCTGTATCTGTTCTATTTCATTGATTGATTCGATAATAACTCCTGTATGCGGCATTTCAGGTTCCCACGATGTACCACCAATCTGCACAGGAATGGTCCTTATTTCACCGGCATAATGAAACAACAATTCTCCAACGATTTTATCAAACTCTCTTAACAACATGATACTATTATTGTATTCGAGATGATCTAAAAGAAATTGCCACGCACGCTTCATATTAATTACAAACAATACTTCCTCCGTTTTAGTAGTAGTAGGAGCATTAGCAAGTATTGCCTCTGTTTTTGGAAATGTGGTTCCTAACCCTTCAAGATTAGCACTTTTCCATATACTGTCCACCAACATTCTTTTTGCCATTTCTATAGCTGAATCATGCATTTATTAATTCCTCCAATTTAATAGCTTCATATACTCTATCCATTTTTATATTTTTCATCCAGACAGGCATCTCCGAGCCTTACATTCTCAATCCTGACACCTTTCCTCATCCGTCACCGGGATCTGGTCAATGATCCGCAGGACAGCCTTTGTCCCCAGTTCGTTTTTGGCCTTTATCAAATATCTCCTTTTTCCACTCCTTCTGGATTCGATATTCGCTTGCGTTCATATCATAGTACTCCATATCAAGCCTAATCCCAGACTTATCAACAGAAATAGTACCAACATTGTACTTTTCAGGAATGTAACACTTAGAATCCTTAATTACCCGAACAACATCTGAAAACACCTGTGCTAGTTCATTCTCGTCGAGTTCATCCTGTTCGGCAAGCGTATAGCATTGGATCGCTTCACCGTTTATGTAAGAATAAAAATATACTTCTTGACTTGTTTTTGTTATTCCCACAAAGAAAATCGTCTTCTCACTCTTTTCAGGAAGGATTTTTTTAACCTTATCAAAAATTATTGTTTCTAGCTTCATATTTTACCTCCATTCGCACACGTTTTTTGTGCATGAAAGAAGTTTGGGCGTGCGCGCACAAGCTTCCTGAGTGAAAAATTTATTTTTCACTCTTGCCTCCTATTCCGGACTATATTCCTTATAGCTCTTCATTCCTGTTGATTCATCAAGAATGCCCACGGTAACTTTAGCAGGATTATCATTCTCATCATACTTGACCTTAACCGATGTGATCGAAACATCACAGCCGTCTTCTCCCATTTCCTTAATTGTCCGCTTTAATCGCTCATGATCTTCATCGCTTATCTTGTCACCCAATGAATCTAATAAATTCGTAGATCCCTCCACATTATCAAATTCACACACTGTTTTTTTACTATCAATCGCGTACTCTGCCTCCATTTTTGATGGCCGGCTTGAGCCACCATCATATTCAATATCTATGTGCATGGCGACCTCTTTGCCTTCCTGCAGTGCTTTGGCAATCTCATTCTCCATCCTCTTATAATCGCCGCGATTGATCGTTCTTCTCATAGGAACAAGATTCTCTGCTCCCTCCGCGCCACCAAGGAATCTCGCAATAATATGTCCGCCATCATCTTTTTCCTGACGTTCTTCCCCGCCAGATTCCTTCTGCTCCTTCATATTCCGAGAACCTTCTTCCGTGTACACAGGATTAGAATCACATGAGATTTTATTTCCATTCCCATCTGTTTTATATCTATTTCCTTTTACCGTATATTCCGTATTTGGAAGAACTTCTCCATTTTTCTTATATGTCTGACCGCTATCATCCGTTTCATATGTATTTCCATTAAATTCATATGTGGAATTAGTTTCTCTTTTTTCAGAATAATCCGGCTCTTTATGAATTTCCTCTTTTAGCTTTGATATCTGTGCATTTTTATCCGAATCAGCATCGACCTGAAAAAAATCCCCTTTCTCAAACAACTGATTGAATTTTTCAATCGACGCCTTGCTGATTTCATTCCCTTCCATCCCCTTCCTTTCCGGAGTTTCAGAAGTTTCACTTAATCCACCATGAACATTCATATCATCACACTCCTTTATATGTAATCTATAAATCTTTCAAATAAATCCGCCGTCTCAGCCCGACCATCAAGCTGCTCCTGCTCCTTTATCAATAGAGCTACTATTTTCTGCTGGTCCGTTTCACTGAGAAACATGATATCAGGTTCAAGCGTTTCTTTGATACAATCATACCAACTGCTAATATTGCTTTCTTTTCCCCTTGCCAACCCCAAAACCATTTCAGAGTTGAACAGGCTGTAAACAACCTGTCCTCTCAATTTCTGAATTTCGTCCTTGATCTCCTCTTTTGTATATCTTATAAAAGCCACCTTTGCCTCTGATGGAATCTGCAGCCTATAGATACCATTTATCAATTCATCCAGATATTTGGTATCCAGTTCATCTCTCTTTTCGATAGGCAAAAGCAGGTATTCAAGATATTTCATCTTATCTATTTCATCTCTAGTGACATTCTCATAAATATACCCTGGTACCTTTTTAAAATTCGTATCCATATTACAAAGAACTGGTTCCAGCCAATTATTTTGATATACCGCTGCCACAAACGTCTTCAGTCTTGATAATTCAAGAATTTGATCTTCGTTCAGGCTTGCCGCTCTTCCGACCAGTTCCCGGTCCTCCAGATCCGGCAGACCGAAGATGATCTTCGTGTTGGTATTTCTTATAACAGACATATCCATAAGACCGGGCGCCTGGTCCGCGATAATAAATCCTTCACCATACGTTCTCATTTCCGCGATGGAATTCGCTAACATCTCTACTGATTTTCCAAGCATATTGGAACCTTCAGCCGATTGTTCCGTAGACGTACGTTTCAATATATTGTGCGCCTCTTCTAATACCGTCACATGATGAAGCGGTTCATTTCCACTGGCAGCATTCGCCATACGATATTCCTGTAATTTCAATACCAGCAAACCCATGATAAGTGATTTCGTTTCACCAGCACCCGTTCGGCTAAGATCTACGATCACATTTTCATCAAATAATTCTTTTCCACTCAGCTCATGATTCGTAAAAATTTGTCCATACAGACCATTTGTTAATGACTTGAGCCTGGTGCAAAGCGCCCCCTTATAATCGCCCTTACTGTCAGAAGAATACGCAGAATCGTCCATTACAATGTTTATCTGACGCAGGACATCAATAAAAGAGGGATAAAGTGGTCTTCCTTTCTCATCCTTGTATCTACATTCCGATGTTTCCAGATTCCAGCCGGATACTACGTAAGATTTCTCAACCGCATCCTTCAGAACTGCCGGCATCGCCGCATACATCGGCCAGCACACATTAAATATCTCGATCAGATGGTCGATATGTTCTAATACGTGAATATCATCCGGAAAGCTGAAAGGATCAAGCCGCAAAAGAGGCGTCTTCCTGTAGTTTGTTCCGTATACATGGACATTATCATAACTGCCAAAACGATCCTTGTATTCTCCCTTTGCCGGCTCAATCACCATGAACTTGATCGTCTCTTTTTTGCCTTTCACAGGATGGACCATAAGCTTATCGAGCATAGAATAAATAGCCGTCGATTTCCCTTTTCCCGTGGAACCCGTGATGAATGTATGCATCGCCAGACTATCAATATCAACACACACTTCCTGTGATCTTCCTCCACACTCTTCGTTATGCCCCATATGATAAAGTTTACCGAGCATCAGGGAATCCTTTGTGTTTTCCAGGACATTCCTTCCAAACGGAGCCATTGGAATCACCGTTATGCCTGACACCGATTTCTTTGGCAAACCGATTTGGATCGCCAGCTCGTCTCCGCTAACAATGGACGCGGGCGTTACGATGATGCCATCCTCTTTACTCTGCAAAAATCTTGGATGAACGAGAGAACGGATATACTTCCCAAGTACGTCTGTATCTTCCGGCTTGAACCATGAATTTATATGCGAAGCCTGAACGCTTGAATTTTTCCCCCGCATAAGCGCATTATAATTACTGGCAACGGTCAGCGCTATTTCACGATTTTCTGCAATGACATATGCCGCACAATCAAATGCCCCAAAGCTCTCACATTCATCAAGTCGTTCCAAATGCTTATCGATCTTATCAAGCAGGGTTTTAACAGAACGATTCTCATATGTTAATTGCAGACTCTTTCCTGCTGTTTTGGAAGAAGATGACGTATCGGTGACAGCTTTGTTTCTCTGCTCTATCTCTGTCGTTGTATTCGTTTTTCCCGTAGTGTCTGCCGTGCTGTTGTTCACACCGGCATTAAATCCGACATTTGCAGAAACAACAAAATCAACCCCTACGCTTGCGCTTCCCCCAAAATATTTACCTTTTGATTTTGTTTTGCTCTGGGTCAGGGCAATCCCTTTTGAAAGACCTTCCGATATTCCCTCTGTTCTGGCTTTTGATAGTGATAACGTATCGCTCTCGTTTATCGTTACGGAACTTCTTGCGAATGTCGAAAGTTGTGTATGCAATAATTCATAACCCTGTTTTACAACCTGGATTTCTGAGGCAGACACGGGGTCTGCCAGCATCACGATCGTATATCTTTGGCCTTTTAAAGAATCCACTAAATTCTCTATTCCCTGCACATAACCTTCCATGCTTTTATCATCTTCGTCACGCAGGGCAACAATTCCAGACACAGACGAATAACACTTTTTGATATTGTCACTACCTCTTCCGGCAAATGTCGTCTCTTTAAATCTCGTTACTTCTGCTTTAGATATTTCTTCCAATTCAGATCCCGCAAGATTTCCCACAAGAGCTCCTTTAAAAGCAGCCGCATCTGCCTGACGTCTCTTTACGCTCACTTGCTTTGAATCCCTTGCATTTTTAGAAAGGATTCCGAAATAGTACTCCATTTTCTGTCCGTCACTTTTAATGATTGTCGCAATACTACAGTCAATAGATGAGACCACATTTACAATCGTTGTCAGCTTATTTAAGAAGTTTTCTTCCTTATTGACAACCAATTTCGTCAACTTATAAAACGTTCCGCACTCTGCGATATCGATATCTGTATCTTCCGTAGAAGGAGGCAGAATTTCGTATGATTCCAATCGACCCAAATAGTCTTTGGTAATGATCGCAGAAGCATTATTTAATGAGTTAATTAACGCATTGTTCCGTTTCGTTTGTAGGACATCCACTTCATTTGCCATCATGCACCCTCCACTCTTTATAATTTTGCAATTTCTTTTTTAAGAATTGCCGCATATTCTTTGTATCCAGAAATCTCTTTCTCCTTACTATCACATTGGCGGAGCAGCTCTTCAAACTCCTTTGTGACATTCGTTAATAGTGACTCTTCTGTTTTGTGTGAAATAACGGATAATTCTGCCTTAAACTTCTTTACTGCATCATCAAGCTTTTTATATAACTCTTCATATATTCTTGAAATCGCTTTGGATAATGCGGTTGAAAGTTCCGTTTTTTCACTGGCTGAAGTAATCTCTCCGTTAAACTTACCGGCAATACCATTGATCTCATCCGAAATATCGACATCCAAAACAGGAAACTCGATTGCGCTTATCGTCTCCTCTACCATGATCCTAAATAAAGATGAATCATACGTTTCACTTCCCATATCGAAATTATTTACTACAACATCCAACAATCGCCTCTTCATTTCCTTGATCTGTATGGCTTCACTAAATACTTCCTCAATCTGGTTTGAAGCATCAATTCCATACTTACGCAAGTTTTCTATCGCATCGGCCGCTATACAGTATGAGTAGTGTTCTTCATAGGAATATACTTCTGTCCTCTTCCACCACAAGTGTCCTGTTGTATAAGACCCCGTTCTTGTTACACTTCCTGTTCTTTCTTTTATATTCAGATAATCCTTACTGGCCTCGCGAATCTCCCTGATGCCCTCAGCTCTTTCAGATTCAAGCTTTGCGTTAAGTTCTCCAAATACCGCAGCAATGTCGGCTTTGATCGAACTCATTTGATTCTCGATGACCTTTTTCTGTCCGATCAACTGCTCTCTGTCATTACTCTTAAGAATCTTCATTCTTTTTTCTGCTTTATCCAAATATCCCGCCAGTAAATTCCTTAATTCTTCCAACGCATTCGGAATAAAGCCTTTCGCCTTCGCCTCCAAAATAGCTTCCTTCTCAGTGACAACCCCATCGAATAACTCCGTCACTTCGTCGAAATTACCAAGAAGCTTAAGATCCGAATCCAGATCATCTGAAAACTGCTTCAACGCCGAATATAGATTCTTCTCTTCTGACGTATACTCTTCCTGACTCCTGCCAGTCATATTATAAGCCAAAGACGACACCATAATAGGATTCGCACATTGCCGGATGACTTCGATCAATTCCGATGACGCACCTCTCATTTCCAGGTCTTTAACGAATTCTTCCACTTTACTTTTTGCCCTTTTCTTGAGTTTCTTCTTTATGATCGTGCAAGCCTCTGGGATATCATCCGTCGTATTTTCATCATCACCGAATATGTCGTCATCATCCCGCCCTCTTAAAATGTCACGTATTCCACTGTCATATTTACTGGCGATCAAAACCAATTTCTTAACACCTTTTTGCGGGAGTTGGCTGGATAACAAAATCCAATCGCTCTTATCCAGAAAACTTCCGGATTGGCTCAGGAAAAACACCACATCACAGACTTCCATAAATTCCTTGGTACGGATCGTTCTTGACGCTATGGGATCATTCAGTCCGGGGGTATCAACGATAGACAGCCCCTTAAATTCCTCTTTGTTGAGATATAATGTCACAGCTTTAACAATAGGAGTAAACGTTCCGTCTTCTCCCACATAATCATTCAGGCTGGATATCAGATCCTCATATGTATCAAACTTTTTTTGATCGAGTCCTTTTTCGAGGTATGGATGGGGATCTATGCCGTTTCGTTTTACCATATCTACAATTTCTTTTGCAGACGTATAAATTTCGTCATCCAGATCAACGACCGCATTGTCTTCTAACACGTCCCACTCATCCGGAGAATAATACTCGATCTGAATGACATTTTCCTCCGAATACTCCATCTTAGTCAGCGTAGCGGTTTTGGGCGTCGAAGCTTTGGGAAGGATCTCCTTGCCGTCAAAAAGAAGCGTATTCAAAAAAGAGGATTTTCCGGCTTTCACCTGTCCAACTACACCGATATTCAGTTTTCTGTTTTCACGGTAAAAATCTTCTGTCTTGATTTTGAAGTTAGCGATCAGTCTGCGAAGACCCGCAATATCACCCTCTTTCGCATGCCCCGTAACGGATGATACGACAGATTCGACTTTTCCCGTAAATGCTGCAAATTCTTTCCGATCTCCTGTTAATACATTCATACCATCATCTCCTTCTTATTTTTATTTTTAAAATCAACCAAGCGTTTTTATCCATGACTTGATTGCATCTTTAGTGTCCTTTTCGTGTGAGATCACACCATAGTCTGTCTTATTATTCCTAAACTGAAATATTGTTCCAGATACAGGCGCCTTTATTTCTTTGGTCTCATACTGCTTTTCAAAGGTGTATCCCCGCTTTCTTTTTTCTTTTTTATATGTTGCAATCACATCGCCGCATTCAACCTTTTGGGATTGTTTCACCTTCCATTTGAAATCCACCACACTGCCATCTGGAAAATTAACAGCAATAACTCTGGTTTCTGATAATAAATCCTCTGCCATACTGCCATTTAAGTAATGGCTAAATGATCTCAATTTTTTTAGCAGCATGATTCGCTCTTCTCTTTTAACTCCCTCTACCCTTTGACTTAATGCTATTTTGGAAATCATGGCTATTAATTTCACCTCTGCAGATGACAATCCTAGTATCGTCACAACATCTGCAATATACTCGTATAAGGTCACATTCGCAGTGCCAGAAATATTAGCAACAATAAGGGCATCTGCCAAAAAATATTCTCTGTAATTCTTTGGAATCAACTCCGAAAATTCAAGGTACAATTTTTTGTCAGTCTTAAAGCAGGCTTTATACAAATCTTCAAAAGACCAATCAGTCTGTGATTGAATCCGGAGCCATTGAATAAACACCAGTCTTTTAATAATGGCGCCTTCTTCTGCATCCGGATCTAAACGTACCAGATTGAGAAGCATCTCTAAATATACCTGGCAAACCCGATCATCTCTCAATTTGCCTAACGGATGTTTCCCGAATTTAAGCTGTCCTGCGAGAATCTCAATCTCTGAAAAATCTAGATCCATCCCCTCAGATGAGTTTCTTATGTTCTCTATATCGGAATGGATATGCCCAACATCCGCTGTAAGCTCCTGTATGCTTTTTTCTAATCTTCTAACATCCTGCTGTATATCTAATAGGTTTTTCAATAAGTGTCACTCCTTTTCAAACCATCTGGTGCACGAACCTGTTGCCCGATTATCAGAGAAAATAATATTATCAGGGCGATACCCTGCAAAAATCGCCTCTGTATAATTTTGATTATTGATGCACTGACATCCTATAAACTCATTGTTCACTATTCTGTATTCCGTTCCCGTTTGAACTTCTAACAGAATACCCGTAACTCCCCAATCATACCAACACTCTCTCGCTTTTATATAACAGTTTTGAATTTTACTGTCTTCAAGAGTGAATGATTTATGATTTTCTCCATTTGAAACCATAAACATACCACCACGATTACCTGTTTCGCAAATCCATCCACAATTAAAAAAGAAACACTCTTTAATAACCACTTCGTTAACTGAGTCAAAACAAGCGATGTGATCATCAAAATCCTTAAACTCACATTCTCTAAAAGTAAGCTTTCCTATCGCTTTAAAATTCATTTTTGCTGAATCTTTAGTAAACAATCTACAGTTAATAAATTCAACCATTTCGCACCCATCAAACAGGTGGTCCTCCCTCAATTCTATGGAAAGATTCCTGAAAGTTACCTTTCGTGCTCTATACTCTGCCGGCAGATCAATATTACATTCCACGTCCAGACTTGGGGCAGAATAATATTGCTCCTTCTCACTATCCGTAATTGCTCCTACATAAAAATTGGCGATATATGGATAGAAATTTACTCCTTTCGCGCCTTCACTAATCACATCTTTTGCGGTATCATAATGTGCCGATTCCTGTTGCAACACGGACTTTGCCACCAGAGATAAATATTCCAGATCTTTCTTCGTAATTCCAGATAATTCGATAATCTCTGCCAAATACTCATAATTCTGCTGCGTCGATTCTCCCATCGCGACTAACAGCATACCCTCCAATGCGAAATAATATCTCGCCGAGTTTTCTTTCATGAAAGATATAAATTCCTGTATATCTGTATCCGATATTTTCAAAGCCTTTCTCATATATTCTTCTAACGGATCTTCCGCCCCCATACCTTTCACAATTCTTTGAAGATATAGCACTTGCATCTCAGATGGTGCATTTTCATACTGTACTACCGTGCAAAGCACCTTCAGATACAGATTTTTCACATATTCATCAAGCGCGGCCAGCTCCGGATTAACGATCGCATACATCTCCGCCTTCATATCTTTCATCCGTGCACGGATTCCAGAATTCGTATTTTTTGTTTTTCCCATTGCATATCACCTCGTTTTCGTCTTAGAAATCAGTTTCGTATAGTCCTCCGTATTCTTGTAAACATCATTGATATGAATATCCTCCGGACTCACACAGCAATTCTCCTTCATAATATCAATCAGTTCTTCCCTGTACTCACTACCACCTGCGGCCCTGTTAATAACCGGCTCAATTCCGGCAAACATGTCCTGAAGCATATCGACGATAGAAGCATCCGTCTGAATCCCCTTTTCTTTCTTATATTGTTCGATTAATTGTAATGGATTCTGCACCTTATCCTGTAACAGATCTATTTCAGAAGGTTCCGGCATATCAATATGAACAATGTCTGAAATAAACTTGATTTCCGTAAAGAACTCATCCTGCAACTCTTTCAGTTTTTTACCGATATCCTGAAGTTCATTCACATTTTTCTGCGCTTCTTTTACCATTAATTGCAAGGGTTCTAATATCTCTTCGGCAATATCGTCGACAGGTTTA
Source organism: uncultured Eubacterium sp. (assembly GCA_910584065.1). GTDB lineage: Bacteria > Bacillota > Clostridia > Lachnospirales > Lachnospiraceae > Eubacterium_F. The sequence continues at coordinate 68,734 of CAJTZN010000003.1, forward strand.
GTTATCAATCTGTTTAATCTCCCAAGCTTACGGCTTTCTTCCTCAATTTCATCTTCATAGAACTCCTTGCATCTAAAAAATAATTTCTTAAAATTTCTCGCAAAATTAGATTCATAAACTTGGCGATTCCATGTCTCAATCTGTTCCCTTATCTTACCCGCATCTTCTTCAATAAATGTTTTTAAGCGATCCTCCTCGATTTGCCTGGTTTTACTTGAAAACGCAAAAACATCAACATAACGAACACCTTTGAGATCCAATGTGGATTTTATCTTCGCTATAATATCCTGAAGATCAGAGAAATTCTTTTTATCTGCTTTATTCAAAATTATAAGCATCGGAATCCCTTCTCGAAGAGTTTTTATGAATTTAATATCTTCTTCTGTTATAGTTCCTGCATCTGCCTGAACAAACCACAAAATATAATTACTGGAATTAAGCTGGCCCCTCGAAATCTGTTCATCTGTTTTCACAGAATACTTTTCTGAATCCGGCTTTGAATATCCGGGTGTATCGAGAAACGCGATATTTTCATACTTGTGTAATGGTGTCGAGAAAAAAATATTTTCCAAAACATGTCCAAGAGTTACCGGATCCGTAACCTTTTCATCGTCTTCATCTTCAACCTCGCCAAAACCGTGAGCAACTTTTTTAATATCCCTCGGTTGCATCTGCACTTTCGTATCAAATACATTGATACCCATCACTTCATGTTTTTCTCCCTTTACAATATATGTGGGAACGGATGTAGATGGATCAATGTCTGCTGGAAGTACAGATTTACCCATTAACGCATTTAAAAAGCTTGACTTCCCACTTGAAAATCCCCCACCCAAAGCCACGATATTTTTTCCGATCAATTTATCGTACAGAATGAAATCCCTAAACTTTTCATATTCGGACTTAAAATCTGTATAAAGCTCATAAAAATCTTCCGGCGCATTTTTCTTCAAAACATCAGGAATTCTTTTATTGATCATTGCATCAATTTTTGATAAATCAACCTTCAATTCTGAACCTGACGCAGATTGACGTATAATATTACAAAGCAGATCATAATTAGCAAACAATTTTTCATATACTTTATCATCAAAAGCCATTTTTCTCTCCTTTATTCAATCTCACCTGTGTTGTGACTCTTCTGAATATCTCCGTAGCTATAATGATGCGAAGAGCACTGAACAAATTCGTTTTCGTTTTCACTTGAATTCTTCAAACCTAAAATGTAACTTTTTACACGTTTATTTGATGAATTATCCGAAGTACAATGACAATCATTAAAAACGTTTTTCTCCACCTTTGTATTTTTTGCCCTCACAATTTGCATTTTAAATTCAGCATAACTACCATATCCAGATTCGCCTCCAGCTGAACATTTATCAAATTCACAGTCCTTTACATAGCCATTAGTAATCGCGAGAATACCGCCTATTGTGCTGCTCCGATTATCCCGACTTGTAACCATAGTACAGTTATCGAAAGTACTGTTCGCGATTTTTCCGTTATCCAGCTGGAAAAGATAGGAACAAGGAAGTTCGATTCCCTTACAGTTTATAAATTTGCATTCACGAATTTCTCCTTCGGCAATATCTAAAATACTTTTTGAGACACAAATATCCGAGAAAGTAGTGTTTTTTATTACAATTCCATTACCTTGAATAAACACGTAAGCCTCCTTCTCACCTTCATATTTTGTAACAAGGGAACCCCAAAACGTACTCTTACTCTTACTTTCACTCACATCAAAATAGTTGTTTTCAAATCTACAACCATCAAAAACCACTTTTTGCTTATTTCCTCTGAACCCTTTTATATTGACAAAAGAACAGTTCCTAAAAGTAATGGAATCTGCAATACATTCACTTAATTCAAAATATTCCTGGTAATTTGAAATTTGTGCATTTACCACCAATACACTTCCCTTCAAGCGCTGAATATCCGCAATACTATTAACAATGGCAGTATATTCATTATCAGAGAAATATCCCAAAAAGTAATTATAATTAGTAGTGTCCGTTGCATTAATATTTCCAAGAAAACTGTTAAAGTCCTGCTCAATAATTGATTTTGCTATTTGAGCCGCTTTTCTAACATCGCTTTTGCTCATACGCAAGAACTGAAAAAGATCGGAAATAGCTTCATATCCCCTCTTTCTAATACCGCTCTCATCCATCATGGACAGGATCAATAAATCAACAGAAAAATATGTTGCTGCGTCAGAGTCAAAAACCTGTACCAGGTGATATATTGTTTTCGTATCCACTTTCAAACTCTGAGCAACGTATTTCTCCAGATTTACATTACTGTCGTAAGAAGCAATTATCCTACAAATGTAATACATTCTGCTTTGCTCCAACAATCGGTTAGAGATATTATTGCAAAAAGCTAATAGAAATCCGATATAGTATTCCCTCACAATCTCAGTTTCGTCCACAAGATAGTGTCCTTTGATCGGATACTGCTTTGCTAACAGAATATTTTTTTCATCTACAACTTTAGTGCTCGTTTGAGTCGATGCCTGCTCAAGTGTTTGAACCGCATCCATAACTTGTTTTAGCGCTGTAACAATTTGGTCAGCATCCACCTTAGAACACCTCCTTACAATAATCCATGCTTAATCTCCTCTATTCTTTCCAAATCCGCTTTTATATCTATTGCGAGATTTTCCTTTTTTGCCTTTTCTTCATCAATCTGCCGTCTCAGGTCAGCCATAGCTTTTTCCAACGTATTTTTCTGACTTGCGAGTTCCTCTTCAATTGATGTATTAACAAGCTTTATCTGTCTGGTTATTGTCATTTCTATACCATGACCAACTTCTTTCATCACTTGTGGAAACACTTCAGAACGCAGTTTTTGTCTGATATCCTGTTTCGCTTTCTCTCTTTTCTTATTACCAGACAACTTCATGAAAATCGCTGCTAGTATTCCCAAAATAGGTACTCCGAGCAGTAATCCTGCTACAACGGCAACAATGCCTCCCACCATCCCCTTATTGATTTTTTCCGCATCAAATACAAAAGAAATCGTAACATCTTCAATAGACTCGCTATTGATCACTTTTGCAACTTTTTTCAGGTACTTTTCCACTTTGGGAATGAATCTTTTTTGCACACTAACTGTCACAGCATTTCTAACCACAGAATTAAGATGGTCATTAATATTCTGATTATTTAATGCCATTGCAACCAATGTTGATTCCTCAGATTCCATTGCTCGTTGTACATCTGATTTTATTTCCTCAATACACTCGGATATTTCCAGATCAAAATCTTCTTGTTCTTTTGAAAACCTAGAATCCAAAGAAGATAGCTGTCTTTTCAATTTATCGTTCTTTTCATCCAATTCGGATTCCGATAACTGACTTCCATTTAAAGTTGTGTTCAAATAATTTTGTGTATGTTCTAACACAGGAATAACAAGCGTTTTATACTTGTTCGCAAGGATCTCCCGAGATTTTTCCTGTATTTCTTTTAAAAATTCTTCCAGTTCTTCGGCATCTCCTGTAAAACTGCTTGTCCTGCAGTATCGAATCTCCCGGTCGCCCACAAACCGCCGCAAACTCTCTTTCAGTTTTTCGAATGTCACTTCAAAATCATCATTTCGTTTATCATACTTTGTAATAACAACACAGAGAGGCATGTCATAAAGACACAGTTCTTTCAAAATATTTCCCACACTGCTTCTAACGATCATGTCGTCAGCGGGAAAAGTAACAATATATGCCAGACTTTGTGGTAAGTATTGATCGATGGCCTTATTATGTATCTCAAAACCAGATTCAAACCCGGGCATATCGACTAGCATGACATCCGGAATTTCTTCAAGGAAACTATTTCTAAGCTGTATCCGCGCACTCTTAACCGTATTGGCATCCGCCTCATATTTTCTAAAATCATCAACGGATAAGCGCGTATACGCGCCATCGTTTCGAATAATAGTTACTACATCCTCTGATTCTGTATAAACTATTTCTGCTGGAATTGCTGTTTCAGGAGTAATATCTTCTTTGAGAATTTTATAACTATATCCTAAAACAGTATTTATCAACGCGCTTTTTCCAGAACTGAACTTCCCAATAACAGGCGTGCATACTACAGCCTCCGATATTTCTGCCTGTAGTCTGCTGATCACATCTGTATCAAGTCCATATGCGGTGTCAATCCCCCGCAAATCTTCTAATGCCGCCATTACTTTCTCCATGATCTTCATACCTCCTCTTATTTGTATAGATTGCACATATTTTCTACTTCTTGTCTCATTTCATCAACAAAATCCTGTGGATATAGGGCTTTCACCCTGCTGCCTTGTGATAAAAGGAACATATTTATACCCGTTCCATAGGTTTCAGCCTCTATAATAGCCGCCTTTCCTGTCTTGTTAACCACCCTTGCCGTCGGAATTTTGTCTAATATGGCCTGTACGGACATTCCTGTGTATTCAAATCCTATTTTTCTATATTCGCCCGGAAACATGAACTGAATTCTATTCCTTAACGCACCTTCATCAAAATCATGTCCACATTCGATTTCAAAACGCTTTCGATGCTCTACGATATTAACGATACGGTCAACCCTGTAATATAACGGTTTCCAGTCATTTTCATCACACCTGTAAGCTATTAGATAAAAATAGAAATCAGAAAACATGATAGCTACCGGCATGATCCTCCGTTCAACCATTTCTCTGGATATCTTGTAATAAGAAACCGATATTTCAATCCTTTCATAAATGCAACGCGTAAGCTGCCACAAATTATCAATTACGCTATTGCAGTCATGATTTACCTCATTATAATGATACATTTCCTTCCTGATGATCTTTTCCAACATATTTCGATCATGGACGGGTGTGAAATTCTTCAGTTTCATAATCAGGTCAAGAATTTCCATCTTACTAAAAGCCCTGCAGCCAATCATCATCTTTATAACCGCTATCAATTCTTTACTAAGTAAAAAATTATCGAATTCCAAATAATACGATTTTGAACTCGCAGCATACTTCAATTCCGCGTTTCCAACCAGCTCCCTGTTTTCATACAGAAAATTTTTAATCTCGCCTATGTCTCTGGAAATACTTTTTGATGAAACACCATACTCATCGGCAATCTTTTTCACAGAAATATTTTCACCTTTCATTGCCCTGAAAAAGATTTCTAACATCCTATTTTTCTTTGTTCCGGTGCTGCTCATACATTTTGGCTCCTTTTCGTTTTTCATATTATACCACATCACAGGGACAAATGTATGTCCTATTAAAAAAATAGTGAGCAGATTTTCCGCCCACTATCATGATCACTACATGAGATTCTAACTATCCAAATACTCCGCAGAAGATCCCTTTTACGATACCTGCCGCTCCTCCAATCACACCTCCCACAATTTTGCCAGGGATACCCAGGATCTCACCACCGATTTCACAACCTGCTGACGCCCCATCGGATAAACAGTCCCATACCGTGTCACAAAACCCACGCTGCGCTCCTCCACGGTAGTCGTATTCCTGGTCATCATAGAGCCAGTTATCTTTATCATCATTGATATTATCCGCCAGCGCCAGTCTTTTATCTTTCGGAATCGCCTTTACAATAAAGTACAGAAGTTTTGTCAGATTGTATGGCTTCCTCTGCTCTCCGTCTTCTTCTTTATAACCCGCACAATAAAAGATCGGCTTAACATCTAATCCCGTTCCTTCCTTAATTCTCTTCTGAACTGACCCCGCCTTCTTTTTCAAAAAGTTTTTCAGCACCTCATCGGGTTCATTCCTTTCCGAATCCCAATGATTACCTTTCATAGCAATATCCGCCTGATTTAAAGCGATCAAAACACGTTCTTTCGCCACTTCCTCACCAAGGCAGGGTATGAGCACATTATTTATCAGATCGTAAGAAGTTCCCAGATCTTTTGATGATGAATCCAATATTACAACAACCATATCGATCACTGGATTTAGTTCTTCGTCCAATTCATTCAATTTCTTAATGATGTCACTCGTTATTTTTCCATCACGTTCCACTCCATCCCCCAGTCCCGGAGTGTCCCAAATAATAAGATTATCCAGTTCATATTTGGCAATACAATCTGTTTCCGGGTCCACACCTACCCCGACCTTCGCAACTTCCATATTAAATAGTGCATTTATCGTTGAACTCTTTCCGCTTCCGGTCGCGCCCGCTAACATAATATTAACTTTTTTCCCCCGGATTTTGAGAAGCCTTGAAAGCTTCCTAGTCTTATCAGCATCTGAAATGTTTAACGACATGATCTCTTCCTCAAGCAGATCATAAATACTTCTTTTTTCATCCTCCATTTCGGTCAAAACATCATCCTGAGACGAAAATGTGGGGATTTTGATTTTTCTCTCTTCCATGTAATATTCCTCCTTAATCAGTATGACTTGATAAATAGCTTCTTTTAGGTACCTTGTAGTTATAACATATCAAGTCATATCGACCAATGGATGTCCGGGCAAAATATTTTTTTAGAAACAAACTACCAATCAAGCTAAAGCTCGGCCTGAATGCTTTCAGTCACTCTACTATTTTATTGTAATTTCCTTCCCCATCCCTTAGTACTCATACTCCCCCTGCGCCGGCAGGCAGATCGTATATTCCATCGGAATCTGCCTTTCTTCTCCCGGCTCCAGCGTGACATTCCAGTGGCAGTACCCTGTAGACTCTTCCAGACAGGCATCTCCGAGCCTTACATTCTCAATCCTGACACCTTCCTCATCCGTCACCGGAATCTGGTCAATGATCCGCAGGACAGCTTTTGTACCCAGTTCGTTTCTGGCCTTTATCACATATCTCCTTTGTATCGTCCGGACAGACTGCATTTTTGTAAACGGTGAACGCGTTTTTTCCTGAACGAGCCTTTTCGTCACCGTAACGCCTTTCGCCTGCCCCAGTACAAACAGTCCATCTGACTTCTCCGGATCTATCGACTTGCTGCCGACATAAGCGCCATCTAAAAAGATGTTCGCCGTACAGGGAAGCAGGTTCATCTCCTTTAACTCCTCCACATGAATGCCCATGTACTCACAGCAGTCTTTCTCTGGTACGGCAAAGAATATCTTTTTAATCTCTTTGTCGATGCAGTGGATCACGAGCGTCATCTGCGATCCCTTGCTTACTGTCTGCGTTTCGTTCATGACAAATTCTCTTTTTATGGAGCTTGCATATTCTTTATGGGCAATCCCTGTTTCTGCATTTATCATGCTTTGCGTCTGCATGTCGGATCTTTCGCTTTCTTCCCCGTCACTGTATACCCCCAGCGTATAGTCTTCCAGCTCATCGGTTTCATCCCCGCAAACTCCCGGCGCCAGCGGTGCTGCCAGGGGAAGTCCGCCCATGCTCGGCGGCATGGGTTCCTCTCTGTGCTTCACGATCCTGTAAGGCATTAACTCCGTGATACGGACTTTGTTCTTCGTTCCAGTAGAAAACAACAGGTTCACGTCAGTCCAGTCGATATTCATTTTCTGGTATATTTTAGCCTTTAGCACAAAGCTGATCTTATTTGAGCCGGTATGGGACTGGATGTCATAAACGGGGTTCCAGTATGCCTCATCTGTCTCGTACTCGATCAAGAGTACATACTCGTTTCCCGGTTCCGCGCAAACATCCAGTTCCAGCCCATTGTACACCCATTCGGCCCGCTCCTTTTCCTTCTCAAGCTTTTCACGCAATTCCGTGATATCTTTTTCCAGTTCCCTGCGTTCCTCCGAGAGCGCCAGATTCATCTGCTCTGCCTGCTCATAATTCACCCGGAGCTCTTTGATCGTTCCGATGCGTTTACTGCTTTTTTCCACATGCCGAATCAGGCCTTTTTCTTGTTTCTGCAGAAACCAGTATCTGCCCAACAGTTGCTGCAGCCCGCTTTCATCATCGAGGATTTTTTTTTTGCCTTTCGTATCTCTCCAGCTAAACTGCGATATACCGTTACAGCTTAATCCTTTTGCCGCCTTAATATGCACACTGTCTAATGGAAGCATCGCCGGAAAATCAATGACAAAGATCTTTTCCCGCACGCTCTTCGGTGTGTAACGTACTTCATGCGTCACTTTCGCATGATCTGGAAAGAGAACTACTTTCGCGACACTGCTTTTCAAAATAGTATCCTGCTCATCCGACAGCGTCACCTCCCTGTTCCAAGCTATCTTCTGAACAGGCGGCACCAGCAGCCCATCCCCCAGTTGGTTAAAAGACGGGATGAACTGATTACCATCACTGGGAAAACAGTGCGGACAGTTGGAATAGCCTTCCGCGTCGTAAAAATGACCATTATCGCATCTTTTTAGTATCATTTGTCTTTACCTCACCTTAACTTTTTTTACAGCACTCCAAGATCCATATTTTGTCATCCCTGCCTCGCGGTTATACTCCCGCACACGGACATAATAATTTTTTCCTTTTTTCAGCTTTTTCAGAGTCCGTCTTGTTGTATAATATCCCAGGTTGATCGTCTTTTTCGACTTTTTAAAAGAACGATTTGACGCATACTGGAGCTGATATCCGGTTCGCTTTGACGATGATGTGAACCTCCATGAGGCATAAATCTTCTTTGAACGGGATTTCACCTTTAAGCCAGTTACTTTATTCGGCTTTTGCGCTTCGGCTACCGTTGGCTCATCATCCGTCTCATCGTCTGATTCCATGATCGGATTCGTTTTCGGTTTTGCCGCTGGCTTATTCGTCGCTTCTGCCGTTGGCCCTGCCGGGTTTTCTGTCACATCCGGCTCCTTTGGTGCCGTTGGCTCCTTTGATGCCGTCGGTTCCTCCGGTGCCGTCGCTGGCCGGTCCTCTCCGGCTTTCGAACCGCCGGTAGTAAAGTTCCTCATAGAATCCGTTAGCTTTTTCCCGCCGACAACCGCATAAAGTTTGAATTGATACGTCGTCCCCGGTGACAGCTGGTATCCCATATCGCTATTAAAATTGCACGTATAGTTCACATAAGATGTGGTAAATGAACACTCCTCCGCATAAGCTTTCAGCAGATTACCGTTTTCATCATAAAGACTGCAGCCAACTTCCGTGACATTTTCTCGTTTCGAATTTTCCACCTTGATATATACCTCGGCATTTGTTTCTTCTACTTTATTCACGTTAAAGCTGCTGAAATACGCCGTACCGGATGGCACATATACCCCGTTGTAGGCAGGTCTGACATAGGTGATCTGTTTGATGTTGTTGAGCGCCTCCGGCTTTCCTTTCCACCAGGTATTGTTCACATTTCCCTGAACGGTTTCATTCGGGCCAGTCATAATACCGATATGGTGATACCGCTCGGAGTCGTAGTCTGTATATTTGTAAAAGACCAGATCGCCGCGCTGCGGGGAGGAAACGATGCTGGCGCCGCACGTATTTACCAGTGTATCATACATCGTCTGGACCGTCGCTGTGCTGGTCATGACATCTTTCGTAATCCCTGCTTCCCTCGCGCACCAGCTTACAAAATTGCAGCACCAGGGGCTGGTTCCATATTGGTTTGCATAAGCCTGTCCTTTGTATGTATTGTATTCCCTTTCGGCGATAGATGCTAAGGCGTTTCCATCCGCTGCCTGTTCATCCGGGATTTCTGTTCCTGAATCTCCCGTTCCCGGCTTTCTGTTTCCGGCCTTTTGGTTTCCGCTGGTACCGGCGCCGGCTGCGGTGTGTCGGCAGCGGCTTTTTTCAGCGTCACGGACGGCGCATTATAGCTCACATAATTTCCCGCTTTATCGTACGCATAAATATGTGTAATATAATCTCCCAGTTCGCCGTTATGATCGGAAGCCTTTACCTCATAAATATAATATCCGGAGGCGTCCTTCGTCCCTGCCGCCTTACTGTTTTCCCACCATTCCGGCTGTATATCATCCTGCCCCTGAAATACGGTCCAAGTCGGAAACTGCACCTTGACAACCCCCACATTGTCATCGGCCTTACATTTTACCTTATAACCCGTTTCCGAAATATCATAGACACTTACATCACTGATCACTGGCGCCGTTTTATCACTGCTGCCTGTCGTAGTAAACGATCTCATCGTATCCTTATACTCTTTGCCGCCGACGACCGCATATAACACGACTTTATATGTCGTCCCCGCAGTCAGTGTATATTTCATATCATTATTAAAATTACAGTTATAGTTGACATAGCTCGTATTAAAACTACAGTTTTCCGAATAACTTTTCACCAGTTTTCCATCTGCATCATACAAATAGCAGCCCACGGCTGAGACATGAGCCCGGCTCGGATTCATTACCTTAATATACAGTTCAGCATTTGTTTCCCAGACGCCATTTTGGTTATAATCCGCAAATGTCACAGTCGGGTTTGGCTGGGGAGCGGAAGTATAACTCGGCCGGATGGCACACGCCAGCGCTGATAGGTTGAAATTATTCATCGTACAGTATGACTTTTTAACAAAACCTGTGTATTTGTCATATTGGTATTCTCTCTTGTATTTCAAATAATCAAAAAATTTATATGGCTATATTTTAACTTCTTGTACCTTTTATCATAAAAAGTCGACTTTTGTGAACTTATTTTGTTATTCTTCGAAGTTCTGTTAATTTATTTCATCCTTTATCTGCTCTGTTTCCTCAACCAACAAATCCACTTCATTTGCTTCCATCTTCTTTCTGTTTTCATCATAAAGTTCGTATTGTTCGTAGGCATGTGCTTTTGCCTGCTGTGCGGAAATGTGGCCAGCACCGGATAGCACTTCCCGTCCTGTCATATTCAGAAAATTATTGAGGTAAGTTTCCCAATCTTTCATATACATGGGGATATGCCTGCGGGCTTGATCTTCTGCAAAATCCAGATACATGGTAACTACTCTGTTTAACTCCTGCATTTCATCTTCATCAAGATAATTTTTTGCAATATCCACATCTTTCTTTCGTACTTTTGCTCCCTCAAAAGCTGTTAATCCCATGTTGTTTTTTGTTGCATCTGCTCTTTGCATGATAACTTCTGCAGCAGTATGTCCATGTACTCCATAATGAATTTTGTTTTGTACGGTTTTAAAAAATAACTTTGCCTCTTTATCATTACTAGAGTAATCAATGGATGTTTTGTATATATCACAAATCTTCTGATAAAATCTTTTTTCGGAAGCCCTGATTTCACGAATCCGTTCTAATAATTCGTCAAAATAGTCTTCTCCAAATTGTTTTGGGTTTTTGAGGCGCTCGTCGTCCATAGCGAATCCCTTATGGGAATACTCCTCTAATATATGGGATGCCCAATTTCTGAAATGCATTCCTACATTGGAACGGACACGATAGCCAATGGCGAGAATCATTTTGAAATTATAATGTTTTTTCTTCCTTTTAATTTTTCTTTTTCCCTCTGTTTGAACTTGTAAGAATTCCTTACAAGTTGAAATTTCATCTAATTCTCCGTCTGCATAGATATTGCGGATATGCATGGTTATGTTTTGGGGCGTTGTATTGTATAGTTTGGCAAGGGCAGACTGGTTCATCCATATGTCGTCATTCTGAAAAAATACGTCAATTCTGGTATCACCTTTTTCTGTTTGATAAATAAGGATATCCCCTAACTCCGCTATTTTATCATTCTCCATCCGGCAGATTCTCCTTTCTGCTTTTTCCTCTGCTTTTATACACATTATACTGGTTTTTACATTGTCCGCTACAAAATACCGTGTTCGGTCTGGAAGCAAGGAACACCTTGCCGCAACCAAATGTTGCCATACCCTGACGGTATAAATCTTTCTGCATATCGTCAAGTTTATCAAAATCCTGATAATACAGGAAACCGGACAGAAAGGTAAATGCCCAGTCAGTAAATTCTTTCAACAGCCATTCATATGGTTCGGCATATTCCTTCAGTAAACTCATGGTAACTGCCTGTGGTCTTTCGCTCATGGTCATTACCAGTGCTGCCATTGTCGGCTCACTGACGCTCCAAGTAGATTCCACGCCCCGTTTTACAAAATCAAGTTTGTCAAAAGGAAAAAAGTAAGACAGCATAAGTGACAAATTCCGATGTGGTAGATAGTGCTGTCATAAAGCCGAGCAATCCATAAGAAGATACAAAATCCATGACCGCATTTTTCTTTATCTGTTCATCAGCATCCTGATTCATGCAGGTAACTCCTGTGTTGATTGCATGGAGTACCATTTCATTAGAATCCGTCAGAGGATTATGCAGATTCGGTTTTGCATTTTCGGCAGGTGTAATATACAGCACGCCCTTATCATTTTCCTTCCATTCATAGTTATTATACCGTACCCAATGGGAACTGGTTTTTTGAAAAGGTTCATATCAATATCTCACATGGTTGTAATTGCAAATCGTTATAAATATATTACTATCGTAACAGACAAGTGGCATGCCGTCAATCGTTACTTTATTTTTTACTTTGTTTGTTCTTTATCAGCAAAAACGGAAGAATAATTCTCCAAAAACTCTTTTTCTCTTCTGCACAGGGACTGTTGTGTCTCCTGCCATTCACACAAGATAGTATACAGCTTCTTCCGTAGCTTTTTCAAAATGGTGTCTTTTACTTTGAGGATATTGCGGTCAGTCTGCTTGCGGATGCGGGCAATCCGTTGATTGGAATATTGTCTGACAGCACTGTAATACAACACTTTTTCATAAACATCTTTTAATTCATAGATGGATGAACTGATAGAACTTTCACATGAAGATCCGGAGCGGATTGATAAACACGGATATTATAAAAAAGAAGATCAGATCATGGATTCCATGGCTCGGAAAGAAGAGTACGCAGAACAGTATGCAGATATAATTAAAGTACCGGAAAGGATGAGCGCATGATAGAAGTAGGGCAGGTTCTTTCTTACCTCATAGGGCAGCTGGGATTCCTTTTTTCTACTCATCGCGATACCTCCTCCTGCGTTCATAATTTAGTACGCAAATGTTAATACACAAAATGATCCGTATGATCCAAATACTCCATATTGTAACCCTGAAAGCGCCGATCCGCCTTCATTTTTTTATAGATTTCTTTGATCCACTTTCCCTCCTCTTTTTCATAAGCAATGATAGAAATCTTATATGGCTTATCACCCTTTTCCAAGTAAGAAGAACGATCAAAATTTAAACGGGCGGCATAACTATCCTTTTTATATCTGCTGTAAATGCCGATTATGATCTCATTCCAGGGCGAGTCCTTTTCCCAATTGCATTCCTCCATGATCCGGCAGACCTGCCCGATCACCATCTCATGATCCAGCCGGGCCTCCGAATAAATCTGTTTCGACAGCATCACCCTGAGTTCCTTTCCCCCTATGCCATACGTCGTATTCGCTGCCACTTCGTATTGATCCGAAAGTGCCTTTACTTTTTCCACTATCTGATTCTCCTCCTTGTCAGAAAAACAGTATTTGCTATTTTTCTCTTTCGGTTTCGCAGCAACTATACTTTCCTTATCCGAATACTGGTACGCGAGCCGTTCGCTTCCCTCAGACACCGCATATTTATCCTTCATGATCACATTCAGCAAATTTATGATCTTTTCGTTCTCCCCTCCCAGCCCCTCATTCATCAGACACAGGGAGGAAAATGTGAATTGCCCGCGCTTCATCTGATCCGTGCGGGCACTGTCCTCACTCCGGCTTCCTTTCAGCAGACGGATTCCATCAATTACGAGATAATAGGACTCGATTCCCCTCTGCTCCATCTTTTCTACACATTTCCTCGTATCCTCTATATCTTCCTCAAAACCTTTCGACATGTTCACCGTCAGGCTGTTACCCTTTGACGGATCATCCCCTGCTTCAATCTCTGAAAAAGATGAATAAGAAGCTAATTCCGTACCCCAGCCATCCTCTATTTTTATGTCGTTCCTTACCCGAAATAATAACCAGAACAGGTCTTCATTGTAGTCCTGTTGATTTACACGGAGAACGATACGATTGGTGAAGTTTCTTTCCCGCCCTACCGCATAGGGAATCCCTAGAACATCCAGCCTCTCCCGCATCCCCAGCACAAAATCGCCAATCTCTCCTTCCGTTCTCTCATCCTCATACGACTTCCAGTATGCAAGTGTCACCGTGTCGCTGCTCAGATCTTCGGGATCACACTGATTCATTCCAAAACCGGCCCCTGAATCCTCCGTTTCCCAAACCGCCTGGATCTGTGTGTGGATGTTCAGGGAACCCGATAGCGCGTCCTGGGAAATATTGTGCACGAATAGTTCCCTCATTTTTTTGTCTTTCCACTCTTCCTGCAGATCCCATGTAAAGGATAGCGGAGTGATCATCTGCCCATATAGTGACAAATGATTATCATACCCAAAATCAATGGAAAGCACCGCCTTATCTTCACAGAGTTCCCTTAGTTCTTCCTGCTTGTCTTCTGGCGTATTGTCCGACAGCGTGATCTCCAGCTTCCGTTTCTCCTCATCCTTAACTTCAATCCGGTCGATATATTTGGCATCCAGTTCGACGGCACAGATTGTCCACTTGCACGGCCGCGCGATCAGATCTAAAACAATCTTTCTTGGTTCCTCCCCGCCAAAACAGGATAATGGGAGAACCCCGTAACATTCATCGTTTTCCTTTTTCCATATATAAGGTTCTGTACCTGTCAGTATTTTGATCCGTTCCTCGATTCTCTGAAAATCGCGGTCAAAGTCGGCAATCGTTGTGTCTTCATCCCTTACCAGACGGAATGCCTCCGTTTCTTTAAAAGGATACCAGTAAATCCTTTGTGGACTTTGTTCCGGAAAATACAAGTTCCTCTTCCATATTTTGTTCAAAGACCGCGGCCATGTTCAGGCAGTCGTCATAAGAGAGATGGTGCTCCAGTCCATAAAGAAAAAGTGTCTCCAAATAATCATTTATTTGAAAATAAGGTTCCCCTAATCCCCTTGTCAGATATTCCCCTGCCTCCTCCGGCTCCAGTGACAGGGCAAAACTCATTTTGATCACATTCTCCCGTGTCGGTATATGGAAACTGCCAATCCCAAACCAGCGCCGCATTGTCGGCATCGTGGCGATCGGCTCACGTCCTGTCCTTTTACGAAATTCGTGAAAAGCATCGGTTCTTGCCTGTTCATCCTGTTCCAAATGAAACCCCATCTTTTGAATGATAAACCGATCAAACTGCATAAACTGCCCTTCCATCGTTCTTTGCAGCTTTTTCCGAAACTCCTGCTCGCTCATCTGCCAGTTCCCCCTGTTTCTTATTCCAGTTCTGTCTTGCCCCATTCCCTTACGAAATCACTCCGGCATATTCATTATCCTCCGCCTTTGGTTTCTTTCCCGACGGCTTCGGTGAAACGGCCGGAACCGGGCCGCGACTCACGGTAAGAGTCAGGCTTGTCCTTTTTTCACCTTGTCCCCTGCTTTCCTGCTCTGCCGGATTACAACCCCTTCCCCGATGCTGCTGTTCTCCCATACAATCTTACATTTCAAATCTTTTTTCCCTAACCGGCTTTTTGCCTTTTCAAGATGAATCCCTTTCACATCCGGCACGATCACGGGTTTCGGACCTCTGCTCAGGGTAAGTACCAATGTCTTTTTCTCGTTCCCGCTCCAAAACGTCCCTGCCTTTATACTCTGGCGGATAATATGGCCTTTCCTCACATGGTCACTGTAATCTTTTTCCCATTTTACTGCCAGTCCGGAAGAGTTCAGCTCAGCTAATACACTCTGTGCTTTTTTCTTTGTTAATCCGACACATGAAATCATCTCATACCGGACCGGAGACGGAGACGCCGTCACGGGACTCGCTGTCTGCACGGCGCGAGGAGAGACAGACGGCACAGACAAATAAGTTTCCCCATGAAACGGTCGACTCCAGAAAAAACACCCAACCAAAAAAAAGAGAACGATACCGCCGGCAACAACGATTCTTAACCATTTTCTGCCAGCTGCACTTCTCTCACCCCCATATTGCCGTGATGGTTCCGGTTTCTCCTCATAAAGTTCCGCCATAAGATTCCCGAGCGTATCATACCGGTCTTGTGCCCGAATCGAGATTCCCTTCATCAGTGCCTGCTTCTGTCTGGTCCGAAGTCCCACCTCCGGCATCTCCACCAGCGACTTCATCGGCGCGCCGATCATTCTCTCAATCGCATCTTCCGGTATATTCGCTGTAAGCATAAAGTACATCGTGGCGCAGATGGCATACACATCGGACCAGGCTCCCTGCCGTCCTTTCGCCCGGTATTGCTCCTCCGGGGAAAACCCCCGTTTGAACACCACTGTCATGCTTTTTGTCATCTCCATATTGCGTACCCGTGCCGAGCCAAAATCAATCAGCACCAGTTCATCTTTATCTGAAAAAAGAATGTTGTCCGGACTGATATCTCGATGTATCACCCCCGTTTTGTGAATTTTGTCAAGGGTCTCAAGAACCGGCTTCATCAATTGCAGAACCCGGTTTCCCTCCATGGGACCATGCTGCCGGATGTACTCCTTCACGCTCACGCCATGAATGTACTCCATCACAATATAGGCAGTTTCATTTTCATAAAAAAAATCCCTCACTGAAACAATGCCGTCCAAATGGTTAAACCGAGTCAGGCATCTTGCCTCATTAAGAAATTTATTAAGGTTTTCCTGATATTCTTCTTTCCCCTGTTTTCCATACACATATACATTTTTATCTGTGCCCCGGATCACATCCCTGCTTACAAAATCAGATGGATAATATTCTTTGATCGCTACCCGGCAATCAAGAACCGGATCCCATCCCATATAAGTAATGCCAAAATTTCCTTCTCCCAGTACCCGGCCAAGTACATAGCGTTCAGCCAGCACCGTTCCCGGCAACAGACATCTCGGTATCGGCTGATACTTGTCCTGTTGAAAATGGCAAAAAGAACATTCCCCACGATCATCCAGTGGGTTCATACATCCTATACACAGATTCGCACCATTGATCCACATTGGTATAAAGCCTTTCCTTATTTTTCTGCTATCTTTACGGCGGGTTCAAATAGCGCCATAAATCTATTTATTTATTATTTTACACGCTTTTCTCTTATTTTACAATAGCAAAAAAGTTTCCCATTTTTTTCAGTTTAAAATGAATCTACGGCGCCAGTCAGTTTCATCCAGGCACCATATCATAAAATAGCAAATACTTAAATCACGAACTATGCTTTGCTTTACGGGCATATCATTTTTCTTGCATTTATTTTTATATTATGGCATAATATAAGTAAGAAATTCTTACCTGAAAGGAGCATAAGCAAATGAGCACACAAATATTGACAGTTTCTTCCAAAGGACAGATTTCATTGCCAGTCAGTATCCGAAAACTCCTGTCGATTGATACCGGTGATAAACTGGTGGCATATACTTCAGGAGATGTTATTATGCTAAAAACTTTAAAACTTCCTTCAGCAGAAGAATTCGAAGCCTCTTTGGACGAAGCGCAAAAATGGGCAAAGTCTGTTGGGTATAATGAAAGTGATGTTAATGATATAGTCAAATCGGTTAGAAAGAAGAAACGAGTATGAGAATTGTACTAGATACAAACGTCTTGATTTCGGGTGTGTTTTTTGGTGGGTTTCCGAGAGAGATTCTTAGTGCTGTTGTTGGTCAGAAAATAATTGCCTGTGCTACGACAGAAATTATTAACGAATACGAGGAAATTGTACAGGAAATGATTAACAGAAAACAGGGGCATATCAATAGAACGATTTTGAGCCCTCTAATCAAAGCTATGAAAATCATCGAACCCGTTACTCATGTTGAAATATGCCGTGACCCTGACGATAACAAATTTTTAGAATGTGCAAAAGATTCTCGTGCTTTATATATTGTCAGTGGAGATAAGGATCTCCTTGTAATAGAGCAGTTTGAAAATATTCGAATTGTGACGGCAAAAGAATTTTGTGAAAAGTATTTACTTGATTAGTGTTTGAAATAGAAATGGAGTACCCATCTCTTTTTCCGTCAGACGTCTCCTTTAATCTGCCAAATCCTCCCGCAATACCTCCCCTAACTCACACCTCAAAATCCTCCTCCCCCCGATATAATAAGCCGCCGCAACAAACAAACCAATCCCCGCCGCAAATAGTAAAACTGCCCCGATCGGAGCCTCCGACCAGAACACCATCGGATCCAGATAACTCGCCGTCACCGCAAACTGTACAAACAACACCGTAAACGGAATCGTAATCAAAAACGGTCTCCCCGCCACCACGAGCGCTTCTATCACAAATATGTCCCGCATCTCCCGCGGCGTTAAACCAATCGACATATACTGGGCAAATTCCCGCTTCCTCTGCCGAAGAAAACCCAACGTGTTTGAAAACACATTAGCGATCCCGATCACGGCGAGCAACACGCAAAATCCCCCCAAGATCACCTTCATGCCATCTATCAACCGGTCATTTGCCAGCCGTTCCTGAACCCGGTTTTCACTTTCAATCTCATACCCACTCCCGATCCTCCGTACAATTTCCCGCTCCAACCGATTTAGATCAGCCGCATCCGCGCTCCCAGCAGAAAAGACTCTGATATAACTGTCGGCTTCCGCCCCGCCCAGCTGCCCGGACACCCCGTTCCACATCCTGAGCGGCATAAAATGAACAAGGCCATAGTCCGGATACTCCTCCCTCAGGGCAGGAACCGTCTGTGTATAAGCCAAAACAGGAATATCAATCACTTGCCCTTTTTGACTGTTGTTACAAAGGGGCGCGCGCCACCCCTCCACCGAATTACCTCCCTCTTCCTTCACAAACGGAACATACTTTTTATAACGGAAATTGCTGTTCAAACGATCCCAGATCCGATTCAGCACGATCGCCCCATCCAGACGCGGCTCGATCCCAATTTGCGAACAGAAACGTAAAAAACTCGAATCATCTAATATAACAACCGGAGCCTTCACCGACAACTGCCCCTCCTTTTTCGGCGTTCCTGCAACCGCCGCAAATCCGCCGAGCGCGCACAGCTCATCACTTTGACATTCTTCCGGTAAAACGGCCACTGCCTCCGCCTTCTGATAAAGAGCTGCCTCCCGAATCCCCGTCATTCCCTGCAAATCATCTATTGCATGAACCTCACCGATTTCGGTATCCTTTATCGTCACCATAATATCCCAGGCATCCTGATAGCGTTCAAAATACGTATACCTCGTACTGATATCCGCCAGGGTGGTAAAACAAAGCATAACAGAAAATCCTAAAAAAGATAACAAAAGGGAGAAGGACGAAATCCGAAACGTTTTTTTCTGTGCCTTTATCGCATTCCCAGCCAATTCACCTTTCAATCCAAACAGCCTGTTTAAAATAGGAGAATGCCTTTTTTTCTTCATCTGCAAACTTCCCGCGCCCCGGATGGCTTCCAGCGGCGTCATCCTGCTTAACTTCGCGGCGGGTAACCAGGCGGAAAAAAACACCGTCAGGACAGAAGATCCGATCGTCACCCCCCATATCGCCGGATGATAATGGAATACCGCTTCATGACGGCCAGCCACATCGGCAGCAAACATATTGACCGCCCCCATCAGGCCACGGCTGGCCAGTATGCCCAGTAATCCGCCAACAATAATGGGAAGAATGCTTAAAACCGCCGTTTCCTGCAGCAGACATACCCTGATCTGTTTGGGTGTGGCGCCAATGCTCGAAAAAATACCAAATTGATGGATCCGCGCATTCATTGATATTTCGAAAGAATTGCGAATGATCAAAATCAGCGACAGCATCACAATGAACAGGATGGCCAAATACAATGTCAAAAGCATCGGCGGCTCGCTATCTTCCGGGTCATGGATCAAATAGCGGGACAAAAGCAGAGAATGATACCGGATCGAATCTTTACCAGATCCCAGCTTTGCGGAAATCAACGGCATATCCTGATATATCGTTCGAATGTTCTGAAAATAAATGTCAATCACAGTTTGTTCCGGTTCAGACAAATCCTCATTGACAACCGCTCTTTCCACGTTCTTAAAATTTTGAATCACGGACAAATCGCCATCATCTATGTCTCCCGTGATGCGCGCCTGCCAGTCTCCTTCCTCTAACACGATCTTTTCCATGTCATATGTCCAGAAATTATAAGCCAGACTGCATAACAGCGACAGAAACATCGTCGCGATCAATGCTGCCGCCATGATCGATGCACTAGCTGCCCGGTTATATTTGATAAAACTCTTCGAATACTCTCTCCACATTTCGCTCACCCCCGTTTCTGGTCGCTGACGATCTTCCCGTCTTCCATCGTTACAATACGGTCTGCTTCCAATGCAATCTTTTCATCGTGTGTGATCAGAAGAATCGTCTGATCCAGATCACGGTTTGACCTTTTTAAAAGATCAATGATCTCCTTTGAATTTTTTTGATCCAGGTTTCCTGTCGGTTCATCCGCTAACACGATCGCAGGACGATAGATCAAAGACCTTGCAATGGCCGCCCTCTGCTGCTGTCCGCCGGATAGCTGGCTGGGCAGGCGCTCCAGCTTATCTTTGATGCCCAGCGTCGTAATGATCGTTTCAAAGTGCGCCGGATCCGGCGTTCTCTTATCAAGAAGCATGGGCATAAGAATATTTTTTTCTACTGTCAAAGTGGGGATCAGATTATAAAACTGATAGATCAATCCTACTTTCCGTCTTCTAAAAATAGCAGCCTTTGCAGCGTTTAAACTCCCGAGCTCGACGCCATCCACCATAACCTTCCCTTTTGTCGGCTTATCCACGCTGCCCAGAATATGCAAAAGCGTCGATTTCCCCGAGCCGGACGCTCCGACGACCGCGACAAACTCCCCCTTTTCTATGGACAGGTCGATTCCATTTAAAGCGGTAACCTGACCGTCATTTTTTCCAAATACTTTTACAATGCCGCTACAACTGAGTATTTCCATATGGATCCTCCCTTTCTTCGTGTCCTGTGCCATTCACATCCTGCAAACCGGCGCGAAAAAATGTTCCGTCTGCAAGGCACCTGGATCAAGCGATACCTCCATCTTAGCACACTCAGGTGACATCTCAGTGACTGTAAAAACGAATATCAAAGCAAGCACCGCCCGCAGGAAGATTGTATGCGCTCACGACTCCGTTCTGCATTTCTATGATCGCTTTCGCCAGACAGAGTCCTATGCCGATTCCCGTGTCTTTCGCCCCTTTCCCACGGTAAAACCGCTCAAAGAGACGGGATTGATCTTCCTTTGCGATTCCCGCCCCCTCGTCCCAGATCCGGATCCTTACATAGAGGGGATTCTCCTCATATGAACAATGTACACTCGTTCCTTGTGGCGCATGTTCCATACAGTTTTTCAATAGATTTATAACCGCCTCCATCGTCCAGTCCAGATCTACGACAATATCCGCTTCTCCCATTTCCGGAATATCGATCAGAACGCCCGCCTCTGCAAATAATTCCTGCAGATTATCGGCGGCCAGCGTGAGCACGGTAAAAACATCCACCGCCCTTCGTTCCAGTGTAAGCGCTCCCGCATCAATGCGCGATAAAAGCAGCAGTGCCTCTTCCAGATATGTGAGTCTGCCCAATTGACGCCTGATCTGCTCCGTGTAATCGGCGCAAGGGCGTCTTTCCATCATCTGATTTGAGAGGGAGATGGCGGTGATCGGCGTCTTTAACTGATGCGCGATATTCGAGAGATTATCCGCGAAATTCTTCTTCGCCTCTAACGCGGCGTCTCTTGTCCGGTAAAGCATGGTAACCGTTTTGTATATTTCATCCTGCAATCTGGAATGATCGTCCTCCGCTATATCCAAAAGAACCTCTTCCCCGCCGCTATTTATTTTCGCCAAATAGTCGGTCAGCATGCGGATCCGAGAGGAAGATTTTTTATGCCAATACCAAAAAGCAGCCAGAAACAGCGCACTGCCAACCGCAAAACCGGCGCCGGCCATCCAGTATACCGCTGCCCTTCCCTCTGTAAAATCTGACTGCCGATAGCCAAAAGACGTTAATATATTTTCCTCCTCCAAAGCTTTCGCGCCACCTTCTTTTGATTTTAACACTTCCAAAATAGCACTTGTCTGATCTGGATCTCTCTCGATCAGTTTCCCGCAAAAATCTGCGAGAACCTTAAATTGCATACGGCTGTCATGCTCTGATACAAAGAACGCCGTCAACGCCGTCGCGATCAGACTGACTGACAGTACGAATAAAAGAATCTGCTTTCTCTTTTCCCCAATACTCATGAATCATCCTCCATTCGGTAGCCAAAGCTGCGGATCGTTTTCAGGCAGGCCGGCTGATGGAGCTTTTCCCGCAGCCGCTTTATCGTCACAGTCAGCGTATTGTCATTCACAAAATTTCCGTTGTTATCCCAGATCTGCTGCAATAGCCGCTCCCTCGTAATCGTTTTCCCCTTATTTGTCATCAATAGCAGCAGTAGCTGATATTCCACCTGACTTACTGAAATCGATTCCTCCCCGCAAAAAACCATCATCCGGCTTTTGTCCACGCGGACCGGCCCGCAGGTAAGATACTGCCCCGACACATCTCCAGTCCTGCGGAGTACCGCATTCATGCGGGAGTACAGGACCGCCAGCTCAAACGGCTTTTCCACATAATCGTCCGCGCCATTTTCAAAACCGGAAACGATATCACAAGTATCACCGCGGACAGTGAGAAAAATAACTGGCAGCTCCTTCCATCTGGCGCGTATCCATTGGCAGAGCATGTCTCCACCCCCGTCCGGCAGATTCCAGTCGATCAGAACAATACCCGGAACATGGCATTCCAACGCCTTTTTTCCTTTTTCCAATGTTTCAAATACAGAAACCGAACAGCCCTGCTGTTCCAAATATTCTTTTACCGTCGATGCGATAACTGTATCATCCTCGATATAATAGACTTCTACCACTTGTCAAGACTCCTTTTTTCCTGTTTTCCCAAAAAGATGCTGGGGCCAAACTATATTTTCCCCTCCACTGGTGCGGATTGCTCCATTATAGTTTATTTTTCCCGTGAAATCAAGCAAGTCCATTCAAACGTACATTTGCAAAATATAGACGAATCCGAAAAAAACATTTGTATTCCCCGCCCAGTTGTGGTATACTGTTTCTTGTATTACAAAAAACGGAGCATGGCGTAGTTTGGTAGCGCGCACGGCTGGGGGCCGTGAGGTCGCAGGTTCAAATCCTGTTGCTCCGATTTTTTAATTGCGAGGTAATTATGATCTTAAAAAGCAAAGCATATTTATATCTGACTGAATTTTTTGCCGGTGTATCCGTGATGGCGGTGGAATTAGGCGCCAGCCGGTTACTTGCCCCCTATTTCAGTTCGTCGCAGATCGTGTGGACGATCATCATTGGAACGATCATGATCGCGATGGCGCTCGGCAATATTTACGGCGGGCGGGCCGCGGATAAAGATCCGAACCCGGACAAACTGTACGGGAGGATGATCGTTGCCGCAATATGGATTGCCACGATTCCCGTCGTCGGGAAATATGTGATTCTGGGTATCTCTGCCCTTCTGATCTTTTCCGTCAGCAGCCATTTTCTCGTGATCGCCGCCTTTGCCGCCTGCATGGTGATCTTTGTTTTTCCCCTGTTCTTACTGGGAACGGTCACGCCGTCCCTCGTCAAATACACGGTAGACAGTCTGGATGACAATGGAAAAACCGTGGGAATGCTGAATGCTTCCAATACGATCGGCAGCATTATCGGAACCTTCGTACCAACTTTTATCACGATCCCTGCCGTCGGGACATCGGCTACCTTTCTCATCTTTTCAGGTATCCTGCTCCTATTGGCGCTCGTATATTTCTTCAGCGCAAAAAAGAAACCTAAAAAAGCATTTGTCGGCATCCTTTTATTTATCCTCTGCTGTCTGTTCGGCGCATCCAGCCGGTTCGCGTTCTGGGAACAGGAACTGGCTTATGAAGGGGAGTCCATTTACAACTATCTCCAGGTGAAAGAGGACGAGGAAAATATCATCCTCTCCACCAATGTTTTATTCGGGGTTCAGTCTATTTTAAAAAAGGATAACGGCCTGACCGGCATGTATTACGACTACGCGATGGCCGCGCCGCTCATGGCCGGAGTGACAGAAAAGGAAGGATCCGATATACTCATACTCGGTATGGGAACGGGCACATTTGCCACACAGTGCAGCCGCTATTTTGATCGTGTCCGGCTGGACGGCGTGGAAATTGATGAAAAGATCACGGGACTGGCACGGCAGTATTTTGAATTACCTGAAAATATCCCGGTCACGACCTATGACGGTCGGGCGTACTTGAACGCGGTCGACAAAACATATGATGTCATTCTCGTTGATGCGTTTCAGGATATCACGATCCCATTTCAAATGTCTTCCGTGGAATTTTTCACACTTGTCCGGAAGCACCTGAATAAAGACGGAGTGATGGTCGTAAACCTGAATATGAGGGGCACGGAAGAGGGCAGTATCAACCAGTATTTGTCGGATACCATCTCAAGCGTATTCGAGCAGGTCTACACCATTGACGTTCCCGGCTGCACCAACCGCATCTTGTACGCGTTCGGCCCCACGGACGCTTTGTCAGTATTTCACTCAGGTATCGCAAAAATAAAGGACGACGCCCTCCACACCCTGATGGGAACGATCGCCCAAAATATACAGCGTTACCACGCGGGCCATGCCACCAAAAATGACAGCGCCGCAAGCGATGCCAATGATAACGACACAACTGACCATACCACAACCGGAAATATCATGACCGATGACAAAGCCCCTGTGGAACTTTTAGGAATGAAAGTAATCGACGAACTCATACAGGATGAAGTCCGGTATTACCGTGACATTTACGAACGGGAAGGCATTAAGAGGCTTCTTCCGTAATACCCGGAGCATCTGGTTCAGAAATTTCCGGTTCCGTAAGTTCCGATGTACAGTGCGGGCACCGCGTCGCCTGAATGTCAATTTCGCTCAGGCAGAACGGACATTTTTTCGTGGTCGGCACCGGCTTTTCCTCTTCTTTTCGTCTTCCCAGACTCGAGAGCACGTTCATCCCTTTTACGAGCAGGAAAATGACAAATACCATAATAAGAAAATTGATCACGGCAGTCAGGAAAGAGCCGTATTTTACATCGACATCGTTGATGTTCAGCACCAGATAACTAAGATCCGTCTGCGCGACGAGTCCGATCAGCGGCGACAGCACATCGTTGACGAGCGAATTGATGATCGACTGGAACGCCGCACCGATGATGACACCGATCGCCAGATCCATTACATTCCCGCGGAGCGCAAATTCTTTAAATTCCGACATAAATTTTTTTAGTGTTTTCATATGTTTCCTCATTTCATAGTAAATTGTATTAGGACAAGAGATAGTTCGTCCTTCATTTATTTTACCATTCATTCCTGCCATTTTCAAGATGGAGTTTCCCACGCAAAAGATGCTTGCCAACGAATCAGACACATATTATAATAATAAAGAAAGGAGCAATCTGACCGTTTTCGATGGGAGGCATCATGGATATCGAACACTTTTCCCTGCCGCTGCTGGCATGGTATGACGAAAATAAGCGCGACATGATCTGGCGGGATCATTTCGATCCCTATTACATCTGGCTCTCTGAAATCATGCTGCAGCAGACCCGGATCGAGGCGGCTAAAGAGTATTTTATCCGCTTCACTGCAGAACTGCCCGACATCACAAGCCTGGCGCAGGTGAGCGAGGACCGGCTCATGAAGCTGTGGGAAGGACTGGGCTATTACAACCGCGCGCGAAATCTGCAAAAAGCGGCAAAGATCCTGGTTGACGATTACGGCGGAAAACTGCCGGCTGATTTTGACGCGCTCCTTTCCCTGCCCGGCATCGGCCCGTATACAGCCGGCGCTATTGCCTCTATGGCGTTCGGGATCAAAGTTCCCGCCGTAGATGGAAATGTCCTCCGCGTCGTGATGCGCTATCTGGCATGCGACGACGATATTGCCAAAATATCCGTGCGAAAAAAAGTGGAGCAGCAGATCCTGTCCGTTATGCCAGAGCGCCCCGGCGATTTTAACCAGGCCATTATGGAACTGGGCGAGGTGATCTGCATCCCAAACGGCGCGCCCCTTTGCAGCCAGTGTCCGATCCGGGACACCTGTCAGGCAAGGGCAGGCGGATGTCCGGAACAGTACCCGAAAAAAGCCGAAAAGAAACCTCGCCGCGTCGAGCGGCGCACTCTGCTTATTTTGGAACGAGATGGATGGATCGGGATACAAAAACGTCCACAAAAAGGCCTTTTGGCGGGGTTGTATGAGTTCCCGGCATGGGACGGGGAGTTAACTCAGGATGATGCAGCGAAAAAGCTGGAAGATCTGGATATCCACCCTGCTGCCATTCGCGCCATGGGCACGGCGACACATATTTTCTCCCATGTGGAGTGGCATATGACGGGTTTTCAAATCACACTTCACAAAAATGATACCGTCGATCGCCTGACTCAATCGATCCAGTTTGTACCCAGAAAGGATCTGAGTGAAAGGTATTCCATGCCTACAGCCTTTCACTATTATTTGAAGCAGCTTTTGTTATGATACGACACCGGG
This sequence comes from uncultured Eubacterium sp., assembly GCA_910584065.1. Taxonomy (GTDB): domain Bacteria; phylum Bacillota; class Clostridia; order Lachnospirales; family Lachnospiraceae; genus Eubacterium_F. Next base: position 95,169 of record CAJTZN010000003.1, read on the forward strand.
AAAAAACATTTTGCCCTAAATAGTGATCTTACCCATAAAGAAATTTCCCGCTGCCGTCGATATAAGTAATACAAATATAATAAAAGTTCAGAAACAGTGTACTTTCAATGGAGGGAAAACGCATTGGAGGGTGCGCTGTTATTTTTTTCAGGACAGAAATGAGGAATATTATGGAAAATATAATCTATATCGGAGCTTCGGCCGTCAGGCAGGCGGCCATGAGAAACAAAAAGGAAAACAAAAGCGAAGAACCGAAAAGCTTCAAAGAGCAGATTGCGGAAATGGCCAAATACAAATCCCCGAAAGAAATGACTTTGCAGGAATACCGGCAGTATTTAAGGGAAAAAATAAATCGCACGATCCTTCCCTTCTGCGGCGATCATCTGGACGTCACCGTGACATTCAGCGATATGGCACTTGTGCTCATGAAAAGCGATCCGGAACTGGAGAAGATGGTTCTGAACGAACTGTGGCATGATCTGCGCAAAGAGGGCCGTGTCCAAAAGCCGGAACACGTGGAACTGAATGTGCAGATCTACCAGATGAATGAAAAAAAGGCCGAGGAAAAAGAAGCGCAAAAACGCCGGATACTGCGCAAAAAGAAACTCGAACTCTATTTTGAAAAACGGGCAGAGCAACGGGAAAATTACACAAAATTTCTCGAAACCGGACGGCGTTATGCCACTCCGTGCCCTGCCGTCGATCTTCTTAAAGTGATGCAGTCCATGGGCGGTTTTCTGGGTATGTGATCTGTACTTCCGCCATTTTTGACTGGTTAATTTCTGCGGATGATACCACAGGCTATTTTCTCCCCCGACGAACCGGACGGCTGCGTGTGGAAATCATCCGGCATAGCGTGGACAATGATCACACGACCGAGAACCTCTTTGATATTGAACCGGCATGTGACTACCGCGCTCCAGCTCGAACCCTCATTTACAAAAATAGGCGGGAGGTCGCCAGCGTGCATAGGATGCTCACAATCCCCCGGATTGTAGTGCGTACCGGCGTCGGCGAAAGGATCCTCCGCCGTACCCGTACACGACATACCTTCATGAATATGAAAACCCAAAACCGGATAACGGCACTTCCCGCTTTCATACGGAAATCCGAAAAAGGCAGATAATCATATTCATGATTCGAAAGATCGTGCGCCCGCTTTTACTCCGCTTTCCCTTGATTGCTTTGCTCTCACATCACCATCCGCTGCATTTTCTCACCGCCTGCACCTGTTCGGCATTCATGATCAGCCGGAATACAAACACTCCCTGTTCATTTTTAAAATCGCATTCCCCGTGATACTTCTCCGCGGTCCGGATAATACTGGAAACCCCGATGCCGCCTGTAAACTCTGATTTCGGCTTTCCATCCTCAAATTCAGCTTCTATCCGGCAGGTATTTCGACAGATAATGATCAGCTTGCCTTTCCTGATCTTAAGCATCAGATGGATAAAACACTCCCTTCCTTTCTGATTCTTTTTCTCTTCCATGCAGGCATAGATCGCATTTTCATAAGCATTGGCTAAAATAGTTACCAGATCAAGGCTTGAGACCTTAACATCTTTTCCAACCTTCACATCCAACGTCACATGAATACCCTCGTTTCTCGCCTTTGATGTATACGCCACCAGAATATTATTGACCGCCGTATTGGCACATATCGTTTCCGGAATATTCTGCGCAATCTCTTCCTCATACTCTTTCAGATACTGCAGCAGCTCTTTCCTCTGGCCCCTGCGTGTGAATTCGGCAATGACCGCAATATGGTGTCTGACATCATGACGGATCCGCCGGCCCGTTTCCACCGACTCTTCCAGCGTTTCTAACTGCCGCTCCAGTAAGCGGTTGTTCATCTGGACCAGCTGGTTTTCCCTTTCATACTCTTTTTCCTTGCCAACGTGGAGATAAAAACGGAATACCAAAAACTGCAGCGTTCCGATCAGAAGAAAATTCGTTACGATCTGAAAAATACGGGAAAAATTCATGTTCCTGTTCAGGCTGGGATTCATGATATAACCTATACCGAACAGGCTGCAGATGATCATCGTAATGACACTGACCCTGTCCGTCTCCCGTTCTACATAATCGCCAAATCCCTCCATATCCTTCCGCATATATTTTTCAAGAAGAAATGCAAACAGGGAGAGCAGGAACAAGCGCATGAACATATCCGCCCATATACTGTGCCCAAAGAAAAAAATAGCAATTTCTATTGATCCCACAATATATACTGCCATCAGATAAAATACAAATACCAGCTTATAGACCTTCACCCAAACAGAACCTTTACTACACCAAAAAGCAAAAAAGGCATATCCCAGATACATCGTATGCGGCCCCACCCTCACATAAAGGGGCTGGTTCGCCACATACCACATACAGGAGATCGCCGTCATAGCCACTGCAAAACACGAATAATACAACACCGTCTTTTTTGTGCTAAACCGTGATTCACTTAGGATGGAATACAACAACATCACGCCGGCGAGACTGATCACAAACCGGATAAGCGCAATATATACCGAACCGCCTAACATTTGGTTTCCCTCATTTCTGTATAGTCTTAGACTATATTGTACCACATTCAAAAACATATTTGTTCTTTTTGGTACAATTTGCACTTTTAGGGGTACAATTTGACAAGTCCTTTCACATCTCCTTGTGCTGAACACATTTTACGGTATTGTTTCTGCATATTTTCACTAACCGTATTTCATCATCACAGTTCCGTAACCAAATCATAACATACCCTGCCTTTTACTCATCTAAGTCTATCAAGCATTCATCTGTGTATCCGTGCTCTTCCAAGTACTTTTCATATTCTTCCCGTGTTTCAAAATAGTCACTATCTAATATAAATTCATACTCTTCTTCATCTTCCTCATCCTCATCATCCTCTGAAAAATCAATATCTGATGTTATTTCATAAACCTCCATACAAGAAATCTTTGGCTCCCCCGCCACAGGTAGCAGTAAACCCAAACTCCAAACTCTCCTTCGGCGCAATATTCTGGTTATACCCTGGATTTTCAATCACGTAATGGTTCAATCCTCCAGACCTGAAATAATCATCCGCAAATTCTGCATTCCAAATTTTATTAATTTTAAAATTGCATTCAAAAGACATATTCCAATCCTCTATTTTCTTTTCCTGTAGATTTGTTATAATGATCTTACCATCAAACTTGCCGCCCTCTCGGCGCTGCTTCCTGAATTCCATCTTATATTCTGTTTCCTCCAGCCTGTTAGATAATCCCGTCGTAAACACATACACGGGCATTTCCACTTGTTCAGAACATACAACAGTCATTCCAAAAGATACGGAACCGCCGACTGCGATATCCTGATTCGCCTCTGCATTATGTATGGTATATTCGTTATCGATGTGGTCTATGATCGTCGCATTCTAGATATTTTCAATTTCATAATTAGCAGGAATGCGGATTTCCCAGTTATCAATCCTCTCGTCTCTCCAATTTTCAAGCGTTACATCCACATTGTAGCGATTATCCGAATGGCTGGTAGTCTGATACCGGATTTTTATATCACAAAAATCTTCCGTAGCTGAATTCCAATCCAAATCGTCAACCCAATCATCGTCCGGATCACGATCCCCATCCGCGCAGTCCAAGTCCAACTTGTCAACACGTTCTGTTTCTCCCTCCGCACTTACCATTCCATTGACCATACAAAAAGAAACTATTAATACGATTACCAGTAGATTTTTTACTTTTATCTTCATAAATATCGCTCTCCTCTACACTCTGGCATTTCCTATCGTGGACGCTTATTATCTTCCCTTACCGGTTTCCCGCACAACGTCTAAAACAAGTCCAATTTAACCATATCGCGAATATCCCAACACAGAAATGATGCATCTGAATACGATACGCACCCGTTCCCAGTCTACTCTTCCGAATAACGTAAACAATTTATCATCGTCCACAAAAAACTTGACATCACTTTAGCGCTTATTCTTCCCGCAGGATATTTCACAGATAATAAAGTACTCTCCGCCGTCAGAAACTCATCCAATTCTCCCTGCAGTTCTTCCTTTTCATATACGAAAAATGTGTATCCATTCTCTTTTAAATACTGTTCATATTCCTCATCTGTTTCAAAATCATCTGGATCACAGGCAGGTTCCCAATATTTTGACCAGGGACTATTGGTTTCATATGGATAATGGCCCTCCTTATAGTCAATCTCTCTCATCTTGTAAAGCGTAAAATTTTCTATTTTCAGATCTCCTTTACATGAAACAGCAAAACTAAACTCCACACTTTGCCCCGGCTCAATATTCCGGTTATACTTCAAATTGTCAACCTGAACCATACTATGTTCATAAAGACGGATCAATTCTGCATTCTGTATGTCTTCAAACGAATTGATCTTATTTGTTACATGATAAGTAAACTTCCAGTCCTCGATCCGTTCTGTACTTGAATTAGTAATTTTGATCGTTGCGTTTACAAGATCACCCTCCCTGCTGTTTTCCGTGTATTGAACCGAATAATCCTTTTCACCCACCTCTACTTCATCACGGATCAGATAAAAGCCCTGTAAAGGCCCGATCTCGTCTTCATAACAGACAGTCATGCCAAATGTCACTGTTCCGTCACCTTCTATATTCTGATCTCCGCTGGCATTTTCGACTACAACCCATTCCCCTTCTTTCTTATCTGTGATCTTTGCATTCCATATTTTTTCTACCTTCTCGCTCAGTACGATACAAACTGCCCAGTCACTGATCCTGTCACCTGTAATATTCTGTAACGTAACGTCAACATTACCACGCCCGCTCCCTTTACTCGTTATACGATACGTAACCTCCAGGGATTCATCTTCCGATAACCCTACATGTTCATCCCCTTCTCCCGCTCCTGCTTCATCTTCATCCTCGTCCACATCCTCATCTTCCAGATCCTCACCTGAGTCTGCAACTCCAGACTTCCGCTCCGCATTTACCGTAAATCTACACCCGGAAACAGATCCGCACAAGATAAGCACCGTCACGAGTATCAGCGACAACAACTTCTTTTTTAACATCTTAACACATCCTTCCTTAACAGTTTCCCACACAAATTTCAAGGTGTGACTATTTTTATAGTCACACCTTGATTTTACTTCTTTTTTTCTTTTATGTCAAGCCAAAAATGTCCAGCCTCTGTTTTGTCTCAATCCCATTTATCCCCGGCATCTCGATATCGAGGATCAGAACATCCAACTGGACAGAACTTGACAATACCTCATTCCCATCCTCAAACAATACAAATTCCGCCTGAAATCCCAAATCCCCCGCCAGTTCCCCGCAAATCTCCCGTATCTCCCGGCGCGTACTCTCCTCATCATCGCAGATCCCAATGTTGATCAAAACCGCTCCACCATCCTGTCGTAGTACTCATACAACTGCTGCACCCCGTTCTCCAATATGTAATAATGGCGGATATACGGTATCAGCAGCACAAAAAACAGCAGACAGAGCGCCAGTACCGCCAGTTCCTGGATAAACAGGTTCACCAGAATCGACATGACCGCCAGCAGTGCAAACAAAACCGTGACGATCAGGTGGATCAGCCTCTCATGCTGGAAAAACTGGATCTGCACGAGCATCTCCGCCCGGAACTTCTCCCATCCCCCCTCTGCCGTCTCTTCCCCCTCGGCAATCCGCCTGTAATACTCTAAATAATGTTTCAATCTCTTTTCCATTTTCATCCTCCATTCCTTTAACTGCCCGAAACCAAACATGACATACACGATCATGCCCGCCCGCGCGCAAACATATATTTTCTTCGTGTCATATTGTGATCAGCTGCCTCTTATACTCGTCTGGCAGCCGTTTCCCGCTCGCCGCCATCACCGTCCCCCGGTAAATATCCGACGCGCGTATATCCTGCTCCAGCTTTCGCCGTCCTTCCGCATCCAGCCGCTCCCTGTCTCTCGACACTCTGGCGACCACGACCGTCTCCCCCGCGTCCCCCGCGCGTCCCAGACACCCGGCTGCCTCATTTCTCATACCGAGGAGCCGGATATACGGGAGCCGCCGTTCGCGCTCTGTCGATTTCTCCACGCCGAGCAACACCTGGAACACACACCGGCAGATGCGCGTCATTGTCATGTGCTTCGCCTTGCACCGCGACACGAAATCCGCAAACGAAACCGACTCGTACAGGCACGCCCGGAACCGGCCGGCAATTTCCGCCGAAACGTCCTTAATCTGTTCCAGTTCGTCCCAATGGCTGCGAATCGCGTACGAACACGCCGCCCAAAATGGCTCCGGATCCAAAAAACACCCGTACGAGGCGGCGTATTCGGCAAAAATCCCGCGCGCGCGCTCCGGTATCCCTGAAAAATCGCCTCCTGACATATTGTCCCGGATCGCCGTCGCCGACAAAAATCCATCGCCGCCCGCTCCCCGCTCATGGTACCCCATTCCCGCGCGCCGGACCGCCACCGGCTCCATGCGGGAATGCAAAAGTTCGGCCGCTTTGATATACTCCATGCCTAACAGATTGTTGGGGGCAAATAAATCCGACTTCCCACACAAACACTCCGACCAACTCCCCTGCCGCACGGCCTTCCAAAACGCCGCCTCCCGCGCGGCCGGGTATGACATGCCTGATCTCACGAGGCGCGCAAGCTCTGCCTCAAACGGCGCAAGATCCCCTGAAGCCCCGGCAAGAAAGCGGCCCGCCTCTTCCAAAACCGCTACATCCCCGCTCTCGCTGCCAAAACAAAAGAAATCCACAAAGGAAAGCGACTCCAGCGCCAGGATCCCGCCATACGCGAAATCTTGCGCGCTCGAGATCCCATACCTAACCGGAAGTTCAAACACCAGATCCGCGCCCTCCAAAAGCGCCATGCGCGCGCGGGTGTACTTATCCACGACAGCCGGCGCACCGCGCTGGACGAAATCGCCGTTCATCACCGCAACGACCGTATCGGCGCCCGTTATCTCCCTCACTTTCCGGATCATGTACTTGTGCCCCTCATGAAATGGATTATATTCGCAAATAATTCCCGCCACCGCCATAACTCGGATCCCGCCTTTCCACTTTCATTACCTTCTGAATAAAATCACATAAACCACTTTACAAATCATTGATTTTATGATACCATTTATACACCAAATAGGCAACCGTCTCTCCCGATGGGAGGGATTATCATGAAGCACTTATTACGCAGCTTTATTCACTTATATCTGGTACTTCTTATCGTTCTGAGCAGTTTCTGTTCATTCAGCCGCCCGGCACAGGGCGCAGCGAGAAAAACACCAGTATTTATCATCTTGACAAACTACAGCAAAACGCTGGACATCGGAAAGGAATTTTATGTTGGGGCCATTGTATCCAACGGCGCATCCCCGAAATGGAGAAGCAGCAATTCCAAAGTCGCGTCCGTAAACACGTACGGTCTGGTCACTGCGAAGAAAAACGGAAAAGCAAAGATCACGGCAAAAGTATCCGGCGCGGAAGCAAGCTGTACCGTCACCGTAAACAAAACGAGGATCCAGCTAAGCCAGTCCTCGCTATCTTTAGAACACGGGGAAACCGCGCGTCTGAAAGCGACGGCATCCAACGGTTCCCAGATTCAGTTCAAATCCAAAAAAACAAGCGTGGCCACCGTATCCGAAAACGGAACGGTCTGCGGTGAAAAACCGGGAAGCACTTACATTACCGTAACGGCCGATCACACAAAGGCGACCTGCCGCGTGAAGGTAAAAAAACCGACGATCACACTGAGCCACACAAAAGTCACGTTATCCCCCGACTCCGAATTTACGCTGCAGGCCAAGATCTCTTCGGGACTCAGCCCTCAGTGGAAATCGAGTAAATCCAGCGTCGCCTCAGTAGACGACAACGGACGGATCTACGCCAACAAAGCGGGGACAGCCCGCATCAGCGTAAAGCTGGACGGGGTAACGAAATACTGTACCGTAAAAGTAACCAAATAAACTAAACATGTCAAAAGCAGGCAAATAATACGAAATATCAGGGGAGGGCACGGCTGCCTATTTGATCATAAAATGCTTACCCGTATCGTACACTTCCCCGTCATAGCGGATCCATAACTCATACCTGCCTGCCGGCAGCGTTTCCACCGTGGCCGCGACATAATAAACCTTACTCGCGAATACTTCCGATTTTTGCACGGTATCCGTAAAATCACGTTCCCACAGTTCATCCCCTTTAAAGTACACCTTTTCCACTTTGTGATCCTTTGCCCGGATACAGATCAGATCATCCATATAGCAAAAATCCATCTCTTTGCGCATCTGTAAACTAAGGTGCTTTACAGCGCCTTGGTGCTTAACAGCACCTTGTTGTTTAACAGTGCCTTGATGCCTAACATCACCCTGCCGTCCGGCATCGCCGCCCGGCTCCGCCTCACTTCCCAGCACCTCCACGCTCTCCACCTTCACCGGCGGCTCCAGGTGCCCCTTGCGGTATGGCTGACTGATCGACAGGACCTCCTCCATCCCGCCCCCGCTCACGTCAAACGGATAGGCCTTGAAAAAACCGTCCCGCGTCAGATACCGGTTCACCTCTTCCCCCGTATCAAAATCCCACTCGTACATGATCGCCTTATCCCCCTGACCCGCGGAGCAGGCGGCACCCGCCATACTAAACACGCGGCGGCTGTCCCTGTCAAACCAGACATTGGAACGGGTCGGCGAAAGCGCGCACGGAAATACCTTCGTCGTCTCCACCGTGAAATTTTCTTCATCCACCTTATAAAAACAGGCAAACGAATCTGTCTTCCCATCAAACCAGGAAACCTTCCGCTTCGTATTACAATGATTGTCAAACAGCATGATCTCGATCACATGCTCCTGCCCTTGTTTCATCAGCCCGGTATCGACGATCTCCACGGCGTGCTGCTGGAGAAAATAGTGGAAATCCTCACCGACCGGACGCAGTACCCGGTCTGCCAGTTCCGTGCCGGCGTACACTTCCGGATGCGTCATGAGCCAGACGATCTTCTCTTCTTTTAGATCAAACTTAACGACCGTGGACACATTCCGCAGCGAGAGTATGAGATGCCGCTCATCCTGACAATAGATGCGGTTCAGGTGCGCCCAATCATATTTTGTCTGAAGCTCTTTCGGAAAATAGTCGCCGAGATTATACATATGAACCGTCTCACCCCGGCTCCGGTCATACGCCAGCATCGTCCCCTCCATCAACTTCTCTTCCAGGGAACTCGTCGCGCCCAGTATGATATTACCTTCTGTTCCATCCTGCGCCACCGCCCAGTGATGCACGCCTTCCTTCACATAGTACGTTTCGCGCACCCGGCCCAGATAATCCATATCATACAAAACGAGTGCGTGCGGATTATTGTACGTAGGACGGTTAATATTCCGGTCGGTGAAAAGGAACCGTCCATCCGGCAGAGGATAAACCCCGTACTGTCGAGGCGTTCTTGATAGCAGAAAGCGGATATCGCCATTCACATCAAACGCATACGTACTGCTGCTGTACCCGCCGGTCACAAATACAAACGGCATCGCGGTATTTTCGTCTTTCCTCACCGACTCCACCATCGTCTCCAGCCTTTTCATCGCCGGGACCGGAATAATGACGTCCCGTTCTGCCGCGGGTTTCCCGTTTTCGTCCAGCAGCTCGAGATGCACCGTATTTTCCCATGCGGCGTACAGGCCAAACACAGGAACCCTGTGCCGCGTGGTATAGCGGGTCAGCGTCTGCGTAAAAGAACTACCCGGCGTTTTTCCCCTGACGGTATAGCGCACACGGTACTTTTCTTCCGTTTCAAACAAGATCAGGCAGCAAAGCGGCGACAGCCCGTACGGATTGCGGATCGCGAGCACCGAATCAAACGTAAAAGGAAACTGGTCCAACAGCGATTCAATCGCCTGCTCTCTCTGCCACGTATCGACCGGCCTGACCCACCATCTGCCAAGATTCGTGCGCGTGATCTTCTGTGGAAATGCCTGTGCCAGTTTTTTGTCCGCACGAACCCGGTAACGCAGCCATCTCCCGTCGCGCACAACATCCTTATTCCTTTTCTGTCTGGCGCGGATCCGGGGACCAACCGGCTCAAACCGCGCAGCCAGACTATATAAACCATCAACTCCCCTTTGCTTCACTTTCGATAAAAAGACTCTCATACATACCTCTTTCTGTCCTGTCATATTCTTTCTTTCCCCGCATAAAATGAAAAGAACATCTGGAAAGGGGAAAAGCGGATGAAACAAAATAGAATTTATTCTTATCCGGAAATGGAAAAAAAACTTCTTAAATGGAAAAGCCTGCACTCCTCCGATGGATTTCATGTCGGATCCCTCGGACTTACATACGGCAAACGACATATTTATGTCTGTCATATCGGCGCGGAGGACGCAAAATACCAGTTCGTCGTAACGGCGTCCATCCACGGCAGGGAATACATCAACACCACGCTGCTCCTGCACATGATCGCATATTACCGCAGGCACCCCTGGAAAAATATCCGCGTATCGTTCATCCCGATGGCCAATCCCGACGGCGTGACGATCTCCATGAACACCGACGCCCGCAAGTGGAAGGAAAATGGCAACGGCATTGACTTGAACCGCAATTTCCCGTGCGGCTTCGGCCTTTCACCCGACCTCAAAAAGCGTAATCCCGGCGGCTCACCGGCAGACCAGCTGGAAACACAGTATCTCATGGAATTTATCGATTCCCTGTCAGCTCCGCTCGGGGTGATCCACTACCACTCCCGCGGCAACGTCATTTTTTACGACTACAATGTCACCGGATCCCTGAAAAACCAGATCATCCAGCTCGCTGAATCCGCTCACAAAACAACCGGATATAAACTTGTCCACGGCTCAAAAGACACGAAACCAGCCGGTGGTTTCGGAGATTGGTGTGTCTATGAAAAAAAGATACCATCCATCACCATCGAAACGGGATTTCTTAAAACACCCGTGCCCAGATGGCAGCTAAACGGCATCTGCGACAGAAACCTATTTCTGCTTCGTGATCTTTTTGCCCGTATCCTGTAATTTATCACCCAGCCATACAAGTACGTCATACGTATCCGCCGGAAGTACGTCAAGCCAGACCGCCATCCCCTGCCTGGCCCCATCCGTACGACCTGCCGGCTGGTATGTATCCGTGGCCTTTACCTCCCAGATACACATCTTCCCGCGGAAACAGACTCCCGTCACCGCCGGATCAGACGGATAAACACAGAAAATATCCTCCTGCATTTCAAAATGTATCGCTGTCTCGACGGCCGGAACCACACCCGGAACGTCAGGCTCATCCGGCAGAAGGACCGGACGGCGCAGATCACCAACGATATAATTGCTATTTTTCACGAGTGCTTTTGACAACGACGTCTGGTCAAAAACACACTCATACGCGCGGAATGTTCCTGAAATCCCTGACAGCGCCACACTCACCGAATCCTGTCCTTCCTCACCAAACAGGCTGACGCTCTTCGATTCCAATACTTTTTCGCCCGTCTCGCGGTCGATTTCCAAAATGACTTTTTCTCCACCTGGATTTTCCCCGGCAAAACTGCTTTCATCCGAACTCAATGACGCAGGATTTTTCGCCGCCACAAGCAGATTCCCACCCTGCGTATTCTCGATCGCGTAATTGACGCCTTCGTCCACCAGATACGTCCGGCCCACCCTGCCGAGAAAATCCATGTCATACATCTGGACCGAATTGGGAACACGGTCATCCATACATAAAAATCTTCCCTTGGAGAGCGGAAAAATCCCGCATCCCTCCAGTTTTCTCGCCAGATAATAGCGCACACGCCCGTCATGGTCGAGCACAAACGGCCAAAAGCTGCCGCCTCCGGATACAAGTGTATTGCAAAAGTCCTGCACTTTCTGTTTTTCTTCTATCTCTATCACCTCGGGCAAACCCTGAGGCAGCGGTTTGGTACTCAGTGAAAACTCCCGGCAGTCACAGGATTCTCCATTCTCATCCAAAAGCTCAATGACCACTTCCGTTTCCCTGCCCGGATAAAGTCCGAGGATCGGGATCCGATGCCGTTTTTCCGCCGGGTACTCGAATACGAAACTGGTCTGTTCCGAATCCCCCCGCACGGTCGCCCTCACCCGGTAATCCATGATCGTCGTAAACAGCGCCAGCGCCGTCAAAGGCGCTTCCCCAAATGGATCTTCCACGATGAGCATTTTATTGAACTTATATTTGTCACTCCGAAGCTGCATTTCCAAAAACCAGTCCTTTGCCTGGGATGTCAGGGAATACATCTTCTTTCCTTCGATATTCGTACGGATGGAATCCGTCTGTTCGCGCTTAAACACGCTTTCGTATTCCAGGGATCCTTTCTCGACCCACTCAGAAGGGCGGATCGTGATCACGCCTCCGTTATCATGGAGTACTTCTTTTTTACCGGCCCCCATATCCATACCGATCTTTCTCAACAAATTAATCATAGTTTACCTCATAACCCAATACTTTTTCTCCTGCAGATCTCATCGTATACCTGTCTCGCACATTCCACCGCCGTATGTTCCACCGTATCCAGAACAAGTTCCGGATCGGTCGGCTCCTCGTACGCGGAATCCTTTCCGGTAAAATGAGAGATCTCCTTTTTGTACAATCCTTTGGGATCGCGCTGCATGCATGTTTCAAAATCCGTATTTACATAGACCTCGATAAAGTTCCCCTCTCCGGCCCGCTCCCTCGCAAACTGCCTCATCTTTCGAAACGGCGAGATAAAAGACACGAGCGTGATCAGGCCGGCATCCTGAAACAGTGCGGCGATCTCACTGATCCGGCGGATATTTTCGTTGCGGTCCTCGTCCGAAAATCCGAGGTCGGAATTGATCCCGCAGCGGATATTGTCCCCGTCCAGCAGATAAACGGCCTTTCCCGCTTCGTTCAGCATTTTTTCAAGTTCCACCGCGATCGTCGATTTGCCGGATCCCGAAAGCCCGGTAAACCAAACGACCAATCCCCGCTGTTTCAGCACGGAGCAGCGGGCTTCATACGAAACCTTGCCGCTGTGCCACACCACATTTTCATTTTTCGCGCCCAAAGACACAACCCCAAACCTCCTTCTATCGGTTCTGAAGAACCATCTTTAACGAAAGATGATTCCCTTATCTTTCAGGATTCCCTTGATCCGGCGAATATTTCCATCATAATCAAACTGGCTGTCCTGAAGCTGTTCATCCGCCTTGATGTCCGTCGTCACGGAATCGCCGACCCAGAAAATATCCATCTCGCCCTGAATGACTGTCTTCATGATCTTCCTGTCACTCTCCGTCAGGCAGGTAGCCGTGACGATCAGAATCATTCCGGCGTCGAGCATCAGGTTGGCCACCTCCGCAAACCGGCGGATCTGCTCTTTGTGGTTTTCGTCACCGCCCGCCTTCGTATCGGCGCCTACCCCGTAAAGATAAGACCCGATCCCCATATAATAGACATATCTGCCCCGGTTTAGCAGTTCCTTCTCCAACGCTTTGGCAAGATCTTTTTTTCCGGTATTTTTCTCACCGGTCAGCACGATAAGTTCCGGCCGCTGGGCATACCGCTCCATACGGTCCTCGATCGCGATATTGCTCGTCTCCCATTTATAATTTCGCAGCATTGTGCCCGAGCGGATCGCGCTCTCCTCATCCTCCAGCGCCTCGGTAATGATCCCGCCGCCCGCGATCTCATACTGATCGACAATGACAAAACGGCTCGTACCGGCGCGGTCCGCGACGACATCAAAGGCAATCGGCTTGTCGGTTTTTAAAATGACTTCCGCCACCTCATGGCGCTCGACGGCCTGTTTCGTATCGGTCGAAGACAGGTTGGACGAATTGATAACGCCCTTTACGCACTCCACCTCGACTTTTACCTTATCCGATCCGATCTTCAGATAATAGATCTTGCCCGGCACGAAGTCCTTCTTCCCGAGCCAGAACACATTGGCCGCGATGCGCGACGCCGTCTTTGGTTTCGGCTCCCCGGTCACAGTCATCATCTCACCGCGCGTGATGTAGATCTGTTCCTGCATCGTGAAACCGACCGCCATCCCCGGTTTTCCTTCCTCAATCGGATCGGTGTGAAACGACTCGATCCTCTTCACATGACTCTTCTTGCCGGACGGATAAAAGACAACCTCCTGCCCGGCGCGGATCGTACCCGTTTCGATCGTACCCGCGACGATCCGGCGGTCATCCCCGTTCCTCGTAAATTTATAGACATCCTGGACCGGCATGCGGAACGGCTGGCGGTCCTGCTCTTCCTCACAATGGAACCCATCGAGCACCTGCAGGATGCACATGCCGTCATACCAGGGCATCCGCTCGCTCGGCTTCACGATATTTTCGCCCTGAAACGCGCTGACCGGCAGGACAAACGCCGGCTCGATGTTGATCTGCTTCAAAAAGGCGAGATACTCTTCCTTCACCTTCTCATATACTTCCTCGCTGTAGTCTACCAGATCCATTTTATTGATCACGACCGCGATCTGCCGGATCCCCAGCATAGACAGCATATACGCGTGCCGTCTCGAGTTTTCCTGCACGCCCTCTTTGGCGTCTATCATTAAAAGCGCCGCCTGCGCGCGGGAAGCCCCGGTTATCATATTTTTCAAAAATTCGATATGCCCCGGCGCGTCCAAAATGATATAATCCCGTTTCTCCGTCTTAAAAAAGCAGCGCGCCGTATCGATCGTGATCCCCTGTGACTGCTCGTCTTTCAGGGCATCGAGCAGGAACGCGTATTCAAACGGCTTGGAATTGCGCCGGCACGTCTCCCTGACCTGATCGAGCTTTCCCTCCGGAAGGGAGCCGGTATCCGCCAGCAAACGGCCCATCAACGTACTTTTGCCGTGGTCTACATGTCCGACGATCACAATGTTCATATCTTCTTTTTTCATCACATGTAGCCCTCCTTCCTCAGCTCTTCCAGGCCACCGCCGCCTTCTTTATCCTGAGCCCGGCCGGAGCGCTCCGCGATATTGGCAAATTTTCCAGTCTTCAATTCCTCAATGATCTCACGTACATTTTTCGCCGTGGAATCCACGGTACCCGTGCAGGGAGCGCAGCCGAGCGAACGATAACGCTTGCCGTTTCCCTGATCAAAATAGAGCGGGACGACCGGAATATCTTCCCTCTCAATGTATTCCCAAATATCGAGTTCCGTCCAGTCAAGAAGCGGGTGCACACGCACATGCGTCCCTGGGGCAAAATCCGTCTTGTACTGGTTCCAGAACTCCGGCGGCTGATCGCCCACGTCCCAGTCATTGTTCTTATCCCTGGGGGAGAAGTAACGCTCTTTGGAACGGCTGCCCTCCTCGTCCGCGCGCACGCCAACGATCACACCCGTATATGGTTCTATGTTTACATCTTTTTCATACGTTCCTTTACTGTGGTTGAAGCGGTAACGCGGCCAGGACGCATTGAGCGTATTCGTGAGCGCCTCGGTCTTCAGCGCCCGGCAGCACTCGAGATGCGTGGCGTTACCGTCCGGGAATGTCTGCTTTTTCTCAATTGCCTCGGAATTTTCGCCGTAGATCATATCCAGGTTCCACTCCGCCGCCAGCCGGTCACGGTATTCGATCATCTCCTTGATCTTAAAATGTGTGTCAACATGCACGAGGGGAATCGGCACGTGCCCAAAAAAAGCCTTTCGCGCCAGCCATAACAGCACGGTACTATCCTTCCCGATCGACCAGAGCATACACAGGTTGCCCAATTCACTGTACGCCTCCCGCAAAATGTGCACGCTTTTGTACTCCAGCATATCCAAGTGATCCATTCAAGATTTCCTCCATATCTTAATATTTTACAAAATTATGACAAATCTGTCAAATCATAGACATCTCCACTCTCTCGTTCGTGGTAAACAGCATAGATCACGCCATCGCTCATCTCGACCCGGCCCTGGTATTCCAGATCCTCTATACTGTAATAGACAGAAATCTTACTGATCCGGTAGTGGCCGCTGTCGTATTTCTGCGCATAGCGGTTAATGGCGTACCGCGCCGTAAACGGGTAAAATGGATTGCCAAACATAGCGACACCCCCGCCCAATGTGAGTGCCACCCCTAACACACAGCAAATAATACCGGCTGCCTTCGGGCGTTTCCCGTTCAGTAATACCCGGATCAGGAATCCGCCGGCGATGCCAACCAGCATAAACAGCAGTATAACCGGAAGAATGTTCAAAATTATGGCAAATTTAGAATTTTGTCCCTTTTCTATCATCTGGTACACAACGGAGACAGCTGTCGTAGCAGCAGCGACCAAAAAGCAGTATTTCCGTAACAAGACCGCGGAAACCGCGCCGACAACTGGCATGACTACGATCACCTGTGGAAGATCATAATATAAAAATAACTGCATATATTCCCACAGTCCTATGACCGCCAGTATTATAATTCCCAACCCGGTAAATATTATTTTCAAACGTTCTTTCATTTTTATCCTGATCCTTTCTTTTCGTGTTTTTTTGCCTGCCGCAAACGTCAAACTATCCACATTATATAAAATTTGTATTTAGATAGCAATAGTTTGGAAAATTTTGAATAATTTACTTTACGAATCCTTATTTTTCCTATATTATATACATATAAGAAGAACGATCAAGGAGCCGACTCTATGGAATCGTTCGGGAAATGAAAAACAGAAAAGGGGCGATACTCATGAAAAACAGGAAAAAGATCGGACTGATCGGCGGCATTGCTGCCCTCGCAGTAATACTGTGCATCGCCGCAGTCGTGATCCTCACGCGTAATGGGGGGAGTGCCGCTTACCGGGACATCTCCGTATTTGACCTAAGTGCCTCGGCAACCGTGACGAGGGACGGCACGACACTGGATGCCTACTCGGGTATGAAACTGATGAACGGCGATAACGTCAAAGTAGGGGACGAAGGTAACATGTGCCTGCTCTTGGATGACGATAAGTACGTTACACTGGAAACAGGAACGGAAATACGGCTGAACGCTTCCGGAAGCAAGGAAGACAGCAAAACCAGGATTGAACTCGTACAGGGCGCCGTGCTGAATGAACTTGACAGCAAATTAAATAATGACTCTTCCTATGAACTCAGCACTCCCGTATCGGTCATGGCTGTCCGTGGTACGGTATTCCGTGTGTCTCTGGATTCAGATGGGGAGAAAACCGCAGCGGACGTGATGGTGTTCGACGGAAAAGTAGCTGCCGCTGCCGTATTAGCAGACGGAACGGTTTCTTCGAAGGAAAACATGGTCGCTGCTGGCGAAGCTGCCGATTTCCACAAGGCAGACGCGGGTTCTGACCCCGTTTACGCCCCGAAGGATATTGATTTCACAGCCCTTCCGGCTGATACCTTAAAAGCACTTTTGAAGATTTACGATTCAGGCCGTATATCAGACCTCTCCGTTTCAAAAGATGATCTTCAGCAGATCATTAAAGAGAAGGAATCCGCTGACGACACGGTCAGGAATGAAGATGGGGCAAACACAGCAGATCCGGCTTCTGGTACGGATTCTTCTGACGCAGACAATACTAGTTCAGGTGCTTCCGGTTCAGATACAGACGCAGATTCCTCTGGTGACGACAACGCAGCCCCGGGTCCATCCGCAGACGGCGATGACGGCACGAGTTACGGTTCGGGTTCCTCAGGCTCCTCTTCGGACTCTGACAGCAGCAACGGGACTGTTTCCAACCCGGATTCAAAATCGGGAAAAAACTCAGGTTCAGCTTCTGATAAGAAATCAGGTAAAAAATCCGGCAAAAAGTCAGACGCGAAATCAAACAAAAATTCAGATAAAAAAACAAACAGCAATAAAAAACCAAACTCAGCAAAAACGCCAGTTCCGGTGCCGCAGCAGACTACTGATCCGGTTATCAACACACCGGCCACGCCCGCACCTGGAAACACGACATATACCGTAACGTTTATCGACCCGCTTGGCCGTGTATTCGGCACACAGTCGATTGCAGCCGGATCCCGGGCTCAAAAACCTGTACTCTCTCCGGCAGGAGGTACAAACTGGTGCGACGCGGGAGGGAATGTATTTAACTTTGATACTGCCATTATCGGCGACCTGACATTATACTACCGCTAGTGGAGGAAACAGACTATATGAAAAAAAAGAACTATTTACAGGCATTGCTCGTATTCGCAGTAAGTTTTCTCATCAGTTTTTACGGCGTTTTAGGCGCCGTAGACCGATGGGGAATGGATGCGCTCTATCAGACGCCATCCGGCACGGATAACAAGATCCGCATCATTGCTGTTGACGAAAAGACACTGAGTGAATACGGTACTTTTTCATCCTGGTCGAGGGAAAAGGCCGCGGATCTCATTTCTCTCCTGAACGGCTCGGGGGAAAGCAAACCCGCCGCCATCGGTTTCGATATTATGTTCATTGGCGACGGCGACCCTGGCACAGACGCCGCTCTTGCCAATGCCTGTGAAGGTTCTGACAATATTATAACAGCAGTCAATATCGTCAATGAAACCGTACTAGAATCAAACGGGGACGACCAGCTGCAGGAAAACAAAATGCACATCGCGGACGTTGAGCTTCCGTTCGAAGCCCTGCGCCAAAATACACAGATCGGATTCGCCAACACGGCACCGGACAGCGACAGCTACATACGCCGCGCCATTTTATACCGTTCCTATGAGGGGGAACGCATCGACAGCTTTTCCTCCGCCGTATACCAGCTATACTGCTCAAATCAGGGCATTACTCCGGAACAGCCTAAACTGGGTACATACAATGAATTTCTGTTTTCTTATTCAGGCAAACCGGGCAGTTACGAAACCGTATCTCTCTCCGACGTGCTGAACGGGACCGTAGACCCCCGCACGTTCCGGGACTGCATCGTATTGGTCGGCGGCTACGCCCCTGGCATGCAGGACGCTTACAATACGCCGGTTGACCGGTCGCAGCAAATGTACGGAGTGGAAATACACGCCAATATCATACAAGCACTTCTGGAAGGCAATACGCTGGAAGAGGCAGGAACTATGGCAACAGCTCTTATCATCGCCTGTCTGGCCGCTGTTTATTTCCTTTTATTGAAAAAGACGAAACTTTTGACCGGATCTATTACCGGCCTCTTGCTCATCGCGGTCTGGATGATCAGCGGAAAGCTATGGTACGGCAAAGGATGGGAAGTTTCTTTACTTACCTTTCCCATTCTTCTGATCGTTATTTATCTGACGGAACTGATCAGCAGCTATCTCGAGGAACGCCTCCGGCGCAACCGGATGGTATCCGCCTTTAAAAAATACGTGGCGCCGCAGGTGGTCGATGAGTTAGTAAAACAGGATAAATTTGAGATCACATTAGGCGGGGAAAACCGGGATGTAGCCGTATTGTTCGTAGATATCCGCGGGTTTACCTCAATGTCCGAGGCATTGTCGCCGGAGCAGGTCGTAGATATCCTGAACGAATACCTGACGCTCACGACGAGCGCGATCTTCGATCACGGTGGAACGCTGGATAAATTTATCGGGGATGCGACGATGGGGATTTTTAACGCGCCCTTTGACCTGGACGACTATGTGTATAAAGCTATACTGACCGCACTGGATATCGTAAACGGCACAAAAGAATTAAATGACAGGCTGTTGGATCGTTTTGGCAAGACGGTACAGTTCGGCGTCGGCGTTCACTGCGGCCCGGCCGTCGTAGGAAACGTCGGCTGCGGGTTCCGTATGGACTACACGGCGATCGGCGATACCGTAAATACTGCCTCCCGATTAGAAGGCAGCGCCGCCGGCGGCCAGGTCCTGATCAGTACAGATGTGTACGAACGGCTGAAAGACCGCATTCAGGCCAATAAGATCGGTAATCTCCGTTTAAAAGGAAAAGAGAACGAACTCACCGTTTACGAGGTGACTGGTGTATATAATCCCCAAACATAGCGACTAATTTCTTATCCAGTTTCCCTTCTTCCGCCATAGAAGCCAAAATACCCAGCGCCTTATCAACGGACATCGGTTTCTTATACGGTCTGTCTACGGCAACGAGCGCTTCAAAAATATCTGCCAGTGACAGGATCCGCACTTCGATGGGAAGATCTTTCGCGGTAAGGTGATTGGGATAACCGGAACCATCCAAAAATTCATGGTGTGCCCCTGCCCACTGCGGCACTTTATTATAATGAGTACTGAAATTGATCTTAGAGAGGATATTATGGGTAACGACAACATGGTTTTCCATGATCTTCCTCTCTGCCATTGTCAGCGTTCCGCGTTTTATGAGCAGGCACTCCGCCTCTTCTTCTTTCAAATACGGTATGATCTCACCGTCCGACCCACGATATACACATTCTGCCAGCGTTCTGATCTGCGGCTCCTTTCCCTCCGGAAGCGTAGGCGCCACATTTACTTCCTGCACGAGTTTCTCCGCTTCTGACAGAAAGGCAGCTTTCTCCTCATACTGATCCATCGTGATCCTTTTTTCGTAATAATCAATCTTGAAATAACTTTTGAGAAGTTTGTAGCGGTCTATGATTCCCTGGAACAGATGCCCCAGTTTCGTACTTTTATTCATAATACTCAGTGGAATGCTCATCTTTCCGATATCATGGAGACTCGCTGCCAGCATCAGCTGTTCCCGCCTGTTATCGTCAAAATAATCGTCAAAAAGGTCCATCTCATACTGCTCATTGAGATAATCCACAAAACTGACCGCGTAATGCGTCACATTTTTTGTATGGTTCCCATTGTATGGCGTCCGCTCGTCGATGATCGTCGCCATCGTCTGCGCGTAGGAATACATCATATCCTTTACTTCACCAAGATACCTCAAATTCGAAATGGAGATGGACGCCTGCGACGCAAGCGACATAACAACCTTCTCGTAATCGGGATCAAACGGCACGATCTCCCCGTTCTCGATGGCATTGATCAGCTGGAGTACGCCGATCAGCTCCCCTTCGTGGTTGCGCAGGGGAATCACGAGCATGGACTTCGTATGATAACCTGTGAGGGCATCGTATCTGCGCGGGCCCGAAAAATCGAATTTATCACTATTATAAACATCGGCTATATTCACAATTTCCTCGTGGATCGCAGAATACGCGCATACATTTTCCTCCCGCAGTGGTACTGGCGGCATATGTGTTTCCTCTCCGTCACCCCCCTTGCTGATCCCGAGCGATTCCGTCCTCATGATCTTAAAGTGGAGCTCATCATTTTCATACAGATATAATGTGCCGCCATCGCATTTTGTAATTGCCATCGCATTTTCCATAATCAGTTCAAACAGGCAATCATGATTTTTTTCAATGGTAAGGAGAATCCCCATCTCCAGCACCTCTTCAAATTGTCTTTCTGTGAGCTTCATGTTAAAATCTGCACCCGCCTTCCAAAAACTATAGATGTTTCCTTGCAAAAATTATAAAAATCCTTTATTATAGTACATGATACTATTTATGTACAAACGGAGGTAACTATGTCCATCATCGAAATTATACCAAAAAAAGAAGAAATTAGCAAGAGTTTGGAACTTGCTGCCAAATACAATGCTGCTTTTGAATATAATGACTTTTTCTCACCCGCAGTATTGGACAGTCCTTCCCAGATTGATGCACTCATTTCCTTTTACCGGGATCTTCCCCGCGACCGGAGCAATGACACTCTGCACGGGGCTTTCCTGGATATTGCGATCCATAGTTCCGATGCCCGGATCCGTGAAATATCCGATCTGCGGATGCGCCAGTCCATGAACATCGCAAAAGAACTGGGTATACGCGGCGTGATTTTTCACACAAACCTGATCGCAAATTTTTATGATAAAACATACCGCCAAAACTGGCTTGACACGAACCTGCAGTATTTTAGTACCCTTGCGGCGGAATACCCAAATATCGAAATTTTTATTGAAAATATGTTTGATCTGGAACCCGACATGTTCGCTGCCTTTGGAGAGGCGGCCGCGAGCGAGTGCCCTGCCCTGCACTTATGCCTTGATGTTGCCCACGCAAACCTCTCCCACGCCTCGCTGGAAGAGTGGATAACTGCGGCACATCCCTACATACACCACATCCACATCAACGATAATGATGGCCATTTTGACCTGCATCAGGCAGTAGGAACAGGCGGCATCAACTGGCAGGATTTTGACAAAATGATGCGCCATTATAAAATGGATTCCTCCCTGCTCATAGAAACCAATACCGTTGCGCGCCAACAGGAATCCCTCTTCTTCCTTAAGAAGAACCATTTTTATCCTTTTTATTAACAGGCGTTCATGGCTGACATCCAAAAGGAAAGGATTCCCATAAAAAAACCTCAGCATCTCCTGCTATGCTGAGGTTTTTTGCATCTTTAAGACGATCAGCGGCTGCCGATCAATAAAATGCGAACAGGCCGCCTGCTTCAACTGTGAACTCAATCGGATTTGCATAGCAGGTAATATCTCCCTCCACACGGGTAACTCCGCCCTGCAGCGAATATTTGATCATTGGCTGTAACTGATAAACACCTACACTTTTGATCATCGTATGATCCGTATCTTCTCCCGGTGTCTGTGTAGGTTCCGGAGTGATCGCCGGCTCTTCTGTCACGGCTGGCGGTATAGTCTGTGCGGGCTCTTCCGTAACAACTGGTGGTGTGGTCTGTACCGGTTTCTCCGTAACAATAGGTGATGTAGTCTCTGCCGGCGTCGGTGTGCTCGCCGGTTTCTCTGTCACAACTGGTCTCATCGTCGCTGCTGGCTCATTCGTCGCAACTGGCGCCGGGGTGCCTGCCGGCTTCTCTGTCGCATCCGGAATCGGTGTATCCGTCGGCTCTTCCGTCACTGCCGGTGTCGGTGTATCCGTCGGCTCTTCCGTCACTGCCGGTGTCGGTGTATC
>CAJTZN010000003.1:118063-131958 GCA_910584065.1 uncultured Eubacterium sp.
TCTTCCGTCACTGCCGGTGTCGGTGTATCCGTCGGCTCTTCCGTCACTGCCGGTGTCGGCGTATCCGTCGGCTCATCTGTCGCTTCCGGCATCGACGAAGGCTTTGGCGTATTTTCACCCAATTCATCCCCCGAAAGCACCAGTTCCAACATCCAACTGTTATTTCCATTATTAGCAGGTTTCCCGATTATCTTCCATCCTGAAAACTTACTCCCCTCCGGAAGCGGGCCAAACATGGTATCTGTATAAGCAGGTATCGTATAGTTTGTTCCTTTTTCTACATTTTCATTTTTAAGGCTGCCGCCCTTCGCATCGTAGAAATAAACGTGCATCCCATCCGTTTCCCAACCGGTAGGCACCAGCAGTACATCGCCTACACCCAGTACAGTTTCCGATACAACTGCCTCTTCTACCCCATACGATTTCGCATAAACGTTCACATGCTCAGGCTTGAGAAAAAGTCCAGCAACAGCAATCGTACATACGGTAGCTACAATCATTCTTACTTTTCTTTTCATACTATAATCCTCCATTCTCGCACACATTTTGCGAATATTATATTCTAAGTCCGGGTTCTCCCACTCACCCTTTATTATTTATATCGACATATTTTAATGATAACACATACTTTCGGTTTCTTCAAGTAGATTTTCCTGATTCTGTAAATCCCCCGCAAACAATTTTTACTCTTTCTTACCCTGCATCCGGCACCAAAGACAGCGCGTCCTCATCTGCCGCAATGACCACATTCCTGTGTAGCTGCAGGATGGAAGCCGGTACCTCCGGCGTGACCGGCCCATTAATGACTTTATCTAAAATAGAAGCCTTGTCCTCACCGCTTACCACAACGACTATTTTTTTTGCTTTCATAATGCTGCCGATCCCCATTGTATACGCCTGCCTGGGAACATCCGCTTCCGAGGCAAAAAAGCGCTTGTTCGCCTCGATCGTGCTGGGTGCGAGATCGACACAGTTTGTGCCGCACGTAAAAACAGGACCGGGCTCATTAAAACCGATATGCCCGTTATGCCCGAGTCCAAGCAGCTGCAGATCAATACCGCCCAGTGATTCAATGATCTCATCATATTTCTCACATGCTCTCTCGGGCTTTGGTTCCAATCCGTCTGGCACGAACGTACGCGCCTTATCGATATTGACATGCTGGAAAAGGTTAGTCTCCATAAAATAGCGGTAGCTCTGCTTGTCTTTTGGTCCTACGCCCTTGTACTCGTCCAAATTGACAGAAGACACCTGGGAAAAATCCAGATCCCCCTTCTTATACCATTTCACCAATTGCTTGTAAACCCCGACCGGAGAAGAACCCGTTGCCAGTCCAAGAACGCAATTCGGTTTCATAATAATCTGCGCACAGATCATGTTTGCCGCTTTCCGGCTCAGTTCATTATAATTTTTCGCTCTGCAAATCACCATATTAGAATATCCTCTCTTTCTTTTAAACATTTTTATTATTAGTAATGACATTTTTAAATAAGTTTATAAGCAAAAGTTCAATAAAAATGAAGATAATTGGAGATACTTTCAAAGACAGAACTAAAAAACACAGCATTTTGTGCAGAAATGAGGCTACTATGAACGAGGAAAAAATAGAACAATTAAACGGGAAGCTGATCGTCTCCTGCCAGGCACTGCCTCATGAGCCGCTGCATTCTTCCTTTATTATGGGAAGGATGGCGCTCGCGGCAATGGAAGGCGGCGCCTATGGGATCCGCGCCAATACAAAAGAAGATATCGAGGAGATCCAGACAAAAGTAGATCTTCCTATTATCGGAATTGTAAAAAGAGATTATCCAGACAGTCAGGTATATATAACGCCGACGATAAAGGAAATTGATGAGCTCATGGAAGTAAAACCGGAAATCATCGCAGTGGACGCAACCGGCGCGCTGCGGCCGGACGGGGCAACCGTGGACGCCTTTTTTGAGCAGATCAAAAAGAAGTATCCGCATCAGCTGTGGATGGCCGATTGTTCCACGATCGAAGAGGCGCTCCACGCGGATGAGCTCGGATTTGATTTTATCGGCACAACGCTCGTCGGCTACACCGAGCAGAGCAAGAACGACCAGATTGAGGAAAATGATTTTCTTATATTAAGGGAGATCATCGACAAAGTCAGCCATAAAGTAATTGCGGAAGGAAACATAGATACGCCGGAAAAGGCAAAGCGCGTCATCGAACTGGGCGCATTCAGCGTAGTCGTGGGATCATCGATCACGAGGCCGCAGCTGATCACAAAAAAATTTGCAGAAATACTGGAACATTAAGTAATAATTCAAAAGGAGAGAATGATCATGAAAAATCTTGACAAGTACAAAGGTATTATCCCGGCGTTTTACGCCTGTTACGACAAAGAAGGAGAAATAAGCCCGAAAGGAGTCGAGGCGCTTACGAAATATTTCGTAAACAAAGGCGTCAAAGGCGTGTATGTAAACGGATCTTCCGGTGAATGTATTTACCAGAGTGTGGCAGACCGGAAACTCGTGTTAGAGCATGTCATGAAGGCGGCCGAAGGAAAACTTACCGTCATCGCCCATGTCGCCTGCAACAATACGAAAGACAGCGCCGAACTTGCCCGCCACGCGGAGAGCCTGGGCGTAGACGCCATCGCAGCCATCCCGCCCATCTACTTCCGCCTGCCGGAACACGCGATCGCACAGTACTGGAACGATATAAGCGCCGCGGCCCCGAATACGGATTTTATCATTTATAATATCCCTCAACTCGCGGGCGTCGCCCTCACGGCAAGTCTGTTTGCCGAGATGAGAAAGAACCCGCGGGTGGTCGGCGTGAAAAATTCGTCCATGCCGGTACAGGACATCCAGATGTTCTACGCGGACGCCGGGGAAAATTATGTCATTTTCAACGGCCCTGACGAGCAGTTTATCAGCGGACGGATCATCGGGGCAGAGGGCGCGATCGGCGGAACGTACGGCGTCATGCCGGAACTGTTCCTGAAAATGGATGAGTGCATCCGTTCAGGCGATCTGAAAAAAGCAAAGGACATTCAGTACGCGGTCGATGCGGTCATCTACAAAATGTGTTCGGCGCGCGGAAACATGTATGGCGTGATCAAAGCCATTTTGAAAACAAACGAGAACCTGGAGCTCGGCAGCGTGCGAAAACCTTTGCCGGCATTGACCGAAGGGGATATGGGGATCGTGGAGGAAGCTGCCGGCATGATCCGCGCCGCCAGAGAAAAATATCTCAACTAAACAAAGGGAGGAAAAGAACATGCAAGGTTTTACCGTTATTGACATGATAATCCTGATCGTTTATCTGGCAGCGGTGCTGTTTGCCGGATTGCATTTCGCGAAAAAGGATATGAAGGGAAAGGAGTACTTTAAAGGCGACGGCACCGTCCCCTGGTGGGTCACCTCGGTGTCCATTTTCGCCACTCTGTTAAGTCCGATCTCGTTTTTATCACTGGCGGGTAATTCGTACGCCGGAACGTGGCTCATGTGGTTCGCACAGCTTGGTATGCTGCTCGCCATACCCATCACGATCCGTTTTTTCCTGCCGATCTACAGCAGGCTAGACATTGACACCGCATATCACTATCTGGAATTACGTTTCGGCAGTAAAGGACTGCGGATACTGGGAGCGGCGATGTTTATCATTTACCAGATCGGCCGAATGTCGATCATCATGTACCTCCCCTGTATGGTACTGGGGAGCCTGACTGGAATCAATGTGAATCTATTGATCGCACTTATGGGGATCATCGCCATCATTTATTCTTATACGGGCGGATTAAAATCGGTACTATGGACGGATTTTATCCAGGGTTCCGTATTGCTGCTCGGCGTATCGTTTGCCCTCATTTTCCTTCTGTGCAACATTGACGGCGGCATCGGCGCCGTATTCGGGGCGTTTACGAACGAGCATAAGTTTTTAGCCGCGGACCGCCCTATATTTGACTATAATATTTTAAGGGACAGCGTGATCCTCATCATCGTGGGGGCCGGATTTAACACAATGGGATCCTACGTATCGAGCCAGGACATTGTGCAGCGGTTCACGACAACGACAGACACGAAGAAACTGAATAAAATGATGCTGGCAAACGGCGCGCTTTCTATCTTTATCGCCACGGTCTTTTACCTGATCGGTACCGGATTGTATGTCTTCTACCAGCAGAACGCCCTGCCGCCGGCAGCCGAACAGGACCAGATCTTTGCATCCTATATCGCGTTTGAGCTCCCGGTCGGGATCACCGGAATACTCCTCGCCGCGATCTACGCCGCTTCGCAGTCCACGTTGTCCACGGGCCTGAACTCAGTAGCCTCGAGCTGGACGCTCGACATTCAGGCCAGGCTGTCAAAACGGGAACTGAGTTTTGAAAAGCAGACGAAAATCGGCCAGTACGTGTCACTCGCGGTCGGGGTATTTTCCATCGTCGTATCGATGGTTCTTGCCAACGGTGGGATCAAATCGGCTTATGAATGGTTCAACGGATTCATGGGGCTCGTTCTCGGAATCCTCGTGGGAATGTTTATTTTAGGGGCCTTTACGAAAATTGCCAATACGTTTGGCGCAGCGATCGCATTTATCGCGGCAACGGCTGTCATGATCTATATCAAATATTTCGTCCCGGCGGAGGCGGTATCAATTTGGTCATATTCCATCATCTCGATCGTCGTTTCTCTCGTGGTCGGCATTCCGGCCAGCCTGATCTGGCGAAAGATCAAGGGCGATACATCCGAACCGGAGCCGCACACGACAATTTACAAAATAAGGGAGGATTGACCGCATGATTTTTGGAAATGTAAAGCATTTAGAACAATTCTGGTTTTTGGAGGATTCCGTCAAGGAATGCTTCGCCTTCGCAAACAACCATGACCTGCTTTCTTACGAAAAAGGAAGTCATCCGATCGACGGTGAAAAACTGTTTGTCAACGTGGCAGAGTACACGACAACAGAAGCCGAAAACCGCTTTTGGGAAGCGCATAAGCAATATCTGGATGTCCATGTGATGCTGGAGGGAGAGGAACAGATCGACGTCAATTTTCTCTGGAACATGAACCTCCAGGAGTATGTGGAAAAAGACGATTTCCTGCCGATGAATGGTGATAAAAACGCCTCTGTCATTTTGCGGCCAGGCGATTTTCTCGTCTGCTACCCGAACGACGGCCACCGCACCGGCGTACTCGTGCAGAAACCGGAAGCGATCAAAAAAGCGATCTTTAAAGTGCAAATATAAAATCGCAGATATCAGATTGCAGACGGTACGATCATTGATTATAATGAAAGACAGGCAGAGATCGGAATGAAAAATTATGTTAGTATAGATATAGGCGGCACGGCCATCAAATATGGTTTGATCCGGGAGGACGGCCGAATCCTGAGCAGGAATATCATGAATACGGAAGCCGAAAAAGGCGGAGCCGGAATTTTAGAAAAAGTACAGAATGTGATCGCGGAATTCCATACGCAGGAAGAAATCTGCGGGATCTGCATCTCAACAGCCGGCGTCGTCGATACGCACCGGGGCATTATTACGTATTCAGCGCCGCTCATTCCGGATTATGCGGGCACAGAATACAAAAAAATACTGGAGGGACGGTTCCACATTCCGTGTGAGGTGGAAAACGACGTCAACTGCGCCGGGCTGGCCGAATACTATTCGGGTGCGGCGGCCGGCAGTAAAATTTCCCTCATGCTCACAGTCGGAACCGGAATCGGCGGCAGCATCGTGATAAACGGGGAAATATTCCGCGGAGTGAGCGGCAGCGCCTGTGAAGTAGGTTATATGAACATGCAGGGCGGCGATTTCCAGACGCTCGGGGCGGCCAGTATTTTATCGCAAAAAGTGGCGGAATGGAAAAGCGAGCCGAAAGAGATGTGGAACGGATACCGTATTTTTGAAGCGGCAAAAAAAGGGGACGCGCTGTGCGTCCGCGCGATTGACGAGATGACGGATATTTTAGGACAGGGCATTGCCAATATATGCTGTGTCCTGAATCCGGAGATCGTCGTGCTCGGCGGAGGCATTATGGCACAGGAAGATTTTCTTCGGGAGCGGATGGATCTTTCGGTCGGCCGCTATCTGATACCAGAACTTGCCCGCCACACGAAACTGGCCTTTGCCAAACATGGCAACGACGCGGGAATGCTGGGGGCGTTTTACCACTTTCAACTCCGCCGTTTTGGGCCTGCCGCATTACAGCAACTGGAAGGAGTCATATCGCCCGTATTTCCCCGGCTTCCTTCCGGAATAGAGGAGGGTATGTCATGATAATTAAAAACGTAAAAGCGTTTGTGGAAAATAAAACATTTGTGAACAGTGAGATCATGATCGACGAGGGGCGGATCACCAACGTGTCGCAGGGCGCATGTACACAGACTACTTCCTCTCCGCCTCCCTTCGAAATGGACCAGACGATCGACGGAAACGGCTGCTACGCGATTCCGGGGCTGATCGATCTTCATTTTCACGGCTGCAAGGGATTCGATCTGTGTGACGGTACGTCAGAGTCGATCGCGGAAATCGCGAAATATGAGGCGTCGGTCGGCGTAATGGGGATCTGCCCGGCGACCATGACGCTTCCGGTAGATGAACTTATCTATATTTTGTCTGCGGCTGCTTCTTATAGGGAAAGAGCCAGCAGAAGCAACGCGCGGGAAGCCGACCTGCTCGGCATAAATATGGAAGGACCTTTTATCAGCGCTGAAAAAAAAGGCGCGCAGGACGCACGTCATATCATAAGCTGCGATACGCATACATGCCGGCAGTTTTTAGAGGCCTCACGCGGTCTGGTTACGTTTATCGGCGTCGCGCCCGAGCGGAATGAAAACGCCCTCGCCTTTATCCGGGAAATGAAGCAGAGCGTCCATATTTCCCTCGCCCACACAAACGCGGATTACGATACCGCGATGGCGGCTTTTGGCGCGGGCGCGGATCATGTCGTCCATCTGTACAACGCCATGCCTGCCTTCTCACACCGGCAGCCAGGAGTTGTCGGCGCCGTGGCAGACAGTCCGCACGTGACAGCAGAACTGATCTGCGACGGCGTGCATATCCATCCATCGGTCGTGCGCGCTACGTTCCGTATGCTGGGGGACGACCGGATCGTGCTTATCAGCGACAGTATGCGCGCCACCGGTATGCCAGACGGCCGATACATGCTGGGCGGACTGGAAGTAAAGGTCACGGGAAACCGTGCCGAGCTCGTTTCCGACGGGGCGCTCGCCGGTTCCGCCACCAATTTAATGGACTGCATGAGAACGGCAGTGAAAGAAATGGACATCCCGTTAGCGTCAGCCGTCGCCTGCGCCTCTATGAATCCGGCCAAAGCACTGGGCGTATTTGAGGATTACGGCTCGGTCACCGCGGGGAAAAAGGCCAATATCGTGCTGCTGGATGCAGATCTGTCGATAAAAATGATCATCAAAGACGGCGTGGTAATCGCTTCATAATATCTTGACCTGCTTTTTCTCTTTTGATACAATAAAGTAAGATTTTTGAAACCACAAATATTGCATAATGCGCAGAAATGAGGGGAAGTATGAGAGAAAAATTAGTGATTACCGGTATGGGCGCCGTGACGCCGATCGGAATTGGCGTGGAGCAGTACTGGAAAAACCTGATCGACGGTGCGTGCGGCGTTTCGCATATTACGCGTTTCGACGCGGAGACGTCTGCAGTTCAGATTGCCGCTGAGGTAAAAGATTTTCACGCAGAAGATTTTATGACAAAAAAGCAGAGCCGGGAGATGGATCTGTTTATGCAGTACGGCTACGCAGCAGCCGAAGAAGCACTTGCCGACGCCGGCATACAGGAGGAAACGATTCCTGCTTCCCGAATGGGGATCGTCGTGGGAACGGCTATGGCGGGCGTATCCATTATTTCCGAAACACAGCACGGGCTGAGTACAGGTGAGCACAAAAAAGTGAGTCCCCGGTTCGTGCCGAAGTTTATCGGAAATATTGCCGCGGCGCAGATCGCGATCGCCAAAGGATACCAGGGACCGAGCCTGACAGTCAGCACCGCATGTTCCTCGGGCGCGGACGCCATCTCTACCGCGGCCATGCTCCTTCTGGCCGGAGAGGCGGACGCGGTTTTGGCCGTAGGGGCGGAAGCGAGTCTGTGCCCGGTCGTTGTCGCCGGTCTTGCCTCGGCCCATGCGCTCAGCACAAATAACGGCAATCCCCAGACAGCCAGCCGGCCTTTCGACAAAACACGGGACGGCTTTGTCTTTGGAGAAGGCGGCGGCGCCATCCTGCTGGAAACGGAAACACACGCGAGAGCGCGCGGCGCCGAGATCAAGGCCCGGCTGCTCGGTTTCGCGAACAGTACGGACGGCTACCATGTGACGGCGCCTCATCCCGACGGAATCGGCGCGATCGCCTGTATGGATCACGCCATCCAAAAGGCGGGCATCTGGAAAGACGAGATCGATTACATAAATACGCATGGCACTTCTACGCCAATGGGCGATGTCATCGAGACGAACGCGATCAAGCAGTTATTTGGCGCACATGCCTACGAGATGGCAGTCACTTCCACGAAGGGCGCGACCGGACACATGATGGGCGCCGGCGGCGTGACAGAGGCGATCACCTGCGTCAAAACCATCCAGAGCGGCATCATCCCGCCGACGCTGAACCTTACGGTTCCGGACGAGAAATGCGACTTAAATTACATTCCAAACAAGGCGGAGAAGCGGCCCGTTCGCTGTGCCATGACAAACGCATTTGGGTTTGGCGGGCAGAATTCCAGCCTCATCATCGGAACATGTGACTAAGCACCTTTACCGCATATTCCAAAAAAGCGGAGGACGTTTATGAAGTACGTAAAACAATTTTTAATCATCTTGATCATATGCTTTTTAGGCGAACTGTGCCGTTTCATTATACCACTGCCAGTTCCCGCCAGCATTTACGGCCTGGTCCTCATGCTCGCCTGCCTGATGACTGGCGTCATCAAACTGGAGCAGGTGGAGGAAACGGCGACGTTTTTCATCGACATCATGCCTGTTTTATTCATCCCCGCCGGAGTCGGTCTGATCGCGAGTTATCAGGCCCTGAAACCGCATCTGCTGGCCATCCTTTTCATTACGTTGGTAACGACAGTTGTCGTAATGGGCGTGACCGGCGTCGTAGCGCAGCGGATGATGAAACACCCGAAACGAAAAGAGGGATCAAACTAATGGCAGATAATTTTTTTACTCATTCCCTTTTTTTCAGCGTCCTCGTGAGCCTGATCGGCTATGAGGCCGGACAGTATCTGAAACGGAAGACGGGACTGGCGATCGTAAACCCGC
This sequence comes from uncultured Eubacterium sp., assembly GCA_910584065.1. GTDB lineage: Bacteria > Bacillota > Clostridia > Lachnospirales > Lachnospiraceae > Eubacterium_F. Next base: position 127,345 of record CAJTZN010000003.1, read on the forward strand.
TGCTCGTTGCCATCGTTTTTGTCATCGCCGTCCTTCTTGTGTTCCATATTGATTACGACGCCTACCAGACGGGCGGCGTCTATCTGAACTACCTGCTCACGCCCGCGACGGTCTGCCTTGCCGTTCCGCTGTACAAGCAGATCCATCTGCTCCGACAATACGGCTGGGCCATTCTTTTATCCGTTTTTACCGGGACAGTCACGAGCCTGCTCGGCGTATTTCTTTTGTCCGTCCTCTTTCATCTCGATCACGCGATGTACGTGACGCTTCTGCCGAAGTCGATCACGACGGCGATCGGAATGGGAATGAGCGAAGAACTCGGCGGGATCGTAAACATCACGGTGGCCGTCATCGTCGTCACCGGAGTGACCGGCAATGTGATCGGGGAGTGGGTACTAAAGGTATTTCATGTCAAAGACCGCATCGCAAAAGGTTTGGCGCTCGGGACATCCGCACATGCGATCGGCACGAGCAAGGCGATGGAAATGGGCGAGATCGAGGGCGCCATGAGCAGCCTTTCTATCGTAGTGGCCGGGTTACTCACGGTTATCGGCGCGAATGTCTTCGCCATTTTTTACTGATCTGGGGATAACTAATTTGATAAATCTAGCAGGGGACAAAATTTTTTGACAAATTTTTTCCGAAAGTTGTTGCTATTCTTTGAGATTTAACGTATAATGATTATAGGCGACACGAAAGGAAGTGGATTCATGGACCAGGGTGAATTATTTAAGAAGATGCTTATGAGTTTTGACCATAAATATGAGTCTGCCACCGTCTTTTATGATAATCTTCCTTATGTACGAGATTATGATTTATGTAACTGGACTCCGCTCCGTATGTTTAGCGGAAACGTCATCAAATTTTATCAGTACAGGATGGATAAACCGGTTATCCTGCAGACGGATCCGGACAATATGTGATCGCGTTATTTTATTTCGTTATCTTCATTTTCATCATATTATAAGTGGGGGAATCTCAGGTATTTGGCACAACCCGGGATTCCCTCTCCTTTTTTCTCTTTCATTATTTTCGCAAAACGATTTCCTCGAACAGATCCAGTCCATAGCTTGTTTCCGTCGGTTCATGGTCGATGATCTTAAAGGTCCTCGTACCGTCCTCTTTGCGCTCCGCGCTGAGAAACCGCGCGTGTGTCAGCTTTTTCCCATACATGCTGCTGGCAAATTCAAATAGATGGGTTACCATGAAGATATGTACGCCGCTGTCATACATCGCCTGGATGATATTTTCCGCAATCTGGCTGCCCTCTTTTTCCGTCGTACTGGAAAAGGATTCATTCAACAGGATCAGGCTGTCGTCCGTCACCATGTCTACGATCCGGTTCATCCGTTTCATTTCTTCCACCAGCCGCCCGCTGTTCATGCTGCAGTCCTCGCGCCGTGTAAAATGGGTGAGGATCGTGTCGTACAACGGCCCCTCATAATACGCAGCCGGTACAAACATTCCCGCCTGCATCAACACCTGCGCAACGCCCACACTTCGCAAAAATGTCGATTTTCCGCCCTGGTTCGCACCGCTGATCACATGCAGATGGCAGTCGTCGATCAGGTCATTGCTGACGGGATCTTTCATCGTCTGCAGCGCCAGCGAAAGTTCATATAATTTCTGATACTGTAAATGGTTCTTTTCCCGGCTGACTTTGGGAAACGACACCCTCATGTGCAGATGCGACAAACTCCGGTACAGATTGGCGCAGCCCACATAAAATCCTGTCTGCATACGAAGGTCTTCGAAAAAGGTTTCCAGTTCCTGTATAAATTTCTGATACAGCTTTAACGTATACAAAAATCCATTCTCCTCCATCTGCCTGGCGTCATGGCGGAGGGCCGTCTCCGTTAAATGGATCGCGTTTGGCGAGAAAAGATGCAGCATCAGCCACCGCAGCATGCGGCGGAATGATCCCAATTTGCGGTAATCCACCGGTTCCAGACGGTTGATCACGACATCGCCGCATTTCAGGCCGCCGCTGATCCCCGCCGTCATCACAAGCCGTCCGCCCTGCATAAGAAACGACATATGTTTTGCCATCTGACTCAGTTCTTCTACAAACTCGTCGCTGTAATGGCTGCGCAGCCTCTCCGCAAATCTCATCATACCGTCTGACTGTTCCGCCTCCTTGCTGCCCATGAGATCCTTTAATTTTTCCAGATCATCCGCCAGCACAAGCAGGAGCTGCAGCGTATCATAAATCTGCCCGGTATTGCTGCCGCCCTTCTTCGTCTTATTTTTCTCAAAATCCGTTACCGCTTCGCTCGCGAGACGGTAAATTTCCGTATAAAATTCGAAATGGTTGACAGCGTCGTTCACCATCTGCTGGCGGAAGCGGAGCAGTGGCTCGGTCGTAACCGGCGTCAGCAGAACTTGCTGGCATGTGTTATAGATCGTTTCATCTCCCTTTGCCATCGCGTGCAGGATAACGGATAAATTCAAATCCTTGATCATGTCAGATGACATGCCGTAACGGCGCCGCAGCGCCTGCTGCTTTTCCGGGTATAATAAACAAATATCAAGCATTTGACAGCCTCCTTATAATATCATCATAGGTAAGCCCATACTGCTCCACAATGGATTCCGCATAGCCTTTCCCCTCCGCTTTGTTCCGTTCTACTTTGTATGTCCGGACTTTCTGTCCCTGGATGGACGCCGTCATGCTCACGATCTGGCCGTTTTCCTCGGCCAGTTTATCAATATGGGTGACATAGATCCCATAGCAGTCGTCATCGAGAAAATACTGCATGATCTCCCGCCCCATCTGCAGGGCGTCGTACGTCGCCGCCGATGTAAAAAGCTCATTGATTATGACAAAGGAATGCTTTTTTCGCCTTTCGAGCATCTCAGAGAGACGAACGAGCTCTTCTTTTAATTTTCCCCTCCCGCTCTCCGTGCTCTCCTCCACGGAAAAGTGTGTCATTAACCCGTGAAAACGCGGAATCACGGCTTTTTTTGCCGGCACAGGCAGTCCCAGTAACGAAAAATACACCAGCTGTCCCGCCGCCCTGCCGAAGGTCGTCTTTCCACCCTGATTGGGTCCGGTCACCACGAAAAACCGTTCCTTTTCCTTGAAATAGTAATCGTTGGCCACCGTCTTTTTTCCGTCCTGCACATTTTTGAGCGCCAGAGCGAGATCGTACCCGCCCTCAACGCGAAACTCGTTATCGTTAAATTTCGGATAACAAAATTCGTAATCATGCCGCTCCATTTGATGCCGGAACTTGAGAAAGGAAAGATAAAACGTGATCTCGCGATGGAATTTTAATATAGGATCGGCAATGATCTTCGGGTATTTTTCCCGAAATCCCATCATCTCCCGGAACACCCCGGGCTCCTTTTTCTTTATGTACCGCAAAATGCGCTTTTCGAGATCTGTGCTGTGCTGGCTGCCCGGAAGTATATTGTACAGTTTATCGGGCGTTTCTATAATATGTGAATATTTCCGGCACAACTCCCCCACATAGTCGTCGTCCTCTACACGGGAAAGTATGAGGATATGATCTTCCTCGATCCTCATCGTATATCGGATCTCCGATATTTTCCGGTAAATCGCCAACACCAGATCGTGGCTTTCTTTATAATCCCCCCGCGCTGTCTGTTCACTGCACATGCGGTAAAATCCGTCCCATCCGTCCACCATCTGTCCCTTTGTCTCCAAATACGCCATCAGCTCATCCAGCGCCGTGTAGTACAAATGTGCCGCCAGCAAATGCCAGTGCGCGCTGCTCTCCCCGTCCTCCGTATCTTCCGCGTACTGCTCATACGTCTGTGATCTTTTCACGGCACGGTAAAAACCCGTGATCCGTTCTTCCATTTCCGGATCTAATTCCTTCAGAACCTCCTGTCGATACAAAATATCCTCTTTTTCCTTCGGCATGCGGTAATAATATTCCCTTAAGTCATATGGCTCAAACCCATTCCCCATTTCGGCGATCAGCGGATCCAGGTTCAAGTCGGCAAAAAATTCCGGCAGCGGGTCCGGCATGTCCTCTTCCATCCGGCCCAGTATACTAAAATCCTGCAAATACAAAACCCCCTTCTTTTCAGCTTGTATATAAATATTGTACATGATAATCGGGGAAATGGGAAGAGAAAAAACGAGAACGCCGCTTTTCCTCGTGTTTTTCTTTGATTTAAGCACTATTTCTTCCCTCGACGAGGTGCTGGAAAAAATCAGCGACTCCCATTTGAAACAGCTTTTGACAGAAAGCAAGGGCCGCCACGAAAAACTAAGGGACGAGATCTTTGACCAGCTCATGCGTAAAAACAGCGAGGAAAAAGAACCAAATCCCCTGGCCAAAAGTATGTCATGGCTCAAAACAAATATGAAGATCGGGATGGACGACAGCGACGCCACGGTAGCCGACCTGATCACAGACGGCTGCGATATGGGGATAAAATCCCTTCATAAATATCTCAACCAGTTTAAGGCTGCGGATGAGGACTCAAAGAGGTTCTGCCATCGTCTGATCACGATAGAAGAAGAGCTTCGCCATTCACTTCAGCCATATCTTTGATCATCTTTGCCAGATAACGCTATCCCACCTTGAAATACTGTTGAATTTGCGCTAAAAAAATGATATGATAAAGACATAAAGGGAG
>CAJTZN010000004.1:0-115728 GCA_910584065.1 uncultured Eubacterium sp.
CCGCCCGGATCTTTTCATCGATCATTTCATTCATTTTGTCTTCTATATTTTCTTCTATTTTGTCTTCTATATTTTCTTCTATTTTGTCTTCCATGTTTTCGCTGTTTCTTTCATCGTTCATTCCCATCCGTTCGGATTCTCTTCCATCCCACATAGTTCGATTTGGCATTTTTTATTTCCCTCACTTTTCTGCGCTGCTTTTGTACAAAGCCGCGAACGGCTTACCGATCTGTGCCAGGCAGCGCAAGGACACAGACCACTATCCATCTCTTATTCCATTTTTTATTCCATTTTTTCTTCCACTTTTTCCTGATTTAAGCGTTTTCGCCATCATCTATGATCTGCCTCAGTTTTTTCCTCGCCCTGGCAAGACGGGACTTCACCGTACCTTCCGGCACATTGAGGATCGCTGCGGTCTCCCTCACGGAATATCCGCCGTAATAGTACAATAGCAGCACCGTACGGTATGCCTCGGAAACCTCCCGCACATATTCCCATATTTCTGTGTCCGGTGGTTCCTCCCAAAAGGGGATCGCCGCTGCAAGCTCGTCCGGATCGTATGGAATCAGCCACTTCCGCGCGGAAAGAATGTTTTTAGATGTATTGATGACAATGCGGATCAGCCAGCTGCGGAGGCTCTCTTCCTTTTCGAGGCTTCCCAGCTTTTCCCATGCCTTCAGAAGCGCCTCCGCGACGGCATCCTCGGCATCTGCTTCACTATTTAAGATGCCATACGAGAGCCGGTACATCACATCCTTAGCTTCTTCTACAGCAGCAGAAAAACGCTCTTTTGTTATTCTGTTTTTGTTCATGCTCTTTTTTCTCCAAATCGCGATTCTTTGTATGATAAAAAAGATCTTTATATATAAGACAGATGAGAAGGGCATTTGGTTCCCTAAAACCTGGATTCTCGGAAACACGTGACGAGAAATGCCAGAAACACCGATAAATACAAGCTTCTTACAAAAATCATATTCTCGTTATGCGTAAGTTCATGACGAGGCGGCAAATTTGGGAAAAGCTAGCGTTTATGCGGTATACAAGAATTTTCTCGTTATGTGTTTCGAGAATCCAGGCTAAAATGAAAAATTTTTTAAATTTTTTTGTTTTTTCTTAGTTTTTTAATTTTACTGTTTTTCCTGCTTTCTACCTATGCTCCGAGCTACAACGTTAAGACATTCCCAGGATCGGAATAATTCAGTCATTTCCTCTTACCACCAGAATGGGTATGTGATCCCTTGTTTTCCCGTCCAGTACAATTACCCAGAGATAACATATCAGCCTTTCATTTCTTTTCTGTTCCACAGTTCCCGTCTTTTTCACATCCATCCCTTTCACCTCCCCTCTCATATCCTTTTCCTGCGGATTTATCGAATCTTTCCCCTGTCAGGCTCCATTCTGCCATCCGTCTTTTTATCCCGGCACTTCCATAATGCCATCGGATGCTCCCTGATTCTTTTCAGTTCTTCTCCCTCAAATACAAGCTGCGGATTGTAAAGCCCTTTCCCAAATGACTCCCAAAAAATCCGTTCATCAACAGTTGGAATTAAAATTTCTGAAAGATACTTCCTTATCTCACCCTGAATCTCTAACAGTTTAAACTTTTCACCATGCCTGAGAACCGGGTATAAATCCGTTGTAATACTACGTTTCGTTACCCTATCCAGATTTTCCAGGGCAAATTCCTTTGGCGGATGCTCTGCCCCGACTGCACTATAAAATACCACACATTTTCTAAGCATATCCAGTTGCGGGCTGTCAAACAGTTTATGCGTAATCATATTATGCACATCATATAAATCCCTTGCTGCTGTCCTTGACAGCAATGCCACAATCTTTGCGGCAAATATCTCAACCGTATCAACCGATAAAACAGTAAGTTCGTCTGCCATCCACGGAAGGTATACCCTTCTTCTAACCACAGGAAGCACATGGCATCGGAGCATATAATTGACTTCTATTTTGAGGTTATCCTTCATCCCTCCTGCATTCCGGTACTCATAAACAAAGGAATCCAATGCATGGTGGTTCTTTGATTTCGGACTCAGCCGGTACCCGTTCGCCTCCATATATCTGCTGATGCGGCTGCCCAGCACTTTCCTTATGGCAAGCATCTCTTCCCTTGCTGCATTTTTCGAGAAATCCAAATCAATATCAACAGACAATCTTGGTAAATCCAATATTGTGAGGTTAATGGCGGTACCGCCCTTTAATGCCAGATACTCCGAAAGCATATCATCCCCCTCAAAAAATCTCAATACGTCTGCAAGCCTGCATACTTTTTCAAAGGTATCTCTTACAAAGCCCAGCTCTTTTGCCTGTTTTCCCAACTCCATCCTGTCAAATTGCATCATAATCACCCACTCCCTTGTCAATCAAACGCATAAAATCTGCCGGAACATACAGCCTCCATTTTGGATTCCATACATTATCTCCATTTTCTTTTATCAGATACCGTTTTCCATCTGTGACATGTCTGCCTAAATATTTGAAAAAATCATTGCTAAGTCCCAATTCATCCTGTAACTGTTCCATGATATATCCGCATTTCTGATACAAAAATTTATTATTATATGCCGATAATGCCTCCAGTATTTTTTCCTCTTTTACGCTTGGAACAAGCATCATACAGCGTACCACTTCTTCCAATCCTGCTATTTTATTAAAATCTTTTATGCTGTCAACAATGGTCTGCTCAATTCCCGTCACCCGCAGCTTTCCATTTGATGCAATATCCGCATGTGCATTTCTCTCCATATGGTGGTACCAAATTCCATTGTATTCAAAATCCCGGAAGCGAAAGTCCGTTGCCACATAAACTTCATAAAACACCTGATTCGCATAACCAAATGCTTCAAACGCACTGTGATGGGTTATGACGGCATCCGGAAACATCAGGCTGCCTATTTGGTATCTTGACAATACAGGCTGCCTTGTTTCCAGACTGATGACTGCATAGAAATCCCTTTTTATTTTTTCAATATACCCTTTCTTCTGGTAATCATAAAGAAGAGATTTTGCTGCTGCCTCGGAGCCTGTCAGCTCCATTACTGTCCTTTTATTGAAACATCCAAGTTCCAGCATTTTTTCATAATATTTCATCCTTATCCACCTCCTTGTACTAATTTTATCGCAAACAGTTTCTTTTTTCAAACTTTTTGTGATCTTTTCGGGAATGCGGGTGTTAATTTTGTGAATCCGCATTCCTTTCACACCACACAATGGATCTTCTACTTTATTAATTTTAAATAGATCACAACATAAAAAATTTTGTATCTCTTCATCTGCCTCACTCTCCTCGTTTTCTATTGTATGTTCTTTTCATTTGTAAAAAGCAAAATGTAATCGCCTTGTTTTTTCCCTAACCTATTATCATATGTAGCTTACATATTTTACACTTGCATATCCTCTGGTTCCCGTCTTTATACGCTTGACATAATAATAGCCTTTGCTCAGCTGGCTTTTATCAAAATTGATAGATACAACTTCGCCCTTATCCATCAACTCCAACACCGTCGAAGTCAGCGATGGAGCTTTTCTCAGTCTGACGCCATCACCATAAACTTTACCACTCATTGTCGCTGAATAACACGAAACTGGGCTCAAACTGATTTCTCCATCCGCATTTACAACTGCTAGTTGAATGCTCCCTGTTCCTTCCTCATTCTCCGTAAAAGCAGCAGTGGAACAACTCTTTTCTTCATCTTTAGTTTTTGCAGATATTACCTGACATGCAGCAATCTTGCAAACGGAACTTGCCACAGCAGTCACGAGCAACATCGCCAAAAACCTCTTTTTGTTTCTAAAAAACATATTCTCTTCCTCCTGATTTATTATTGCAATTACATTTTGCTCTTATTTCGTAAACTCCCATCTCCCTGTAACACTTATTGAATTTTTATAAGTTCAAATTCATTTCCCTCCACCTCACTTGCTACCCGAACACACTCTTTTATATCTGATACATAAATAATCTCGTATATTATTTTAGATGTTACACTATACGAAAACATATACCCCTCGCCATTTTCGCACGTTAAATAATACAACACCTTGCCTGTATGTTCCCTATCATTAATACGATAATAGCCAAGCGAGAACTCTTTTATATTCTCTTGAGGTACTATCTTTTTTGCCATTTTCAAAACCTGTTTTCCATAATTACGGTAACGTTTTTCATTAATCTCAGTTCTATTCAACCCCAAAGTGTTTCCATCATCAGCTTTTTTATCCTTTAGTTTCAACTCTGACAATTTCATCGTATCCTGTTCAAACACTACCTTCACCTTATGTTCCCATCCGTTTTTCTCGACCAAAACATCGAAATCACCCTCTTCATCCTGCTCCACCGTACACTCCGCACCAGCCGTGTCCCAGCCATACAAATCTTCAACGAGTTGTTTCCCTTTCTCCCCCGCCAGATCCCCTTCTTCGGTACCGTTGATATCCACAACTTTCTCTTCCGTATTTTCCGGCGCATCCCCTTCCCGGTCTTCCTGCACCTTGTCCAACGAATACCTGGCCTTATACTGAAAATCCACGATCTGCAGCAGTTCCTCTTCACTCAATTCCCGCTCTGGCAGATAAAACGTCCCATTCTCATAGCAATAGCACAACTCCCCCAGCTCCACATCTTTTTCGGTTTCTACACAGGCAATTTCTTTTTTGGGAAAAAGCCCTTCCTTTTCGTACTTCTCCCTCAATTCGCGAAAGTTCTCTTCTTCCGTTTCAGACATCTCACGGGAATACCGGTCCGCGTCGACCTGCTGCTCCTGAACGACGGAATACATTTCTTCTACCTGCTCCGGTTTCATGGATTCCAGCCTTTTCTGGTACAGTCTCACTCCTGCGGCCACACCCGAAGATACGAGCACCACGCCGATCATAACAGCCATTGTTATCGTTTTCGGAAAAATCCACCAGCGTTTCTTCTTTTCCGGCATCTTCTTTTCCGGCAGATTCTGCAAAACCTCTTTTATCCTCTTCTCGTAAGATTCCGGCAGGGGCTCTGCCGTGCGGATCAATTCCGCCCGGATCTTTTCATCGATCATTTCATTCATTTTGTCTTCTATATTTTCTTCCATGTTTTCGCTGTTTCTTTCATCGTTCATTCCCATCCGTTCGGATTCTCTTCCATCCCACATATTTCGATTTGGCATTTTTATTCCCCTCACTTTTCTGCACTGCTTTTGTACAAAGCCGCGAACGGCTTACCAATCTGTGCCGGGCAGCGCAAGGACACAGACCACTATCCGCCTCTTATTCCATTTTTTCTTCTACTTTTTCCTGATTTAAGCGTTTTCGCCATCGTCTATGATCTCCCTCAGTTTTTTCCTCGCCCTGGCAAGACGGGACTTCACCGTGCCTTCCGGCACATTGAGGATCGCTGCGGTCTCCTTCACGGAATATCCGCCGTAATAGTACAATAGCAGCACCGTACGGTACGCCTCGGAAACCTCCCGCACATATTCCCATATTTCTGTGTCCGGTGGTTCCTCCCAAAAGGGGATCGCCGCTGCAAGCTCGTCCGGATCGTATGGAATCAGCCACTTCCGCGCGGAAAGAATGTTTTTAGATGTATTGATGACAATGCGGATCAGCCAGCTGCGGAGGCTCTCTTCCTTTTCGAGGCTTCCCAGCTTTTCCCATGCCTTCAGAAGCGCCTCCGCGACGGCATCCTCGGCATCTGCTTCACTATTTAAGATGCCATACGAGAGCCGGTACATCACATCCTTAGCTTCTTCTACAGCAGCAGAAAAACGCTCTTTTGTTATTCTGTTTTTGTTCATGCTCTTTTTTCTCCAAATCGCGATTCTTTGTATGATAAAAAAGATCTTTATATATAAGACAGATGAGAAGGGCATTTGGTTCCCTAAAATGAAAAATTTTTTGATTTTTTTAAATTTTACTCTTTTTTCCGCCTTCTACGTCTGCTTTTCCATTTCTCTGTGCAGGGAGGTGACACAGGCAATGTCACCTCCTATATGAACTACCCATTATCTAAAGCCAATAAGCTTTCGTCCCGCCACTTTATCCATCACTGTATCGCGAGCCGTGAGCAGAATCACGGAAAGATCAGACGAGCAGCGCAGTCGGCAATCCGCTTAATTCCTGAAAGCACTTTATTTCTGTGTATGAATTACTCCATACTACTTCGCCTTTAGTTCGATGCTTGGAATCTTTCTATTATATACTTCATCACACTTTTTCAACAGAATTTGGTAAGGCGTACTCTTAAACATCCTTCGGTACTTTAAATACGTTGCTGCTACATCCGTCGGTATCTTAAATAAATCCTTGATTTTAAAATATCTCAAATATTTATCTGACATTTTGCATGCCGTCTCAAGATATCTTTTTCTCTCATCTTCATCCAGCATTTTTTTGTATGTCTCATAATAATCCGTATAAAGACCCGTTTGTCTTAGTACATAACTAAGTTTTGTTCCAGAATTACTATTTTCCCAAAGTAATTTATGCGCTTTATAGAAATTCTCTAGTGCCTGATTCTTATTATTGCGATTACTGCTCATTTCCGAACATAACAACAATCTTGCATAATGCGTATCTATTTGATAAGCATCAAAATCATCAATTTTCTCTGCATTCGCATATGCATTGTCAAAATAAATCTTGGCTAATGAATATTCTTCCAAATTTAAAGCCGTAATACCAAATTGCAGCCAAAAAAACGGGTTATCCGTTGCCGTTGGTAAATTCTTAATCGAATCAAAATAATTATATATCTCCTGTTCATCTTGCTTTGTTAATTTCCTTTTTGTAGAAAACACAAGTTTGATATTTGAACGAGATACAAGAAATTTCCTCTGCTGTACATACTTTCTTACCCATATATCATTTTTCGAACACTCTTCATACAGTTTGTTAAGCATCTCTATCATTTCTTTTTTCATATCACTCTGTCTTACAAGGTACTGAACATATATCGCCGACGATAAAATAAAACGATGATTCTCACTGTCAAGAATCTCCCTAACATCTTGATTCATTTCATAACTCCGCAACAGATTATCCGATATATTCACAAACTTACATATGTCGGAATAAGTAAATTTGAGACGACATAATGAATTGATTGCTTGAACAATAACAAACATTCTCAATTCCACCTTGTCATTCAATACATTAACCACCTTCCGAATCTGTTTCTCGATTACTTCAGATTCCAGCAACAGATAGAATACTTTAGATAAATTTGCATCATAATCTTTCTTAATCTTCTTCTTTTTCTGCGAAGGATTCATCGTATCAAATTTCCCCCATAAACGATTCTTGTTAAGAACATTCACGAGTTCTGTTACATCTGAATCCGTCATTTTGTCAATATCGCACAAATACAAATCTTCTTCTGAATAATTATACTTTTCTGTCAGATTGTAATACAGATTAATATTAATAGCAGTTCTACAAGTTAAAATAAGTTTTAGATTATCCGGAAAGTCCCTTCCCAAAGCCTTTATAAATTGAATATAGTATCCGTAATCATCTATCATGATAACATTACATTGATCTTCTACACTCTGAATTAGTTGTAAATCATCTATATAATTATCTATGTCCTTCAAAAAATATACATTATAATTATTCTTCAAAAGTTCATTGGCCAAACACTCCAGAAAAACACTCTTACCGTTCCCAAGTTTTGACTGCAAAATTACCACCTGCTTACTCTCTAACTGTTTCAATACTTCTTCAATCGTCTCTTTACGGTGAATACAGTATCCTTCTTGGGTAATATACTTGATATCCAATTCTCCCTTTACTAGAAGATCAATAACATCTTTAGAAGAATAATGTTCATCTGAACAATAAGATATAATCTCTCGTTTTTCAAATCCCAATAATTCGATAGGCTTCAATTGAGGCTTATAATCTTTAGCAACTTTGGCAATCTCTTGCGCCAATCCTGTAGTACCAAATTTGTACAACACCCCATAACGCTTTATCTTAAATTCATCATCCCCACAGAGTTTCTCACAATCAATAAATATACACTTCTCTTTTATATTCAAATTAGCAATGCAGCGCACCAATTCCTGATCATACTTTAACGAATATCCAATAAAAATGACGGTCTTTGCTTTTCTCAAATCTGCTTCAAACAAATTGCTCCACGTACTCTGAAGCAAACCATCTCTATTGTAATTATCATCTGTTATCTTAAATTCATCGTAAAAGGAATCCTTATTCAATTTCTTAATATAACCATTAATATGAACAACTGCCTGCTCCAAATTACGCGCCGCCGAATATCTCGCATTGGTAATCGTAATAGACTCTCTAGAAATCCCCTGTTTCTCACTGGACAATTCAACTATATTATCGTAGTTTGTAGTATATATGCGCATCCATGGTAACGCACAAATCACATCCTGATCAGGTGTTGTAACAATACAAGTAAGTTCACTACAAAGAAAATCAATAAACTTTTCTAACCCTTTTTTACAATTCTCATCCTCGATATATCTTGATGAAGATATTGTCAAGTTATCCGATCTCTCAATTCCCAAATCGTCACAAACTGCATATGACAGATCTTTTCCAACTTTCATTTCACTTCCGGAAATATTAACCCCTCCGTATGAAAATCCTGCTCCCAAAAACAGAACCGCATCTCCATCCATTACATATTTTATCGCCTGCTGTAACTCCATAATTTCACTCTCCTTTATACTGTTGTACGCTCTCGGAAACTCAAATCCGCGCATATATGTTAAAACCCAAAACAACTTTATGAACTTTCTGAATAGGCTCAAGGAATAATTATTCCCGCACTACTCTTCTTCCTACCATCAGGAAAAGAAAAAAGCTACATAAGATATAGGCTCCGATAAAAAACTTTCAGAACCAGAACCTTATCTGCGCAATTACCTCTAATAAAACACTTCATCCCTGTATCTGTCATCAATTCCTCTCAAGTATCCCCTTATGTGATCAAGTTTGTTTTTCTTTCTCATTATATCTTATCACTCAAAATTGTCAACCAAAGAAGTTCACGCTGCATGCGTAATGACAGGCACTGTTTGATTTTTATCTCACAGATTCGGCACTAATATACCTAAAGAAATCCTTGAAAGAAATAAATTTCATTGTATACAATAGTGCCCAGTCCAGATTCAAGTACTATAGTTTACATTATATAATCTTTTTGTAAATTTTACCTTTCCCCACCACACTTCCAATCATGCCGCTGCAGTCGGCACAAACATTTTCGTGAAGAACGCTGCTTCCTGCGTTCTTCCTGTGTGAACTTGTTCACACTGTGGATAGGCGGCCTTGCCGCCGTAGAACTCCTTAACTTTCGTTCTTTGAAAGCTTAGGGGTTCTATTCACACTTTTCCTCACGCAAAACCCGCCGCATGCTCCTGACAAGCGATAAAATAAGATGTATCTCATCTTCCGTACAACTGCCCAGTTCCTGCAGGAGCAGATTTTCCAGCACAAGCCTCCCCTTCTTTTCCGGATAAAAGATCGAAAAGAGCGGAAGATCCAGCTCGCGCACCAGCGCGTATAATATTTGAAACTGCGGATTTCCCGTATTATTTTCAATGTCGATGATCGTCCTCTTGCACACGCCGATGCGCTCCGCCAGCGCCTCCTGTGTCAAATGTCTGCTCTTTCTCATTTCCCGCACCAGATCACCGAGTTCCGCACCTCTTTGGTTCATTTTGATTCACCTCAGAGGAAATTATATAACACATCTTCTTATGGTACAATGGTCTACTGTTCCTGTAAAAGTGAATTATTTTTCACTTTTACAAATAGTGGAAGAATGCTGCTTTGCAGCAAGTCCGCTTGCGGATAGTAGTTTTATTCACACTCGCCCTATGCGCCGATCCAGCGCTCCATCCGTTTCTTATCCATTTCCATCTGCGCACGGCTCTCCGAGCGGACGGCCAGATCCGTCACTTCCTCATCCCGGCCAGGCGTCAATCCATAGACGCACAATTCTTTTTCCTGATATTCAATTCCGGCGACATAGTAACTCTCCCCGCGGATCTCTACACTCCTGCCGACCGCTTTTGTACTTCCAAACAGCCGCCATGCCGTGTCTTCCCCCAATATACAATACCCCGTCGCCGAAAACGCGAGCCGATTCGAGCCCGGAAACAGGATGGACGCATCCCCGGCGACTCCCAGCGTCCTCACCTCGGTACTGCGGTTATACTCCGCATTTGTCACGGTCTCGGACTCATGTTCGATCCATACGACGGCGTCCAGCCCCTCCGCAGGCAGTTTCCCCATACACTGCTGCAGTCTCTTGTCATATACGACAGGCGTCGTAAGTTTTACCTTCTCTATATGCGGCCGGCCGGCAACAGCATAAAAGATGCACAATCCGGCGACGACGACACTCACAGCCAGCAGAAAAAATACGACTACTTTCTTTCTTCCCACCCGCTTATCAATCCGCTTATCAATCCGCTTATTCCTCATCCTATCATTCCTCATCATCCGTATCCTCCCCCGATTCCACCAGCCGGACTTTATCGCCCGGCGCTACCGCTTTGCTGGCAAATACGACGATCTCGTCCTCTTCCTGCAGGGAACCGTCCTCCAACGCAGCATCGCTCTCATTTTGATCGACAACGGTCACTTCCTTCTTGACCACGCTCCACTCGGTGCCCAGGATCGTGTCCACCTCCCGCATCAGAAGGACATAATCCCTGTTATTATCTGAATAGAGCGCGGAGAGCGGAACACAGCACGAATACTGCCGCGACTTGTCCGTCCTCTCGAGCGACCCCGTTTCCCCCAAGAAATGATCCTTTCCCGATGCCGTGGCAACAGCTTCATACATGCCGTCCTCCGTCGGCCGAATCGCCGAAATGACACAGTCCTCCTCCTTCACCTTCCCATTCTGAAAAAGGAGCGTCACCGTATCCCCGGTAGACAAAAGCTGCGTCTGCTCCTCCGTGATCTCCGCGCGGAAATTCCAGCCGCGTGACCCATCCGCCAGAAGGATCGCCGCGCTGTCCGCCGTCCGGTCGCCCGCCTTCACACAGCACTCGGTAACATAACCGTCCTCCTCACTGACAACCTTCCCCTTGTGATCCAGCAGCTTTTGAAACCCTTCCCTCTGCTTCCGCAATTGTTCAATCGCATTTTTTCCCTCCAACTGCACACTCTCGTCAGCCGGTTCCGCATCCCCGGCTTCCCCCACCGCCCGTTCCGCCTGCAAAACCGCACTCTTCCGTTCCGCCTTCGCCGCAGAAAACGCCGCCCGCTTCTGCTCCAGTTCCTCCCGGAGCGCTTTCTTTCCCTCTTCCCACTCCGCTTCCGCAGACGAAACCATCTTCTCCCTGTAAATATCAAATGTATCCCTGTCCTCCTGCGTCGCCCCATTCCGCTCCGCCTGCCTCTTATACACCTGATACTCCACATCCTTCTTCACCTTCTCTTCCAAAAAATCCCCACGCGCCGGATACTCCTCCCACTTATCCTTTGCCCTCTCATACGCCCTCCGTGCAGCAGAAACCGCCTGATTCTGCACCTCCCGCACATTCCGCAGTTCCCTCTGCGCCCTCTGTCTCGCCTTCCGCGCCGTCTGTTCCACCACCCTCTTACTCTCATCCGCCGCCGCAATCTTCCCTTCTTCCATCCGGATCTTCTCTCCCAAATCCCGGGTCAACTCCTCAAGATCCGCAACATCCACCCGCATCAAAACCTTCCCCTTCTCCACCTTCTCCCCCACTTTCACACAAACCTCCTGCACCCGCACACCTTCCGCCACAACGACGTCCCTCTCCCTGACCGCCTCAACCACCCCCGAAACGCTCACCTCATGGGAAATGCTCTTCCCCGCCGCCCGTCCCGTCTCCACCTGCGGCATCTGATACGCATAAATCCCCCTAGAAACCCCCGTACAAACCCCCATAACACCCAAAAAACCTAAAAACACCCGAACCACTCTCTTCCTTCTCTTCCCAATCTCCATACGACTCATTCTCCACCAATCCTTTCTATCAAGTCAACCCCTACCAAACCAAAATAAACCACAACCCCATTTCCACCTACCCAAAACTCCCGCCAAACCTTCTCCCAAAAAACCTCTCCCAAAAACCCCCTCCCACCCCCTACCCTTTAACCCCCGCCGCCACAATCCCCTTCTCCAGATAATCCTGCCCCGCCGCGAACACAAACACCGCCGGGACCAGCGTCACCACCGACGCCGCCAATGCCGTCCCCGCCTGCTCAGGCCCGATCTCCGGCAGATACAGAGAAAGCGGCCACAGCGTTTTATCCTTTAAAAATGCCAATGGCTGTTCCATCATATTCCAGGTATCGAGAAATCCCAAAATGACCGCGGACAAAATCCCCGGCGACCCGAGCGGGATCCCCACACTCCAGAAGATCCGGAACTCCCCGGCGCCGTCCACGCGCGCCGCCTCCAGCATTTCATTCGGCACCGACGTAAACCCGCGGTAAATAAGAAACACGGGAAACGTCGAAAACACGGCCGGCAGTATGACGGACGCCTGCGTGTCCATCAGGTGCATGCCGTTCATCACAAGATAAGACGGCAGCATCGTCACCTGGAACGGAAGCAGCATCAGCATCACATAGAGCGTGAACAAGATCCCGCGCCCCTTAAAACGGTACACGGCGAACGCCCACGCCGCCGGAACGGCTATGATCAGCTGTCCGGCGATGACGAGCGCCACGATCTTCACCGAATTCCAAAACACCGTGAAAAACTCCGGCATCCGAAACAACAGTTTCGAAAAATGGGAAAGCGTGGGATAGCAGGGCAATAATGTCCAGTGGATCCCCCCGCTCCCCTCCGCACCCGATAATACCGGACGCAGACTGTCTGCCAGTTCATTTCCGCTCTTGAGCGAGCCAAAAAGTACGAGTACGACCGGCGCGCAGACAAGCGCTGCCAGGCAGAACACGACCACTGTCACAAACCATTTCCTCAACAGTCACACCTCACTTTTCTTCCCACAAATGCTGCAATACCAGAACGAACAAAACAAATACGATCGTGATACAGACGGCAGCAGCAGCCATTTTGTCAATATCCAGATTGGTAAACCAGTTGTTAAACAGATGCTGGAGCAGATACATCTGCTGCTGCGGATACGCCCCCGCCACCAGATACGCTTCCCGGAACACTTTAAAAGAATTGAGGAACGATAATATAGTAATTGTATACAGGATCGGCTTCAGACCGGGCAGCACCACGTAGAAAAAGCATTTCAGCTCGGAGGCCCCGTCGGTCCTCGCCGCCTCCTTTAATTCCTCGGGAACGCCGTGGAGTCCGGCCAGCCAGAGTACGATCGTATAACCCAGGTTCTTCCACACATAACTCATGATCAGCACCCAGAACGACGCTCCCGTCCCGAGCCAGTCGACGGGCGCCAGCCCGAACAGGCCGAGCCCCTCATTGATCAGCCCGTTTTTGTGGAACAGCATTTTCCATATGAGTACGACTGTCGCCGTCGGCACCGCCATCGGAAAGAGATAGGCCGACTTCAGGCCCTGTACCCATTTCAGCCGGTTGATCGCCAGCGAGAGGAGAAGCGACAATACGACCAGCAGCGGCAGTCCGATCCCCACAAACCGCAGCGTATTTTTCACGGCCAGTAAGAATGCCTGGTTTGAAAAGATCGTACGATAATTGTCGATGCCGCAGAACTGCTGCGTCACGGCCGTCTGGAACGAGCGCTTTCCCACATCGGCAAACGGGAGGAGCACGAAAAGGAACACGCCCGCCAAACTGGGCAGCAGAAACAAAAACCGCACATTACTCCTGCAGATGGAGCGAAATTTTCTGGACGATCTCTTCCACACTTTCCTCAACCCCTTTTTCTCCGGTAAGGGCTTTCGCCCCGATGGAAACTACCTCGTTCCTCCATTCGCTTTGTGCCATGACCGGCGTCTTCCGTGACTCGATGATCTTTTTCAGCTGCTCGATCTCTGTCTGTCCCGGCCATGACATATCCAGCTGCAAGGAATTCCCGTCTTTATCCTCTCCGCCCACCGTCATCGAAGAATCCTGATACGGATTGGTCGTAAACTCCTTGAACGCATCCGCGCTCACCGGGAATCCGTCTGACAGATCCTTTGCCTGTACGTCCTTTCCCAGAAGGACGCGGACAAATTCCTTCGCCAGCTCCGTATTTTTAGACGTTGCCGCAATCCCGACTGTCCCGGTCGGGCAGAACAGATCCTGTCCCTGGCCGTTCCAAGCCTGGAAGGTCTGTCCGCCGATCTTTTTATTCACCGAGGTGACCTGCTGAAAATCCATCATCGACGTGAGATAACCGGCGGTGACAACCTGTGTTTTTCTCAGCTGCTCAAACACGCTGGAGACGTTCTGCATGATCTGCTTTATCTTTTTCTCGTCCTTGTAATACTTTTTGTATTCCTTGATCCTCTCGTCATGACGCTTTTTTTCTCCCGAGTCCAGATTTTTCTGATCCGCGTCATACAGGCGCTTTGCCTGCGTGAGGAATTCCTTCAGTTTTTCCCGGTCTATCGTTTTTTCTTCACTCAACCAGGAATCCGCCGATAAAAGATACATTTTTTCCAGTACTTCCTCGGCCGTATACGTTCCCAGCACCGTTTCCGTGACGCTGGGCTGTCCCGCCTGTTTCTCGGCCATATCGGCCAGCGACGCCAGATCTGTTACGCCGGAAACCGTAGAACTTTTTCCGACCAGCAGCGGTATCTGGATGCGGAACGGGATGGCAAATAACCCCTGATCACGCTGAAAGCCTTTCACGATGCCGTCAAAAAAGTGTTCTTTGTTTTCCAAGTCCTGCACGACATCGCTGCAGTCCGCAAGCATTCCTTTTTCCTCGTAAGAATCCATCGGCATGCCGTCCAAAAGGATCAGATCCGGCCCGTCTCCCGCCAGCAGCTTCGTATTCAGG
Source organism: uncultured Eubacterium sp. (assembly GCA_910584065.1). GTDB lineage: Bacteria > Bacillota > Clostridia > Lachnospirales > Lachnospiraceae > Eubacterium_F. The sequence goes on from CAJTZN010000004.1 coordinate 14,904, forward strand.
TTTTTGATGGCGTCACTCTCGGTCACGCCGTTCTCACCGCTCACGCCGATTTCAAACCGGACAAATACTTCTTTATTTTTTTTGCGGAACATACTGATCGCCTGCCGCACTGTTTCATTGTCATACAAGCCGTAAATCGTGATCTGCTGTTCCGGCACGACCGATGCCTCCGCATCATAAACATAGGAATCAAGTTCCCCGTCCTGGTAAAGGATGAGAAAGGAGCCGTCCTCGTTCTGCAGCATTTCCACCGGTGGCTTCGACGGATCCCCCAGGCTGGTGAGCGCCCCGTCCGCCAGCCGTTCCATGACGCTGCCGCCGACGGCATGGCCTGCAATCCCCTCGCAGCCGGCGATGTATACGGTCTGGTCATCTGTGCCATTTTTCGCGCCGCAGATCACCGTGCCGAACCGTTTCTCACTCTGCTTTGCCACATAATCATTGATGGTCTCATCGTCCGCCTTCATTTCACCGCTCGCCAGATCATAGAAATAAACCTTTTTGCCATCGGTCGCCAGGAGCGTCCCGCCGTTAAAGCCGAGCGCAGCCCCATCCCCTACCTCTGACTCCAAAGAAAAATTTTCTTTACTTGTTTTTTTCTTGTAATCAATTTCATATACCTTGGAAGAGTTCGTCGCGGCAAACAACCTCCCGTCTGAGGAAAATATGCTGCCCGTCAGACTGGCGTGGTATTTTTCTATCCCGAGTTCAAATTCCGTAGTCGTCCCATCCGGCTTCTGATACACATACTTTTCCGGATACGTTTTTCCTTCTACTTTCTTTTCCCATAAGATATAGGAAAAAAAGACGGCGCCGTCCGCGGATACTGCCGCGCTCGTGATCTCGGCCTCCACGCCGTTCAGCAGTTTCTTCATCTCTTTGATCTCTTTTGTCTTCCATGACTTGCCATTATCTTTGGAAATACTTTTCATGCCGTTGTAGGTGTCCAAGATCACGAGGCTCCCGTCCGACAGGCGCCGCATTGTGCCTGATCCGGTAAAGCCCTTAGGCGTTTCCAGCTGCGTCTCAATGTATCTTCCCTTCGCCTGCGACGTGTTTTCCACGTTGCCGCCCGCCGCTCCGCCGCCATTTTTCCCCGGCGTCCCGGCATCCGTTCCGTCAGGCGCCGCGCAGCCTGCCGTCAGGAGCATTAGGATCAGGGCCAGGACGCCCGCCATCCAGGATCTTCTTTTTTTATGTTTTCTCATCTTTTCTTCCCCCTTCTAAATATAAGTGTAGCGTTTTTTCCTGTGCGTTTTGCACTTCATAGGTAACAATATAACACGGGTTCCTCTAACTATCCTCTAAAAGGGAGAAAAAATTTTTAGAGATAATTTAAAGAATTGTATGTTATACTTTTTAATAGGAAACGAATGGAGGATATGATCATGCGGATCTTACTGATCGAAGACGACCCGGGACTCTGCGATTCCCTCTCCTACCAGCTGCAGGAGGCCGGATATGTGGTCGATATATGCCAGGACGGGGAAGACGCGTTTTATTATTTAGAACAAAAGATTTACGATCTGGTCTTACTGGACCGGATGCTGCCGCACACGGACGGGCTGACCATTTTAAAGAACATGCGTGCCGGGAATGATTGCACTCCCGTCATTTTCCTGACAGCGCTCGGGGAATTGGAACAAAAGGTGACGGGGTTAGAAGCCGGCGCCGATGATTACCTCGTGAAACCATTCGCGTTTGCGGAACTGGAGGCACGGATCCACTGCCTGAGCCGGCGGCCCAGAAACTGGAAACAGGACGACCTGCTCCATCGCTACGGCGACCTGACCTACTCCGGCGCGGAAAATCTCCTGACCGGCCCGGGCGGCCACTGTACGCTTTCGAAAAAAGAGGGCGCGCTTTTGGAATTTCTTCTGCAAAACCACTCCCAGACGCTGCCGCGCCTGACGCTTCTCACGAAAGTATGGGGGCCGGACGCGGAAGTGGAAGAGGGTAACCTGGACAATTACATGTATTTTATAAGACGCCGGCTGGAAGGGGTAAACTCCCGAGTAAAGATCAAGACCGTGCGCGGCGTCGGATACCAGCTGGAGGACCCCGATGTACAAAAAAATCCATAAACACCTGACATTTCTCTTTACGGGCATCGCGTCACTTATCCTGATCGTCATGTCCGTCATCTGCCTGTATATGTCAGAACAGGCACTGGAAAAAAACAGCTTTTTGTCCTTTTCCGGTAAAATGAATACGCTCGTGTCTAATTTCGAACAGCAGACTACCATTTCGCAGGAATGGCTGGCGAAAGTGAGTGAAAACGGGACATACCAGATCGCCGTTTACGACAACGGCGTGCCTCTTTCGTATACGTCCGCCACTCTATCGGAAGACACTCTGGCCCTGATGGCGGAGATCATGGAGAAGCAGGATGATACGATCCCCGGCACCCCCTATGAAAATCCGTATTCCTCCCCGCACAGGGAATTTTCTTACACCTCAAGGGGAGGGGCAGACTATTACGCCTGTCTTGTCCGCATCCGGCGGAACGCCGGCGATCTTACCGCGGTCATTTTGTACTCCACGGAAGCCCTGTCCGGACAGCTGATGACGACCCGCATCCGTTTTCTCTGTATCAATGTAGCCGGCATCCTGCTTCTGTCCGTCTTTTCATGGTATTACACGAAACGGCTGCTGCTGCCGATCCGGAAATCACAGGAACGGCAGGCGGCTTTTATCTCTGCGGCCTCCCACGAACTGCAGACGCCGCTCGCTGTTATTTTATCGTGCCTCTCCGCCATCCAGTGTGCTCCGTTGGAGAAACAAACCCACTTCCTTCATACGATCGAGACCGAGAGCCGCCGGATGTCACGCCTGGTCACGGATCTTCTGACGCTGGCGCGCTCCGACCATCACACATGGTCTTTTCATATGAAAGAAGTGGATCTTGATACAATCTTGTTAAATGCGTTTGAGGCATTCCAGCCGATCGCCGCCGCGCACGATATAACGCTGCACATTGATCTGCCGGAAGCACCTCTCCCCGCCTGCACCTGCGACCCTGACCGCATTTCACAGGTACTCGGCATCTTACTTTCAAATGCAGTCAGCTACGGCTCGTCGGGCGGTTATGTGAAACTTTCTCTCCGCTTCCAAAACGGTATTTATGACTTTCAGGTTTCCGACAACGGGGCCGGTATCCCGGACAGCGAGAAAGAGCACATTTTCGACCGCTTTTACCGCATCGACTCCTCGCGCTCGGGAAAAGAACATTTCGGCCTCGGCCTCTGTATCGCAAAAGAGATCATGACCGCCCACCGCGGGAGCATCCATGTCAGCGATACGCCAGGCGGCGGCGCAACCTTTACGGTCCGGCTGCACGGGTCAGTCAGTCCAGCTCCACCTTTGTTTTTCCCAAATACACGGCCTTGACATGCTCTACGTCGATGAGTTTGGGGAATCCCTGAATGTGTTCCGTCCGAAGCCCCGCTTTACTGTTAACAAAGACGCCGTTCGCATAATAACTCAAATGGGATTCTCCTTCCTGTTCCGACATGATATAAGCATTCCATTCCTCTTCTGTCCCAAATCCCATTTTACTGCCGTCGTCCATCTCTACGAAAATCTGCTGCCAAACATCTTTTTCGTCATAGACGTTCGTCGAAAGAGCCCCCTTCTCTTCCGTCACATATTTAATGTAGTACGGCGTGACGATCACCTCTTTTAGTTTTCCAACCGATTCGTATTTTCCCTTTTTGCCACTCTTAGGGAACGAAAGCGCGATGTTTGTTTTCTTATTTCTCGTTTTTGCCTGTTCGTAATCCAGTACGAATGACAGTTTTGTCTTTCCTTTGGCTACAGCCGTTCCCTCTCCCTCCCCCTCTGGCAGTTCCTTTAAATTTCCGAGGTCGAGTGTATACCGTTCTCCCAGACGGTTATCACAATGGTCGTTCGCCATCCTCTGATGTATGCACACCAGCACCATACGAAGTTCGGATGTTCCCTCGTTTTCTGTCACCAAAAATTGGCTAAAATTGCCCCAGGACTGGATGCCCTCTGTGTCCCATCGATCTTCCTCGCTATTCAGTGAACAGTCTTCAAACGTGAACTTCGCTCCCTTTCTAAACGTATGGCCATCTGTTCTCTTGACATGGAGCATGACATACGTTACTTCCGCCGTTCCCGATATGCCCTCCACTTCTATTTCCAGATGATCGTACCCCTCGTTCTGCACCGCTACTTCCGGCTTCATCGAGGACTGTTTTACGAGTCCGGCATTTTTGCTAAATACCTGCTGTAACAGCGAAAAATCAAAACCGGCTGCAGCTGCGGCTGTCGTCCCGATCAGCAGTACTGCTGCCACCAGCGACGCCGCTTTCAGATACCGTCTTCTCTGATGCTGGCAGCGCTTGTTCCCGCCTGCGTCCTGTAACGTCTCGTGTTTGGCTCCGATCCACCCGTACGCCTCCTTCATCTTCGTTTCGACGTTATTCGGTATCTCCCATTCCCCTTTAAATACATTCCTGATTTCCTGGTCTTTCATCATAATCCACCTTCCCTTCTGTCTGGTTTAACTCATAGATCTCCTTCATGCGCTCCCGCCCCCTGCTCAGCCGTGTCAGTACCGTCCCGAGTTTGACATCTAATATTTCAGCGATCTCCCTCGCGCGAAATCCCTCGACGTAGTGCAGGATCAATACATCCCGGTATTTTGCATCAAGTTCCGCTAGCATCTCCCGGCATATGATCCGCTCCAGAACCTGATCCCTGACTTCCCGATCCGGCACCGTTTCCAGCGTGATTTCCCGCGCCCGCTGGTTGAGGTAATCTTTGCACCGGTTTATGAGGATGCGGATCAGCCATGTTTTAAAATACGGCGGATGCTTCAGATCTCCCAGTTTCTCATACGCCGTCAGAATCGTATCCTGTATCGCGTCCGCGACATCCTCTGAGGACGCCAGATAGCAGAAAGCAATTTTATACATCTGCTGCCGGTACTGCTCCACTAACTGCACGAACGCATCGGCATCGCCTTCCTGCGCCCTCACCACAAGTTTTTTCACAGTGTGATCACCCCCCTCTGCTTGTTTTCTGACCTTTCATATATTAGACGATGTTTGTTCCAAAAATATTTCATGAGAGAGAAAATTTTTCTATATCATAATCATAAAACATAAAAGGCACACCTTATCCAACTGTTCTAAGATGAATAAGGTGTGCCTGGTAGTTTCCTGTAAAATCGGCAGTTATCCTTAATCGCTTCCCATCTGCGTAAAATTAATAAATGGAATATTGTACGCATCATATGGAGAAGCCATAGTTATTTGTGCAACAATAGGTCGTAAATACGCCAGCAATAACGATGCTGCATTTTGATGCAACAATTCATCAACAAACCCATCTTCCAAACTGGCATCCCATCTAAAATGTGCTGCCTCAATAGCACATATATAAAATGGGGCAGTTTCCCCAATTTCACCACTCGCAAATATAAGTTCAACATACGCTTCATTTGCACTCGGATTTTTGTTGACATTTACTGACATATTTATATTTAATTCTATTTCCTCATCTTTTTTTACATCAAATCCATCATTTAACTCAAATTCAAGTTTTATCAAAGATGGATTTGTAAATTGAAATGCACTTTCCATACGCTCTATTCTCTCCTATGCAGCCCAAACAAGATATTCATTTGCTGAGGATCTACTATATTGACTTACCGTTCTCGTTACTACTCCAGTATTATATGAAACCATATTATCATTAATATAAACATTACTATCTGCACTAATCCTCAAGGTTGCCTTAATTTTTACTCTTGAAACTTCAACTTGTTTTTCAAGAAAAGATAAATCTAAATCTGCTATATCTGCCTGAAACCCATCTTCTTCTCTAGTAATTGTAATGTTCTTATTTATTTCATCTAAATAGCTGTTTCGCCGAATAACCTCCTCGGGAATTGGTCTATATAACGACATAGCAAAAGTTCTTGCATCCTGTCCTGATAATTTAATCGTTCCTATCGTTTGATTTATCATATTCATACACCTCACATTTATTAGCTTCAAATCATATCATTAATATACTGCTCCAAGTCCTCTGTGAATCTATGACAATCAAAATACATCCTTACTGTCAAACCATCCTGTCCTGGAGTATTAGTTTCCATCTTTACAAATCCTTCTTCTTCATACCATTGTATAAGTTCAATTCGCGCATCAATTGTAATCACTCTAACCGGCCAACGATTTGTTAATTCCTGAACATCTTTGATAATAGTTTTTAATGTACTTGTTCCGATTTTATGTTTTTGATACCTTTTATCAACAGCAATATACCTAATATGAACAGCTGAAATTGTATCTGCTTTTACTTCTGAACTATACTCGGATATCTCTTCTGGAAAATCATCTAACTGAATTTCTCGAAATAATACCTGATAATATCCAAGGACGATATCTCCTGACACAATACTATATGTATAAGCATGTTGCGTAAGAAGCGGATAATAAGAATCTTTTACATATTGGTCTATAGAAGAGACCCCGCAACTAAATGTAGTATTTTCAACATCTCTCGTAACTTTTCTGAATCGTAGTGTTCCCATATTTTCTGACCTTCATTCAGTATACATATTATAACATCTTTTTTGACTTTGGGTATATATTTCTGAACATTTATTTTTTGATAATTAGTTTCCAGTACGCTATACCGTCCATTTATTAAAAATGAACGGCACCGCACTTATCTCATTCACAAATTATCCTAACTCCCTGACGCTCTCACTCCGTACGTCCATACACAAATCCACGGTCGCTCTTGATCACAGCCTGCGAAATCTCAAAATACACGACCCCGTTTTTCCCTACTGACAGCGTGACATCCAACTTACCATCCACCGGGACAAGATGCTCCGTCGTTACGAGCGGTTTCGCCGCCTCGCTGATCAGTTCGATCTGCTCCCTGCCCGGATTCGCCGGCTCGCCCAGATCGTGCCATGCCTTGAGCGGGTTGCACACCTTCTCGTCCACGGTCTTTTTCACACAGCAGTACTCCGCCTGATCCACCGGAAGGCACAGCTTACACTCCCATTCTTCACATCCGGTCTCACGGCACAGATTCCACGCCACACCGCAGACCGTGCCATCCTCCTTCTGCACAACGACGACCTGTTCATCGCGGTACAGGCATCTTCCCTTTAATTTCTTAAAGAACGCGAACGTCCAAAAAGTCGGTTTGGTGATACCGCCGTTTGCCACCAGGCCAAACCCTCCGTGAAACGGCGTAAATGGAACGCCCTGTTCCTCAAACACGTCACCGAATGTCCAGTACGAATAAGCCGTGCAGTAGTCGCCGATCTCTGAGAGCATCCGCGCGAGATAGGCCGCATTCTCGTTGGTGTCGTGAATCGGCGCGTTTGGAATATAAGCGCTGTTAAACTCCGTAATGTAAAAAGGAAGATCTTTAAATTCCTCATACGACTCTATGATCTTCCGGCAGTCCCGCAGCGTGCTGAACGCGTACTCGGACGTGTACAGTTCGGTATACCCGTAGTGCCCATCCGGTTTTGGCAGTTCGATCGTATAGTGATGACGCGAGATAAAATCAAGCGGCAGTTTCTTTTCCCTACAATGTGTGAGGAAGCCTTTCATCCACTTTTCGTCACTGCCGCCACAGATCGCCGGGCCGCCCACCTGAAGATCCGGATGTACTTCTTTTACCGCGTACGCCGTCCGCTCATATAATTTAAAATATTCCTCCATATCCGCGTGTTCCCAAAAACCGGTGAGGTTCGGCTCATTCCACACCTCGACCGGCCAGGAAAGGACTTCGTCCTCCCCGTACCTCGCCATCAGATGGCGCAGCGTCGCCTGGACGAGATGGCACCAATCGTCGTATTCTTTCGGCGGCGTCACGTTTCCTTTCCAGTAAAACTGGGTCTGTGTCCCGGAAGCCATTTTGTCCGGCATGAAACCGAGTTCCAAAAAGGGACGGATCCCCAAATCCAAATAGCTGTCGAACACCCGGTCCAAATAGGTAAAATTGTACTCGGCTTTCCTCACGCCATCCTCTTCGTACTCATGGTAGATCGCCATATCGTCGCAGAACAGTCCATGCCCGCGTATGTAAGAAAAGCCGATCGTCTTCTGCACGAGAGCCAGCTGGTCCAAATACTCCTTGTGCAGCGCCAGCCCCATGCGCCCCGTCCCCACACAGTAATCCACATGATTGTGAAATGGTACGTCCGCGCCCATTTCCAGTTTGATTTCTTTCATCTTATACCTCCTATAAACAGGATTTAACTACCACTCCGATCCGGCCGCCGCCATCAGCGTTTCCCAAATGACCCGCTGTAACTCGAGTGCCGTATCTTTATCGTAATCCTCATCTAACAGTTCATTATTGGAAATGACGCGGATCGCCACGCATGGGATCCGGCATTCCCGGCACGCCGCGTAAACCGCGAACGACTCCATATCCTCGCTCACATTTCCAAACACCTCGTGCAGCCACTTGATGCGGTCTTTTTCCTTGCTGAACAGATCGCCGCTGCCGAGCGTTCCCGTGATCACGGTTCCGGTCCGCGTGCGCGCTCCGATGCCTTCCTGAAACAGGCGCACCAGTCCTTTGTCCGCCTCAATGTACTCGGTCGCCATCCCCCGCCAGTCGATCGGCGCTATGCCCTCGCCGTACCCGCGCTTCGGCATCTCGATCGAGTGCACATTGACCGCCCGCTGCCCGATCACCAGATCGCCGCTCGTCAATGTTTCGACCTGAGCTCCCGCCGTGCCCTGGTTCACAATAAAATCCGGCCGGAACTCATAGACCGCCGTCATCGTCGCCATCGCCGCGTGAACCATGCCCATCTTCGTCAGCTGCACGATCAGTTCCACACCGTCAGTCCGCGCCTCGTAACATAAAAATCCGTTTTTTTCTGCCGGAGCAACGTCCCGGAAACACGGCTGTTCCAGATAGTAGCTCACTTCACTCTCTATCGCACCCTGAATCAAAATCCGTTTCATCGACTACCTCCATTCGACAAAAGACACCCGTCCCGTACTACTCTGATCTTCAAACGCGTCCTGAGCACATGGCACTTCATCGGCTACTTCCACTCAACCAGGGTCGCCCCCCAAGTCAGGCCGCCGCCAAACCCGGACAGCACGATCTTATCTCCCGGCTGCAAAAGGTCATTTCGATTCACCTCATCCAAAAGGATCGGGATGCTCGCCGACGAAGTATTTCCGTAATGATCGAGGTTCATCGGGATCTTCTCCATCTCGACGCCAATCCTCTTGGCGATCGATTCCAATATCCTCCGGTTTGCCTGGTGCAGGATATAGTATTTGATGTCATCCGGCTCCAGACCCGTTTCTTTTAATACCCGTTTTATGTATTTCGGCACGGTCGAAACGGCAAAACGGAATACGGACTGGCCGTTCATCTGAATGTAGTCTTTTTTGCGCCGGCTCTTGTAAAATGGATTCTGTATGCCCCGCCCTTTGCAGGTCAGCACATCTCCCTGGCTTCCATCCGATCCGGTCACACTGGCGAGAATACCACCTTCTCCCTCTTCTCTCCGGAGAACGGCAGCCCCGGCCCCGTCGCCAAACAGGATGCACGTGCTGCGGTCTGACCAGTCCACTTCGCGCGACAGCGTTTCCGCTCCGATGATCAGCGCTGTTTTGGCCATCCCGGTCTCCAGATAGGCGTCCGCCGTATTGAGGGAAAAGAGAAAACCAGAACACGCGGCATTCAGGTCAAAACAGGTGGCCCGGATCGCGCCGAGTTCTCCCTGTACCTGGCAGGCCGTACTCGGAACATACGTATCCGCGGACGCGGTCGCCACAATGATCAGATCCATCTCTTCTGCCGAAACACCGGCGTGTTCGAGCGCTGCTTTCGCCGCCTCGATCGCCATAAACGACGTTCCCTCCTTGCTTCCGCTCGACAGATGCCTCTCTTTGATCCCGGTACGCTGCCTAATCCACTCGTCGTCCGTATCGACGATCGTGGACAGAAGCTGGTTATCCGCCACATTCTTTGGTACATAGCTCCCTGTACCTATAATATTAACAGCCATTCGATCTCCTCCAAAAAAGATTGAACTCAATTTAGTTTTTAAAACTACTTGTAGTAGTTCAGGATATTTTTTCCCTAAAACCAAATCAAGAGAGTCTTTGAAAAGACCCTCTTGAAAAAATAAATCTAAATTTAAACGTACGTCCAAACAATCATTAGATACGTTTCAGATACTCTCCGGTACGCGTATCGATCTGAATCACATCGCCCTGATTGACAAAAATCGGCACGTTGACCTGTGCGCCCGTCTCCACGGTCGCCGGCTTCGTCACGTTCGTCGCCGTATCGCCTTTGACCCCCGGCTCCGTCTCCGTCACTTCCAGTTCCGCAAACATCGGCGGCTCCACGGAGAATATGTTCCCCTTATAAGAAACCATCTTTACCATATCATTTTCTTTGACAAATTTCATCGCGTCGCCAACCGACTCATCCGGCAGAGCGATCTGGTCATATGTCTCCATGTCCATGAAATTATACATATCGCCTTCGGCATACAAAAACTGCATCTCCTTCTTGTCAATATGTGCCTGCGGATACTTTTCAGTCGGGCGGAATGTCTTCTCTACGACGCCGCCATCCACTACGTTTTTCAATTTTGTACGAACAAAAGCCGCTCCTTTTCCCGGCTTTACATGCTGAAATTCAATAATCTGATAAACCGTTCCATCAATTTCAATCGTCAGTCCGTTTTTGAAATCACCTGCTGAAATCATGTTCCGTTCCTCCTACTTTCTAAATAAAAATGTTCATAACATGCCTACCTATTATTTTATTATATTCAGAAAGAATTTTCAAGTAAAAAAATTACTTTTTCTCCTCCTGCCGAATCTCCCATTGGATCAAAATGGCCAAAAACGCCCGTATTGCGATGATTCCGGCGACAAAACCGACCTCGAACCATTCGCGCACGACGACCGTACGCAATATTTCACTGCCAAGCTTAAACTCCAGTCCGGTTGCCATCCCCTTTGCCAGAATCAGCTTCGTTTCCGGATTTCCCTTGATATAACAGCGGAATCCTTTTAAGCCTGTCCAGATGAGAATGCCGACTCCGATAAATTCAAATAGCAGGATCGACCAAGAGACGATCTGTGCTAACAGATGTTCCACAAGCTCCATACGCCATATTACCTTTCCTTTTTTTCATTGACTTTTGCCACAATTTCCTGCGCGATCTCCTGAATGCTCCTGCCGTCGGTCGCCACGGAAAGCGTAGCCGCCTTTTCGTAAAAGGGCCGTCGTTTCTCCATCAGTCCCTCGATATAGGAAACATTCATATTTCCGTTGAGAAGCGGGCGGTTCGTGCTGTTTTTCACCCTGCCGAAGATGGTGGACGGCTCCGCCGTGAGAAGCACGATCTCGCCCAGTGCACGCAGTTTCTTTACATTGAGGTCCCGCATCGCCATCCCGCCGCCGCACGAAACGATAGCCGGAGGCAGACTGCCGAGTTCGTCGATCAGATCCGTCTCGAGCCGGCGGAAGTACGGTTCTCCCTCTTCCTCGAAGATCTGGGAGATCGGACGCCCTTCGCTCTGCACGATGCGCGCATCCGTATCGATCTCCGGTTTACCTGTTATGCGGTGCAGTTCGCGTGAAATGGTCGATTTTCCCACGCCCATAAATCCGATGAGCGAAATGTGCTTCCGGCCGGAATATATGCGGTCGAACACCCCGTTCAGTTCCTCCAGCTCGATCTGCCCCGGAGCCGACGCCGTCCCCACGCAGGCAAACGAAACTTCCGAACCATACAGGCCGCCATAGCGCCTGCTGTCCTTTCCCATCTCGCCCATGCTCATCGTGATCAGCGGAAATTCGGGATACGCCGTTTTCATCTGCTCGGTGGCCGCCAGAAGCGTCTCCACATCACGCCTGCCCTGCTCTTTTTCCCGCGAAGGCATACAGGCGAATTTCCCCATATGCGCTCCGAGTTCTCTCGCCTCCGTCAGAATGGACACGATCTGTTCGCAGGATGGCGTGTTCTCAAAATCGTGATACGAACCGATCACCTTTGTTCCGGCCTTTTGCGCGGCGCTTTGAACCGCCTCCATCGTCTCGCGGCCGCGCCGGATCTCGACATCGACAAAATGCGGGGCGCCGCTCGCCGCCAGTTCCGTCAAGAGTGCGCGGTAATCAAAGCGGCTGCCGTTGTCCTCCCCGCCTTCCCGCACGGTACGGAGTGTGGCGATCAGCTTTTTCCCCTCCAGTATGCGCCTCAGTTCCTCTGCCACGCTGACGACTTCCTTTTCATAACCGGCAAAAAAATCCAGCCGCCACTCCACCATATCCGCGTTCAGGCCGGCGAACGTCCGCGCCCGCCCGATAATACCATCCCGCGTCACATCGGTGATCGGGATACAAATTTCAGGTTGTTTCATAATCTTCCCCATTTCCGTCTATTCTATGATATCAATTTCCTTCCACTCTTTCGGCGCATGCGTCAGATTCCGGCAGCCATCCTCCGTGATGACGACGAGATCCTCAATGCGCACTCCGAAAGCACCTTCGATGTATATGCCCGGCTCGACCGTAATGACCATTCCCGGCTCCAGAACTGTCTCGTCTTTCGAGGAAAAGCAGGGTCTCTCGTGGATCATCAGCCCGACGCTGTGTCCGAGTCCATGCCCGAAACAGTCACCGTAACCGGCGTCGGAGATCACCTTTCTTGCGGCCTCATCCACCTCACATCCCCGAATCCCCGGCCGGATGACCGCAAGCGCCGCTTCCTGCGCGCCAAGAACGATGTCGTACACGCGCTTTTGCTCTTCGGAGCCCTGGCCGATCACGACCGTACGGGTCATATCCGAGCAGTAACCGTTGACTTTACATCCAAAATCCATCGTGAGAAAATCCCCGGCCTCCGGCGCCCGGTCGGTCGGGATCGCATGCGGCATCGACGAGTGGATCCCGCTGGCGGCAATCGTATCAAAACTCGTATGTTCCGCGCCCAGCTCTTTCATATAAAATTCAATCCACGCCGCGATCTGCTTTTCCGTCATCGTCTGACCGCTGCCATACACGTCCGCCAGCTTTTGCACGATCTTTGCAAACGCCAGATCGCCAATATGTTCCGCCTGTTCGATCTCACGGATTTCCCGCGCGCTCTTGATAGAACGGAGCCGGTCGAGCCGCTTATGGAGCGGAAGCCATGTGATACCGGTCATCTCGTATTTCTGGAATAATGCCTCGATCGTCCGCTCTGCCTGCACCGTCATGAACTCGTCCTCAAATCCGATGGCAAGCCGCGACACCTGCTCCTTTCCGAACCGCTCGATGAGCAGAGAAATCCATGACTCATACAAATTATTTTTGTATAAGGCCACCTCAAACTGAGGACACTCTTCCCGCGCGGCGACCGTGTATCTCGAATCCGTTAAAACAAGTTTTAAGTCGCTGGATACATAGACGAGCCCCTCTCCCCTGAAACCGCTGCATTTCCGCATATTGGCGGGTGAAGTAACGAGGACGCCATCGAGTTTTTTCGCTTCGAGCACCTCTTTTTCCAACATAGGTAAGAATCCCTGATCCATCCTTCTTTCCTTTCTTATCCGATACCGGCTTTTTTTCTCTTTTTCTTACTGCGGTATTCCGATAAAATAATTTTCTCAAATAAACGTTTGATCACAATTTGTATTTCTTCTTTCTTACTGATCGGTTTGACCAGTATATTCCGTATTCCGCTTCTTTTTGCCCCCCATATATCCGTGAACAGCTGGTCTCCCACAAAAAGCGTGTTGTCCTTATCCGTCCCCATCAGTTCCATCGCGTAAAAGTAATTTTTCCGGCTCGGCTTATGCGCGTCAAACACCATATGCGCGCCGATCTGCTCATTAAAACTGCTGACCCGCTTCTTTTTGTTATTCGAAATAAGGCAGCACTCAAAACCGATCTTTTTCAGCCTGTCAAACAGTTCGACCGCCTGGCTGTTCGCATCCATGCCATGCTCCACCAGCGTATTGTCAATATCAAACAGGATTCCCCGGAATCCCTCTTCATATAAGCTCTCGAAATCAATTTCATACGTAGATGATACGGTTTCATCTGGAAAAAATTTCTCAAACATACGAATTCTGTCCTTTCAAATGTGTGATAAACTGTTCTGCCACACGTCCGGAATACCCGCCGTTCCGAACGCTCCAGGCGTTTGCTTTCTGCAGGATTTCTTCTTTCGAAAGTGTTAAATCAGCATTTTGCGCAGCGAGTCCGAGCACGATCTCCTCGAATTCCTTTTTGGAAGGCCGTGAAAAATTGATGCTCACGCCAAACCGCGCCACGAGGGATAATTTCTCCTGCATCGTATCGGAGCGGTGGAGTTCGTCGCTCGACATATCCGAACGGTCACTCCACGTCTCGCGGATCAGATGCCTCCGGTTGGATGTGGCATAGATGAGGACATTATCCGGCTTGACCTCCAGACCGCCCTCGATCACCGCTTTTAAGTATTTATACTCGATCTCAAATTCCTCAAACGAAAGATCATCCATGTAGATAATGAATTTATAGTTTCGGTTCTTGATCTGCCCGATGATATTTGACAACTGGTGGAACTGGTGCTTATAAATCTCGATCATCCGCAGTCCCCTGTCATAATAGCGGTTTAATATGGCTTTCATGCAGGTCGATTTTCCCGTTCCGCTGTCGCCAAACAGAAGACAGTTATTCGCCCGGCGCCCCTCGACAAACGCCTCCGTATTGTCAATCAGCTGCTGTTTCTGGATCTCATAGCCGACCAGATGCGACAGTGACACGTCACTCGTATGTGTGATCGGCACGAGTTCGGCCTCATACGGCATGACTCTGTATGGCATGCCATCGCATGGCATCGACTCACTGGACATCGCTCCATCCGCTGCCTGCGCATCCTTCAGCCGGAACGCCTTGTTTAATCCAAATTTACCAACGCCATATTTCTTATAGAAATCGGTGACTACGACAAAAAAGCCATATCCGTCTGTCGTTCCCGCCAACTCGCCCGCCAGTTCTTTCACTTTTTCACTGACGCTTTTATTATACGTATTCTCATCTTTGGCAATCGAGCGGTAATGCGTGAGAAGTGAGAAGCAGTTGATCGACAGCGCCTGCTCAACCTCCGCAAAATCATAATGGAACAGGCGGAACAGACAGTTCATATCGTGTTTTACAATTTCATTTACACTCGCCTGGTCTTCCCGCGCGTGGTCGACGCCCACCTTTTCGCACACGACGCTAAACGGATTTTCATCCGATGCGAGGAGATAGGCGATATAACAATGCCATAGATTATCGTCAAATCCGTAGCGGGTAGCTGTTTCCAGTATCCGGTATATCTGGTTATAAATGTCCCTCACAGCCGATTCCGCATGGGCGTCGTCCTGTTTTTCCGACACTTCCCGGATAATGCCGCTCAGTTCCATCAAAATGGGATCTTCCCTCAGCTTCCCGTACATGATCAAATTTTCCAACTCTCGATACATACCTGTTCATCCCCTTTTTGCTTCTATAAACTCTCCAGATCGATCAGTTCAATGTTATCCATGCCGGACACCGCTGCCGACAGTTCACTGCGAAAGCCCTCTTTTGAGAAAAGATAATAATAATCGGCTTCCTGTCCGAGCTGCTCTGTTCGTTTCAAAAGTTCCTCGAAATCGGCGCCCGTCATCGGCTCCGCCGACCATTTACACGATGCGACGAGCAGTTTTCCATCCTTTCCTGTTAAAACGATGGGAATCACGCCTTCTTTTCCATAAAACGATTCGGGCTGATCAAACGCTGCCGGCAGTTTTCCGTACTGCCCCATCAAAACAAGAAACTCCTTGCATACCCGGATATACGTCTGTTCTACAAATTCGTAAAGTTTATTCTCGATATAATTTTTATAAAACTGTTCTGCTTCCTCGTACTCCAGCGCGGAACTGTTTGGAAAAATGAATTTATACCAAAAATGCAGAAAGCGGTCGGAAATACCGTATAATCCTTTCAGGACATACTCTTTCTTTTTCGGCTCATACGAAAAATACTTTTCCGCCACATCAATCTGTATGAGATTTTTAATATACACCGATATTTTCGCGCGGCTGAACCCGGTACGGTTATAAAGATAATTTAACTTCGGTTCATCCTCGGCGAGCACGGATAAGATCGTGTTATAAAACGGCAGTTCCCGCAAACTCGTCTTGAGGAACCGGGCAGCCTCTTTTCGCAGCGGCCCGCCGGGCAGAAGCATGAGACGGATGATATTTTCCCTCACTGTTTCCGACGGATCCCACAAATCGAGATACCCCGGCACGCCGCCCAAAATGCTGTAGATCGTAATGCATTCCTCTGTCGTGCTCCCCGGAAACCGGTTTACCATTTCCAAAAACGTAAATTCTTTCAGCTTCATGACCTGAACAACGCGTGCGGAAAAAGCTCCCATATCGTCCGTCATCTGATTTTCCACCCACTGAACCGACGAACTGATAAGAAGGATCATCACGCGGTCCTCCCACGCCGAATCCGTGACATACGCATCCAGCTCCGCAAAAAAGTCCTTATATGCCTTTTCCATCACGTCAAACTCATCTACGATCATGCAGATCTTTTCCGCCGCTTCAGCTGCTTTAGCTGCTTCCGTTGCCGTGGCAGATAAAGCTGCCCTCACCGCTTTGTTTACAAGCTCCGTCACCTGCCCGAGAACATCCTGAAAATACCGTTTCTGTTCCTCTTTCGAGAGTTCCCGCCCCAGATAGTACACACAGTTTCTCTCTCTGGCAAACTCCCTTGCCAGCGTGGTCTTTCCCACGCCTTCCCTGCCGTACAGGACGACCACGGGTACTCCGCTCTTCTTACTGCCCGCCGTCAGTTCCGCCAGCTCCTTCTTACGCCCCACAAACATGGGCTCACATCCTTTCCGGTGCCGAAAATCCCAGCAGATAGATACATTGTTCCAGCATATTTTTTACTAAAACCAACATTTGTATATAGGATTGCTTTTTCGCCTCATCCTCATTACTGAGAATTTTATTTTCGTGGTAAAAACGGTTCAGACTGTCACTCAATTCATAAATAAACTGACAAATCTTATGCGGCGCTTTTTCCTCATAGGCCGCCTCCATCGTATCCGCGTATTTGGCAAGTGACAGGTAAAGATCCGTCTCGCTGCCATTTTCCGGCGGCAGAAGAAGCGACGGGTCCCCGTTCGGAACGAGCCTCCCCCCCTCGTTCTCGTACTTACTGAGCAGCGACTTCATGCGGACGATCGTATACAGGATATAAGGGCCCGTATTGCCCTCAAATGACGTAAAACGGTCCATATCAAAAATATAATCTTTCGCAATCTGATTTGACAGGTCCCCGTACTTGATCGCCGCCAGGCCGACCTTCTCCGCGATGTCCCTCGCCTCTTCCTCCGCGTAATCACGGCTGTCTTTTATTTTTTCATATACCTTCTGACAGACGTCCTCGCGCAGCTGCTGGAGCCGGAGAACGCCGCCGTCGCGCGTCTTAAACGGCTTTCCGTCCTTGCCGTTCATCGTTCCGTTGCCAAGAAAGAAAAATTCCGTCTCTTTTTTTGTCAGTCCTGCCTTCTTCGCCGCGCGGAACACCTGTGTAAAATGCAGCGCCTGCCGCTTATCCGTCACATAAATGATCTGATCCGGTGCAAAAAGCGTTTCACGTTCTACTATTGTAGCGAGATCTGTCGTCGCATAGAGGGTCGCGCCGTTTGACTTCACGATAATACACGGCGGGATTTCTTTTTTATCACTCTCCTCTGTCACATCGATGACCAGCGCTCCCTCGCTTTCATGCGCGACGCCATCCGCCTTCATCTTCTCGACCATCTCGGGAATATAATCCTGCACGTCGCTTTCCTTTTTCCAGAGATCGAATTCCACCTCGAGTTTGCGGTAATTTTCTTTTAAATTCGGTATAGAGACACGGAGGATGTGATCCCACAGTGCCCGGCAGCCCCGGTCGCCATCCTGGAACTTCGCGGTCATCTGCTGCGCCTCGAGCAAATATTCCTCGTGCTCTTTGGAATAGCTGCTGGCGTACGGATAGATCTCGGATAGGTCGGTAATCGTAAACGGCGGCTCCGCCGGATAATCGCCGGTAAACGTTTCATCAAAATAGGGAAGGTCCGGCTGACGGTGTTTCACTTCGGTAATGACAAGGCCGATCTGTAACCCCCAGTCACCGAGATGGACATCCCCGATGACATCGTCACCCATATAGCGCAGGATCCTCTTCACGCTCTCTCCAATCACTGCCGGGCGCAGATGCCCGACGTGAAGCGGTTTGGCTACATTCGGACCGCCGTAATCGATGAGCACTTTTTTCGGCGCCTTAGTATGTTCCAGCCCAAACTTTTCTTCCCTCATCATCCCGGCTGCCATCTCCACAAGCATGCTGCCGCTGATTGTTATATTGATAAATCCCGGCGGGGCCGCCTCTATTGTTTTAAAAGATGAATCCTCCTTTAACTGCTCGATCACTTCCGATGCGATCTGGATCGGCGCCTTTTTATACTGTTTTGCCGCCGCCATCGCGCCGTTGCACTGATACTGGCACAGATCCGGCCGGTTTGACACCGAAACCATCCCGTATTTTGCGTCATATCCCGCCCTTTCAAATCCATCCTCCAGTTTCTCCCTCAAAATATCCGCTATCTTTTTCATCCTCTTCCTCCATTCCTCATACTTTCTTCCTATATTTTAGGTATTAAACCAAGATTTGTCAATATATCAAAGTAATTTTCAAACGTTTTTTTACAGCACTCCGGGTTGTCGATCACGATCCCTTCCGCCCGGCATCCCGTGAGCGCAAACGCCATCGCCATCCGGTGGTCGTCATACGTCGAAATGACCGCCGGCCTGACCGCGCCCGGATGGATCGTCAATCCATCCTCCCTCTCC
The DNA here is from genome assembly GCA_910584065.1 of uncultured Eubacterium sp. Classification (GTDB taxonomy): domain Bacteria; phylum Bacillota; class Clostridia; order Lachnospirales; family Lachnospiraceae; genus Eubacterium_F. Next base: position 33,818 of record CAJTZN010000004.1, read on the forward strand.
TCACACGAGATTCCCATGCGCGTTAATTCGGTGACGATCCCGCGGATCCGGTCCGACTCCTGCCTGCGGATATGGCCGATGCCGTCGATCACCGTATCGCCTTGCGCAAACGGCGCCAGCGCGGCGAGCGTCATCGTCTGATCCGAGAAATCACTCATACAGACATGCACGCCTTCCAATCTCCCATCTTCGTTCCCAGTCACCACGATGCCGTCCGCTTCCTCCCTGACCTGGCATCCCATTTTCTCCAGCACATCCAAAAACCTGATGTCGCCCTGTGACGTCGCGCGGTGCACGTGCATCACCTTCGCCTCTCCCCCTGTCACCGCCGCGAGCCCGTAAAAATAGCAGGCCGCCGACACATCCGGCTCGATCTGGTACTCGCCGCCCCGGTACATCTGCTCCGGCAGCACCCGGTATGTATCTTCATCCAGCTGCTCGGTCTGACAGCCAAATTCTCCCATCATATCCATCGAAATCCCGACGTAGGCGCGCGCGCTTCTCGTCCCCGTCAGACGGATCGTCATTCCCTCCCGGCACATCACGCCGCACAACAAAAGCGCGCTCAAAAACTGACTGCTCGCATCAATATTCAATTCCACACAGTCCGGATTCTTTTCTTCCCTCCCGCAGATCCGGAACGGAAAGGAATATGGCTTTTCCAAATACTCAAACCGGGCGCCGAGCATCTCGAGCGCGCGCAAAAGCGGCTCCATCGGTCGCTTCTTCATCTGTTCGGACGCTTCGACGACAAATTTTTGTCCCGACAGCGCAAGTAATGCTGTGAGAAACCGCGCCGCCGTTCCGGCGCTCCCCACATACACCTTCCGCCATCCACTTTCGCGATCCGGCGTTCTGCCCGCTTCTCCCGTATCCGCTTCCGCCAGCGGAAGCCTGCCGCCAAGCCCTTCGATCGTCACTACTTTTTCTGTTTCCTCTATCTCCACCCGGAACCCGATATCCTGTAACGCCCGCATGAACACGCGTGAGTCCTCGCTGAACAAAACGCCCCGCAGGACCGTTTTCCCCTGCGCCAGCGCTCCGATGAGCAGCGCCCGGTTGGTCATGCTTTTGGAACCGGGTACCATTACCTCGTACCGGTGGAAACCATGAAACGGCTTACAGACAAAATTCGCCATATCCTTACCTCCTTCTGACATATAAACATATTATATATGCCATGTAGGAAAAACGCAACAAAAAAAGAAAAGCCCGGAGGAATTCCCCCGGAACTTTTCTCATAATCTTATTTTACTGATTTTCCACTTTGGTAGCTGCCACCTGAACCGCAGCGTTTCCTGCTACGTTGAATGCACCCGTCAGCTGATAATAACCAAGGAAGTCATCCTCATCCAGATACGTCCAGCCGCTCGGACGCGTACTTACTTTCGAATAAGCTTCCACGAGGTCATCGTATTTTTCTGACGCCGGTGAAAATTCATACGTTCCTGCCTTCAGATACGCGTACAGGCTAAAGTCATCCTCATCCACTTCAATCTCTGTAGCAACGCCGTTCGCGTCGTACACATATGTCGTGTCATCCAGATCATAAGCGGCCGCGCCCGCAACCGATGGCATCACTTTCACTTTGAAGAGCGGAAGGGTGAAATCTTTCGTCACTGTGCCAGCTGCGTAACTGTTGCCTACTGTATAGCAGTATCCGCCACTATAGTAGATCCCCTGTGAATATACTCCCGGGATCACCCTTACCTTATACGTGCCGTTTGCTCTCGAATACGTACTGAAACGTTCATACCTTCCGTACTCATCGCGCTTCGTATTACCAGCAACATTGATATTCTTCGCCGGAGCTCCGGAAGCATCCTTTACCGTACCCGTCAGTGTCACGCCAGATACGACCGAAAGCGCAAATGGGAATGTTGCCTGAATATTCGGGTTCTTCTTATCTCTTACCGTCACGCTTACATTGTACGTAGCGGCCGGTACTGCCTCATAATCGCCCTTTGCGTCGGATTTATGATGAAGAACGCCCTCTACGGTCATCGTATCTACCTGCGCCGGAAGACCCGTTGCCACGTACTCATAGGAACCGGAACCACCAGCGATCACGCCGTTACCCAGTTCATCAATTTCATCATAGCCAAAGATATGGCCGGAAGCTTCATTGATGAACGGCGTATTCGGATCATCTGCCGCATCGTAAGCAAGAATCGTATCGCCAAGGAAGTTACCTACGATCGTATTCTCATCTCCAACATAGAACACGTAATTTTTCTTGAACGTCTTGCCTGCCTCGTCAACGCCGGTCAACACAGCAGTCGTTCCGTTCTCAACTTTCTTAAATTTACCTTTTACCGAAATGCTCGTCGCATCTTTACTTACATATGCCTTTAAGCCTTCCGGAAGTCCTGTAACAGAATATTTTACCACGCCTGTGCTGTCTACGTCGTCCAGATACAGTCCCTCTTCGAAGCTGTCTCCGACTTTTCCTGTCACACGGCTCACCGTATTCACAACGCCATATGACGTACTGGATGGAACATTTCCGACATAAACTTCTTTTGACTTGTCGACTTTCAGTGCAGATACTGTTACTTTCACGTAAGAGTAACTGCCTATGCCGCTCTCGTTGTCGAGTTCGACATCATACGTCTTACCGCCGTCGTTCGTCACAACACTCTCCACGCCTTCGGACGTACTATAAGCACCGTTTGGCGTCTTCTTGTTCTGAATGACAAAGTTCGCAGCCGTAAGCTTCTTCGCGCTCGACAGTGTTACGCGAACAACACCCGCATTCGGCACTTCCACGTTTTTGATACCAGCGCCTACCGTCACCTTACAGCTGGCTTTTTTGCCGGAACCATCCGCAGCCAGAGCCGTGATCGTAGCCGAGCCCTCTTTTTTACCTTTTACCACGCCTTTGGCCGAAACAGTAGCTACCTTCTTTTTCGAAGTCGTCCACTGAATCGTCTTGCTGGCGTTTTTAGGAGAGATCGTCGCTTTCAGCGTCTTCTTTGCTCCTACGGCAAGCGTCACTTTTTTCACGTTCAGTTTCACTTTTGAAACTGCCACGTTCTTGACTACAACCTTGATCGAAGCTTTTTTCTTCTTGTTCTTCTTGGAAGTAACCGTAATCTTCGTATTTCCCACTTTTACGCCCGTGATCTGTCCTTTGCTGTTCACTTTTGCAATTCTGGAATTTGCTGATTTATACGTTACTTTCTTGTTGGCACTCTTGTTCGGAGTAACCTTAACCGTCGTTGTCAGTTTCACTTTCTTTCCTTTAGCGACATAGGCTGTTTTGCCGGAAGGTGACTTCACTGTCACTTTTTTCACCTTCACTTTAGCCGCCGAGGCCGTGTCCGGGTTGGATACGACACCGAGACTAAGAACCATTGCCAATGACAAAGTTCCGGCCAATGCCTTCTTTGCGAACCTTTTCATATTAAAAGTTCCCCCTTGTAATGATTATTTGGCACGAAAATCTTCGTAACCGTCTGTCATTATAGCACACTAAAATTATGAATGCAATAGTTTTTTAAAATTTAACTATCGCGATAGTGAAACCTTAAATTGTTCGAACACGTTTTTCTCTTCGTAGTCAAACGCTTCTAACACACATGTTTTCGGCAATTCTCCGCTCTCGTAGTCCAGTCTGCACCGATAGGTCCCATCCTCAAGTTTGTCCGTACGGCCTGTCTTAAATTCCCATTCCTCCGAGTCCTTGCTGTTCTTCATGCGGAACATGAGCGCATCCTCTTCAACTTCTTCCGAATACGTATAATAAATGTTGATATAATTGCCTACCTCGGTTTTTTCCACAGTGACCTTCGTCACTTCCGCAGATGTGCCTTTGACCTTCATCGCCCTTTTCGCTTTGTACTCCATCTGGTCAGAGGAACTCTTATCCGTCAGCTCGAAGGAATTCGTGGAAACGATCGGGTCACTTCCCGGGGCTCTCTGTACCGTATTACTCAATACGACATGAAGGTCATTCTGATCCTTCTCCCGTTCTGCCCTGATACACAAATTAAGCACATCGTCCTCAACCTGTTTATATTCTACACTGCAGGAATCTGGGAAAAAGCCGCTCTGATAGTCAAATCCAGTACCAACCCTTAAAATCTCCAATCCCTTGTCCTTTGCATATTGACCCATCCTCCTCTTATCCTTTTTAATGCCCAGATCTGACACGGGATCTGTTTCCTCGGAATCCGGACCTATCAGCAGATACTTCCCGCGCTCCTTCGCTCTCGCCTCCACAATGATACTGACCGATCCCCTGTCGCACAACGACTCGCGCACGGTAAATTCGACCGGCATCTGCTCCGCTTCTTCGTCCTTTTTCACCTGTTCAATGTCTGTCTCGATCAGATCATTCGCCTCCGGTGAAAGCGTCGTCCCTCCATACTCGGACATAAAATCGCCGATCCCCCAGTACTTAGTAGCCGCGAAAATACCTGCCGGCAACGCCACAACAACAGCGGCCGCTGCCACGGCTGCCTTCCACGCCGTCCTTTTATTCTTTCTGTTCCTGTTTTCCATGTTTTTCATATCCATCAGCCTTTCTTTCAATTCGTCAGAAGCATTGACCTTACCATACACGCGCTTATAATAATCCTTATTCGCATTCTTCATCCTGCCACGCTCCTTTCAACTTCTGCTTCAACATCTTTCTCGCCCTCATCAGTCTGGTCTGGATCGTCGTTTCCTTCCGCTGCAGTATTTGCGCGATCTCCTTTACCGAATAATCTTCATAGTAATACAGATGCACCACACTGCGGTACTTTTCTGGAAGCGAAACCACCGCCTCAAATAAAGCATCCTCCCCGCCGTCCCCTCCCGCCTCTGCCGTGCAGCCGCAGGGCGCCTGCTCAAAAACAGACTCCATCTTCTCCTGCTCCACCAGCTGCGTCCGGCGCCGCCAGGCAGATTTCAGGTGGTTCTTACAGAGATTTACCGTCACACGGATCAGCCAGCGCCTGGCGTGTTCCTCGTCCGCAAAACGGCTCCGTGACTCGTACAGTTTTAAAAATACATCCTGCACCATATCCTCTGCGTCCGGCAGTTCTTTACAATAATTTACGGCAATGCGTAAGACCATATCTGAATATTGTATGACATAGCCCACATATTCCTCTTCCGACACGATCCACTCACCTCCTAATGTTGTCATGTTCGTTTTTACTTGGCGAATTTTGAAAGGCCTTTCACTATAATAACAAAACAGACACCAAAAATATCACATTTTGATGTCTGTTTTTTGATAAATGGAAAAATTTCTAGTCGAAAAGGGCTGCAGATTCAGGAATGGTACTTAAAAACAATCTCCCCTCTCACCTTCTCCGCCGTCTCCTTCGAAACCAGAACCTCCAAAAGCGCAAACCCAAACTCCATCGAAGTCCCCAGTCCCCGGCTCGTCACGACATTTCCGTCCACCACGGCCATCTCATCGACAAATTCCGCTCCCGTAAGTTTCCCCTCAAACCCCGGATAACACGTCGCACGTTTCCCCTCTAAGATCCCGCACGCCCCGAGTACCGACGGCGCCGCACAGATCGCTGCCACAACCTTTCCGGCCTCGAACGCACGCTGCAGCGTGTGGCAGACAGCCTCATCCGCACCGAGCCTGTCCGTACCTTCTTTACCGCCCGGGATGATGACAGCGTCCACCTGATCCAGTTCTACATCCGCCAGTTTCGTATCCATCCCCACCTGAATCCCATGCGAACCACACACGGTCATCTCCTCGGTGATCGACGCCATTTTCACATCCACGCCCCCCCGCCGCAGAAGATCCACGGTCATCAAAGCCTCCACTTCTTCATATCCTTTTGCAAATAACATCACTGCCTTTTTCATCTTTCCTCATCCTTTCTTCTATTATAATTTTTATTAAATTTAAATTTACCTACGTTATAAAAATCATCCGGTACCCCGGCAAAAAAACTCCTGCCGCTCAGATCACGGAACGGCTCGTCCATCTCAGGAAACGCGATCTCATACGCATGTAACAGCTGCCGCCGCACACGCCCCGAAACACATCCCCCGTACTTCACATCGCCGACGATCGGATGCGACAAGCTGCTGAGATGGCTGCGGATCTGATGTGTCTTCCCGGTGAAAAGCCGTACGCGCAAAAGCGTATAGGTCCCGTCGCACTCCAGCGGATTATATCCTGTTTTAATATAAGAACTGCCCGGTACCTGCGTATCAAACAGCTGTGACTGGTTCCTCTTTTCATCCCTGCGCAAATATCCTTCCGCGGTAAAATCCTGCTCTACCACACCTTCCACGACCGCCAGATAATACTTTTTGATCTGCCGGTCCCGAAACAATTGCGACATGCTCTGCAACCCGAAAAGCGTCTTCCCCGCCACGACGATGCCGCTCGTGTTCCGGTCGAGCCGGTTACAGATTCCCGGAGAAAATCCCTCTTCCCGCACCCCGGCATACTGCGTAAACAGTTCCACCAGACTCACATCGTCCGGCTTCGCCTTCTGCGACAGCAGCCCAGCTGGCTTGTTAATCAGGGCGATATGCTCGTTCTCATAAATAATATCCAAAGGAGCGCCGGTCTTCTGCGCCAAAGACGAATCTTTCCCGTCTGGAGCACCGGAAAACTTCGCAAGTGTTTCCTCCGAGAGGTACAACGCCACGACATCCCCCTCTTCCAGCTTCTCATTTCCCTGTGCCCGCTTCCCATTCAGCTTGATATTCTTTTTGCGGAGCATTTTATATAGGAAGCTTTTCGGGGCCTCCCGCAGCACTTTTGCCAGAAACTTGTCCAGCCTCTGGCCGCACTGGTTTTTCCCGATCGTTATTTCCTTCATTTCTGCCCTCGTCACACCGCCAGTATTTTCAGAAACTTTACTACTTCAGCCTGTGTGTCTGTCGCGTCTATCGTTTCTGTCGCGTCTATCGTTTCCGTCACATCTGTCGTTTCTGTCGCGTCTATCGTTTCCGTCACATCTGCCGTCTCCGAACCGGATCCAGCCAGCGTATCCGCATCCTCCCCCCGTTCAGCCCGCTCATACTGCCGGTAAAAAGCCTCATCCGAATCGAGTATGTTCACGCGGTAGCCGTCTGCCACACCCGCGATCCCCTTTTTCAAATACTCCCTCATATACTCCCCGGTTTCCCCGGCGCGGCCTCTCTCATTCACCGACCGGATCCCCGTGACCTCGCGCCCCTCCACAATGACGAAGTCGAGATTCATGATCTTCTCCGAAGAGGTAAATACATAATCGGTCAAAAGCACCGCCTCTGGCGAGATCGTCTCCCTCATCCGCTCATACCGACTCTGCTCCACCGAGCGGCGCGGCACCATGACGACGAGCGCGATAACCCGCTTCGCCCCGGGCAGCACCATCAAAATGGCGAGTACCGTAAATACATTGGCCCGCGTTTTCGTCGCCAGATAGCCGATCAGGAACAGACCGATCCCGATGGCGATAAATACGAGCAGCATCACAGCCTGAAACCGTTTCTGTCTCTCGATATAACCTGGTTCACATTTCGTTCCCTTCCACTGATTCATCTTGCCCCTCCAAATACCGTAAAATCTCATAGGGATTCACACTCGTTTCCTCCCCCGCAATATCAATGTACATCCCGAAGTGGAGATGCACGTCAAACTTCCCCTTCGTTCCCTCTTTGCCGTAGCCCGTGTTTCCCAAATACCCGAGCGTTTCGCCCGCCCGCACAGAATCCCCGGTCTTTAAGCCCTCCCGGTACGAATCCATATGGGCGTAATAGGCATACATGCCGTGCTCGCTGCGGATACCGATGCGGTAGCCGCCCAGTTCGAGCCAGCCCATTTTCTCCACCACACCGTCACAAATGCTGACGGCCGGAAAATACCCCGGCACGTTGTTGGACGTCATGATATCCACGCCCTCATGCCTCCTGTCGCCGCCGTAATTTCTCGCCGTCCCCCACGAATTTTCGTACGAGAGCGTCTGTCCGCCCACGCCGTCCAGCGCGACCGGAAAACAGATGACGTCGCTCAGCACGGTGGCAAACGCATCCGCATACGAGTCCACCACTTTTTCATCTAACTGCAGCGAGAACGAGAACGGAACACTGCTTTTTCCATACAAGAGCTGGCGCGCCAGTAACCGGCACTTTTTCTCCGTAAAACGCCCCATCTCCCTGAGCGCATCCGCCTTGATATCAAAACAACGAAATTCCTCGGCGTCCACCTCGATCGGCACGACGGCATCCGCGCGCACGCCGTTTAAAATCCAGCCCGTCTCGACCGGCACGATACAAAATATGGCCGCAGCGAGGACGATCTTCCATCCGCGGCCTCTCCCCGGACGTGTACCCCGGCTATCACCCTGCCTTCTGCTCTTTTTAATACGATTCAATATTCACCACTTCCGCCTTTCCCACATGGCACGACAAAACATCCCCCGCAAAGGAAATGAATTTTTCCACGCCGTCACTGACATAATAATCATATGTGGGCTCCTTGTCATCTATGCCTGACGGACGGAGCAGATCGTGTCTGGCAAGAAGGACCTTGAGGGATTTCGCCGTCTCATATGCCGGATTGACCAGTTTTACCTGATCTCCCATCTCCCGGCCGATGATCCGGCGCAGCAGCGGATAATGGGTACAGCCGAGAACGAGCGCGTCGATCTCATATTCCTTTAACTCATGCAAATAGCGGCCGGCAATATCCTCGGTAATCCGGTCTTCCCACAGACCCTCCTCGACCAGCGGGACAAACAGCGGGCACGCCTTGCTCACAACGGTAATATCCGGATTGATCCGGTGCAGGAATTTATCGTAAATCCCGCTCTTCACCGTGCTTTCGGTGCCAATGACGCCGATGTTGTTCGTCTTCGTCGTATCCGCCGCCATCATCGCTCCCGGCTCCACAACCCCGATGATCGGAATATCGATCTCATCCCGAATATCATCAAAGGCAAGCGCGCTCGCCGTATTACAGGCGATCACGATCGCTTTTACGTGACGCGACTGCAGAAACCGCACAATCTGCCTGCTGTAGCGGCAGACCGTGTTTTTTGACTTGCTCCCATAAGGGACCCGCGCCGTGTCCCCAAAATACAGCAGATTTTCCTCCGGAAGCTGGCGCATGATCTCCCGCATCACTGTAAGGCCGCCAAGGCCGGAATCAAACACACCGATCGGCGCAGCTTTTTCCATACGAAATCTCCCCTCGTTCACTTTTTGTTCACTCCGAATCTTCTTTCACAATCATTTTCTTTACCGTTTATTCCTTCACATTAGATTTATACTTTTTCCGATTCAGGATCGCGTAAATACACGGTACGACAAACAACGTGAGCAGTGTACCATACACAAGTCCCCCGATCGTTACGACCGCCATCGGGCGCACCATATCCGAACCGCTGTCTGAACTTACGATCATTGGGATCAGACCGAGGATCGTCGTCAGCGCCGTCATGAGGATTGGACGAAGCCTCGTCCTCCCGGCTTCCACGATCGCCGCGTATTTTTCCTCGCCGTCCTCCCTCAGCTGGTTGATATAATCCACGAGCACGATACCGTTATTTACGATAATACCGGACAGCATGACGAAACCAATCATCGCGATGACACTGACCTCGCTTCCCGACACCCACAGTCCCATAAAACCGCCGGTAAACGCGAGTGGGATCGTAAACATGATGATAAATGGCGATAGCAGCGACTGGAACTGCGCCACCATGATCAGGTACATAAACAGCACGGCAACGACAAGCATCAAAAGCACCTGCTGCATCGACTCGTTGATCGTCTCATCCTCTCCGGTAAACTCCATCGTGTATCCGGCCGGAACTTCGTAGCCTTCGAGCGCCTCTTTGATCTCGTTGCTGACGAGACCGATATTGTGGTCGTCGTCAATCGTCGCCGACACAGTCATATAGCGGGTCTGCTTCTTCCGGTTGATCGAATCCGGCGAATCCGCCATCGCAAAGGCGGCAATCTTACTCAGCTTCACCTTTTTCTTCTTCTGCGTCATCGTATCGGTATATTCGATCTTCATTTTCCTCAGATCCTTGCGTGTCAGCGACGTATCTTTTTCATCACTGACATATACGTTCAATTCGTCGGTATCGGTCGAGATCGTCGTCGCGGAACTGGCGTCCTTTACCTTCGCGTTGATCTGCTGGAACACCTGTGCCACCGTGAGCGAATACCTCATCGCCTTTGCCTTATCGACGGTGATACGGAACTCCTGGCTGCTGTCCTCTAAACCGTTCGTCACCTCCGTAATTCCCTCGACATCCTGGATCCGGCCGATCACCCCTTCGGTGGCCGCCTGCAGCTTATCCAGATCTTTTCCCCGTATCTCAATGGTAATACCCGAGCCAAACATCGCGCTCATATCCATGGCGGAAGAATTTACCGAAACGACGCACGGATACCCCTTCTCGTCCACATTTTTCTCTATTTCTTCTTTGATTTCCGCATTTGTGCGGTCTGTGTCCTCATCGAGCAGAAGATACATCGAGATCGCCTCATTCCCGGCGCCGGACATCGACGACATGACGCCGCCCCCGCCGGACACGGCGCCGATCGTCTCGATCCCGTCGATCTCTTTCATCCACTCCATCATTTCCGTGGAAACATCGCGCAGCTGATCCTCCGTCACTGTCTGATCCTCCGGTGCAGAAACGGTAAGCGTCATCTGCGGACTCTCCATCTCCGGCATGAACGCCGTTCCCCGTGACACGGAGAGTACAGCAAAAACGATGAGCAGCACGAACGAGCCGATGAGCACGAGCGCCTTTTTATGGAGCAGCACGGAAAGCACACGGGCATATATATTCTGGATCTTTCCAATCACGCCCTCCTTCTCTTTCTTCTTCGTCCTGCGCAGCATACCCCGCGACATCGCCGGCACGAGCGTCAGGCTGACGACGAGGCTGGCGAGCAACGAATAGGCAAGCGTCAGTCCGAGGTCGGTAAACAGCTGTCTCGTAATCCCCTCGGTAAAGATGATCGGGGCAAATACACAGATCGTCGTCAGCGTCGATGCCATGATCGCGCCCGCCACCTGTCTCGCTCCGTCCACGGCGGCCTCTTTGATGCCGTACCCTTCTTCATTTCGCAGACGGAACACGTTCTCGATCACGACGACCGAGTTATCGACAAGCATCCCGACGCCAAGCGCCAGACCCGACAACGAAATGATATTGAGCGTCACGCCGCTGAAATACATGAGCACGATCGCCGTCACGACACTGAGCGGAATCGAGCAGGCGACGATGATCGTCGGCCGCAGATCCCAGAGGAACAAAAACAGGATGATGATGGACAGCAATCCGCCGACCAGCAGGTTCTGGACCACCGAGTCCACCACGAGATTGATATAGACACCCTGGTTCATCAGGATGCTGACGTGAAGCCCCTCATTTTCCTTTTCCAGATCACTGAACCGCTCCGCCAGCCGCCCGGTCACATCGCCGGTCGAAAATCCGGTCGCCTTCTCCATCGTGACAGCTACTGCCGGATTTCCGTTTACCATCACATACATATCCTCGGAATTATCCGTGACTGCCACATCCGCCACATCCGACAGTTTGATCGGATCAAGTCCGTCGAGATCCATGTCGCAGATGACAAGGTCTTCCACGTCCTCATCGGACTCGATCTTCTCCCCTACCTTCACGAGATAGGACGCGTCGTCATCCGTAATGTATCCCGCCGGCATATCAAAGTTTTCCGCCGTCAGGATGCCTTCCACCATGCTCTTCGTAATGATATTTTCCAGATCCGTATTTTCCTTCGTCGTCTTCGACGAATCTTTCAGCGTATTCTCCGCCTCATTGAGCTTGCTCTCCCCATTTGAGACTTCCATCTCCGCCACGCTGAGTTTGATGGCGGCTAACACTTTCTGCTTACTGAGTTCCTGTGCCGCCTCTTCTACAGATAGCTGCCCTTTCTGCAGTTTCGCCTTCGCGTCCGTCAGCTGCTTCTTTGCCGCCGCGATCTGTTTCTTTCCTTTCGCCAGTTCCTCCCTGCCCTTTTTCAGCTTTGTTTCCTGCTCGTTGATCTGCGTCAGCCCGGCCTGCGCCTTTGCCAGTCCCTGCTCTGCCTCCACCAGTTTCGCAGGCAGTTCGTCTTCTTTGATCCCCTGCTCTTTTAACTTCGACTGCAGCACGCTGATCTGCGCATTCACGGCCTCCAGCTTCATGCGGAGTTCCGTGGACTCCCCGTTCGCGGCAATCTGTGCCTCGATCGCCTGCTTCTGCGCCTCTAATCCTTTGAACCCGTTCTGTAACTGTTCCAACCCGCTCTTCGCGTTCGTCAGCGTCTTGATCGTGGACTCCAGCGTCGCTTTCTGCGTCTTGATCTGCGCCGTGCCCTCGTTCATCTGCTTTTCCGAATCGAGGAGCGTCTTTTCCTTCGATTCCAGCTGTTTTAAGCTGTTATTCAGTTTTTTCAGCGTCTTTTCCATCTTCTCCGACGACTTCGCCAGCTTCGACTCCCCTTTGGCCAGTTCCTCCGCCGTCTTCTGCTGCTGTTTGCTCAGCGTGTCCTTCCCGTCTTTGATCTTCTTTTTATTTTTGGAGATTTTCTCCTTCGCGTCGTCCAGCTTGCCCTCCACGGCAGCCTTCACCTTTTTATTCATCTTATCCAGCTTATCCTGCTGGATGATCACCTCCACCTTTTTCTGCACCTCTCCGGACGTATTGACGGACGCCACGCCCTCCACGCTCTCAAGATCCGGGATAATGTCGGTCTTCGCGCGGTTCGTCACCTCGACGCGGTCAATATTTTCAAAATCGATCGCCGCCACCATGATCGGCATCATATCGGGGTTGATCTTCATGATCGTCGGACTTCCGATCGTGTCGTCCCACTGGGAAGAAACCATATCCAGGCTCTCCCGCATGTCGATCGTAGCCGTATTCATATCCGTGCTGTCATTAAACTCCAAAATCACGACCGAAACATTGCTGTTCGACACGGAGGATACTTCCTTCATGTTGCTTATGCTCGCCATCGCCTGTTCGACCGGCTTCGTCACCGCCGATTCCACCTCTTCCGGACTGGCACCCGGGTACGTCGTCATGACGATCGCGTACGGCAATTCCATATCCGGCAATAGATCCGTACTCATATTGCGGAATGATAAGAACCCCAAAACGAGTATCAGCACAACGGCGACTAACACGGTATAGGGTCTTTTAACACTTAATTTAGATAACATCCTCGTATCCTCCCTGTGATTTTTTTCTCCTGATAAAACGATTCAGAAAAATTATGTCACATCGCCCCCCCTTTGTCAATGCCGCACATGTTTCCTATTTGTTACCAATTTGTAAACGGTCCTCAAACAAGAGCCACATCGCCCGGTACCAGCGCATGATCTGCCATACACCAATCCCTCTCAGCCCGTATTCCGGCAAAAGAGCGTACTTTTGTTCCAGGCTGCGCACATCCTCAAACCAGACGACATGCTCGGTCCCCTCCTCGTCCACATAGGAAAAATACGGTGACTGCGCCAGTTCATCGAACTCAATCTCCGCCCCGTACCGGATCGCGATCTGCACGGCCTCGACGTTGCCGATCGTCCGCGCCTCCGTCTCGCCCCGGACAAAAGGAAGCGGCCAGTCATACCCGTAGTTGGCGATCCCGATATTGATCTTCGCCGGCTCGATCTCCGTCACGGCATAATCTAACACGCGCCTTACCATATTGATCGGGGCAACGGCCATCGGCGGCCCGTATTTGTACCCCCACTCATACGTCATCAGAAGCACCTCGTCCGCCGCGTCCCCGATCGCCGCATAATCCTTCCCCTCATACAAAAGCCCCTTCTGCCCCGCCGACGTCTTCGGCGCCAGCGCGACCGAGACCGAAAATCCAAACGGGTGCATGATCTGTGCTGCGCGCTGTACAAAAGCCGTAAACGCATCCCGGTCACTGGCAAGGATATACTCGAAATCAATATCGATCCCCCCGTACCCCTTTTCCTGCATCAGAACCGCCAGACTGTTTAAAAGCCGGTCGGCCGCCGCTTCGTTCGTCACGACCTGATGAATCAGGTTATTATTAAATTTTCCGTCCTCCCCGAACGGCGTCAGCGTCAGAACCGGCACCGTCCCATGTTCCCGACTCCGCTCGATCATCCACGCGTCATCCCGCGGCGGGTCGATGATGCCGCCCTCCACCGTAAACCCATACGAAAAAACAAACAGACGGTTCAGAAACGGAAGCGTCTGTTCCAATACCCACGGACTAATATACGTATAGGCGTAACCTCCGGCGTTTGCGGGCCACAATCCCGCTCCCGCTGTCCCGTCCGGCGGCCCGATCAGAAGCGCCTGCCCGACCGCCAGCGCGTACGGATACACGAGCTGGTTATTCCATATGATACTGTCCGCGCTGACCGCATACGCCGCCGCGATCCGGTCCACGGTATCGCCGCTCCTCACCACATAAATTTCCATCCAAAGTTTCCCCCACACATCATTTCCTAATAATTTATGCAGTTCTTTTCACCATATTCCGCACCAGCCCCCAAAAATAACGAAATTCCTGCGAACGGCCAAACACGGCGGCAAATATCGCATTCGGCACGACGGCGCAGATCACGCCCTGCACAAGAAAGGCCGCCACCCCGCTCCCGGCCGTCCACGTACACAAAAAGTAACAGATGCCTCCCGCCAGACAGGTCACAGCCGCGTACAAAAGCTGTCTCGCCATATATCCTGCCATTCCCTTACTAAAATAATGTTTGTACAGCACATACGCCTCCACCCAGAACGGCACCAAAACCGTACTCCCGATCGTGCCGAGCAGCACCCCGGCCACGCCGTACTGCTTCACGAGCCACACCGACAGCACGAGGTTCAGCACACTTTCCACGATTGGTTTATACCGGTCATACCAGAACATGCCAGACGCCTCTTTGAAAATGTTGGCGGTCGAGCGCATGCCCCCGATATAAAAATTGACCGCGATCACGAGTACGGTAAACGAGGAAAGACAGTAATGATCCCCGATCCACAGCGTGATAAATGGCTGAAACAGGCAGAGAAGCGCGACCGCGCACACCCCGCGCAGCCAGAAATTCAAAAACAGCACCCGGTACATCACGCATTCCACATATTTTTTATCATCGGAAAGCACGAGATTCCCGACACTCGCCGTCATCGCCGCGAACATTTTTGTCATCAGGCGGTTCAGCGAATCGACGACCAGCGTATAGTTGGAATACAGCCCGACCGCGACCAGACCGGCAAATTTTGATATGATCAGATTATCGGTGGAAAATACGACGACCGTGCCGATCTTGTGAAACATCATGGCAAAGACATTTTTCTTTATATCGGCGGAAACCTGTGCGGGCAGCGCTGAAACGTTCTTCTCTTTCAAATACGGAAACAGGCGGTCCGCCGCCACGGAGATCAGCACATTTTCCCCCACCGTCACGAGTATCCCCGCGATAAGATAAGCCGCAAAACTGCGGCTCACTGCCAAAACCACAACCTGCAGCACACAGAGCGCGATCCGGGAAACGGTCGTCACAGCCGTCGAAATATACTCCCGCTGGCTGCAGATAATGAGGGAGCGCTTATATGTAAAGAAATAAGAAACGCCCGAATCCACGACATACAGTACATAATATAGGTAAATATACGGCATGTCCGTTGGCATGTCCCGGATGAGAAACGGCAGAAACGGCGTCAGCACGCCCCCCAGCACCAATACCGTGCAGCCGATCAGACGGTACAGCTTGCGGTACAGCCGCATCATGGACTTGACAAATTCCGTGTCCCCCTCTGCGAGCGGCCGGTAAAGCGCGTAATTGATGGCGCTGCCAACCCCCAGCTCCGTCAGCGCCAGAAAACGGAGGACATTGGAAAACAAGCCGTTCAGACCAAGATACGTGCTCGACAAAAACTGAATGAAAACCGTCCGGTTCACAAACTGCAAAAGCAGGATGATCCCGTAGGACACAAAAGAATAATTGATATTTTTAATGCTGTTTTTCGTTCTGGATTGACTCATGCCGCTTCCCTTCCTGGTGCTTTCCCTTCCGATCTGCCTCCCACTGTGAATCCGTCTTTCTGCTCGATTCATAGAAACCGGTAAATGCGTCTCCCAACACTTTTTTCACCTGCCGCCTGTCTTCTTTTTGGATCGTATACGTCGGAACAAACTGCGCTACCAGTTCCTTCATATCCGGATTTTCCCGGTCTGCCGCCTCATACAGCTTTTCCAGCCGGTCAAAAAACGTGTTCTCATCAAACTCGATCGGACGGCCGATATGGATACGCTGGTTTTCCGTCGCCGTCAAGCCTTCCTCGTCCATGAGCATTTCCTCATACAGCTTCTCACCCGGACGCAGCCCGGTATACTCGATCCGGATTTCCTCGTCTGGTACAAATCCGGACAGCTTGATGAGATTGCGCGCCAGATCATCGATCTTCACCGGTTCTCCCATATCCAGCACGAAAATTTCGCCGCCCTTCGCGAACGCGCCCGCCTGCAGCACGAGCGAAACGGCCTCCTGGATCGTCATAAAATAGCGGATGATATTTTTATCGGTTACCGTCACCGGCCCGCCCGCCTCGATCTGTTTTTTAAACAGCGGGATCACGCTTCCGTTGCTGCCCAGCACATTTCCAAAGCGCACAGCCACGAAATCGGTCGAGGAATGGCGGTTCAGTCCCTGTACGATCATCTCGCACATCCGTTTCGACGCCCCCATGATATTGGTGGGGTTGACCGCCTTGTCGGTCGAAATGAGGACAAATTTCCTCGCCCCGTACTTATCTGCCGCCAGCGCGGTCTTATACGTCCCAAATACGTTGTTCTTCACGGCCTCATTCGGACTGTCCTCCATGAGCGGCACATGTTTGTGCGCCGCGGCATGATAAACGATGTCCGGTCGGTATTTGGCAAAAACAGAATCCACCCGGCTCGTATTGCGCACCGATCCAATCAGCACTTCCAGATGCATGTGCGGATATTTCGCCTTCAATTCCTGCTGGATGTCATACGCATTGTTTTCATATATATCAAAAATAATGAGCATCTTCGGCTTATTGGCCGCGATCTGCCGGCAGAGTTCACTTCCGATCGACCCCCCGCCCCCGGTCACGAGGATCACCTTATTTTTCACGTATCCCGCGATCGAATCGAGGTTCGTTTCCACCGGCTCCCGGCCTAGCAGGTCCTCGATCTGCACCGGACGCAGCTTCTCCACGGCAGCCTCTCCGGTCACGAACTGATAGATCCCCGGCAGGATCTTTAAATCCGCCCCCGTCTGCTGGCAGATCTCGAGAATTTCCTTCACGTCCTTTTTGGGCGCACTCGGCATCGCCACGATGATCTCATTGATCCCGTAATACCGCGCCGCATCTAAAATCTGCTCCCGTCCGCCGATCACTTTCACACCGTTGATGAACGTATTCTGCTTTGACTTGTTATCATCGATGATACAGCAGATATTGCTGTCCAGCTTCTTACTCATTTTCAGTTCGCGGATCACCATATTTCCGGACTCCCCAGCGCCGATCACCATCGTATTACGCATGCCGATGCCGTGCACGTTCTCGCTGTACAAAAGCCGCACGATGCGGTACGAAAAACGCACGCCGAGCGTCGTGATGAACAAAAGCAGACAATAGATGATAAAATACGAGCGCGGCAGCTTCCGGTATGTCCCGAACACCAGCAGAAAGTGCACGACGGCGGAAAGGCCGCACGCCATCACGATGTTCAGCACTTCCCGCAGGCTGGCATAGCGCCAGATGCTGTTATAGAGCCGGAAGATCATAAATATAATAAGTGTTATGACCGTATTGACAAGGATCATTTCCTGCAGCGTTGTGATGTAACCTTTCGGGTATTCTTCGGTGATCCCGCTGCGAATGAAGCGCCCCCAGTTCATCTCATAACGGATGAAGAGCGCGGCAAACGAACAGAGATTGATACAGGCGGCATCCCATATGACGAGCAACACCCGGTACAGCAGGGATAATCTGCCGCTTTCTATATATTTTTGAAACCATCGCATAAAATTTTCCCTCCACACACAATACATTATGTTTACATTTTGGGCACATAGATACATCTCTATGCACCTCTATTTTTCAGTATACGAAATTATTTTCAGTTGTCAAGCCGAAAATACCGTAAATCACATTTACCGTGTACCGCTGGGCTTTTCGTATCAGTTTTTTTATTTCCGCAGCATCCGAAGACTCCGCGATCGCATCTATCAGTTCCCTCCCTTTTTTATACGGAACGATCACGCCAAAAGAACGGTCATCTATGACCCGGTACGCCTGCCCCGCCGTCTTATACGCCTGATTCATCACGTTCTTTTTCTCCGCATAGGTAAACCCTTTCGTTAAAAGTTCCATAATACTCGTGTCCTTCTGTCGGATAGGAAAATTCATTTTATCCACTGTGTGCTTGAATACGTACTCAAAATAACGGTTCATCCATTTTGGCATCAACAGATTGTCATCGCTGCCGCTTTTCCTATAATCAAAAAGAACCTGTTCCGTAACCCTGGTATTTTGAATCAGTTCTTCCATATTTCCCGTATTCTCGCCATCCAACTGGATCAGATAAAGATCCCCGCACTCCCGTTCGCCATTTCGGTTACACCGCCCCGCGCTCTGTGCCAGACTGTCAAGTCCTGTCATGGAGCGGTACACACAGGCAAAAGAAATGTCCACACCCGCCTCGATCAGATTGGTGCTGACAACAACAATTTTCTCCTTCCCTTCCTTTAACTTTTGTTTGATATGCTCTATTTTGTCGCTCCTGTGTTCCGCGCATAAATTTGTCGTGAGATATTCCACTTGTATGGGGGAATCTTTGAGAATATCGTATAGGGTTCCTACGGCAGATTTTGTATTTAATATGACTAGAATTGACGGATACCGGTCTGTCTGGGCAAGAATTTCCTCTCCCAGACGTTCTAATGTATATTTATGCCCTGTCCCAGGAATCTGTATTTTCACCCGCTCAAACCGTTCAAACCAGTGTTCCACTTCTTTTATCATGTCTTTCGTTTCACTATAGCACACCGGGTACGGCGTCTTCTGCAGCGTCGGCTGGGTCGCTGTACACAATATAATATCGGCATGGCAGACCGCATTCAGGAAATTCATCATCTGATTAAAGGTATGTACGCATTTTACGGACATTGACTGCACCTCATCAATAATGATCACCGAGTTTACCAGCCTGTGCATACGACGGACACATGCGCTCTGATCGGAAAAAAGCGTATTCATGAATTGCGCAAACGTCGTACAGATAAAAGGCTCCTCCCAGTTTATATCCTGCTGCAATCTGTTCCTTCCCTCCATAATCTTCTTTTCTCTTTCCGTCATTTGAGAGAGAGGAACGGTTCGGTGAAGTTCCTGCATATATGACTCAAAGTTTTCTTCCGCCTTCGCAAACACTTCCGCGCTGTCAGGGCCACCCTGTTTTTCCATCGTATCCACATCGTTCATAAAATCGGAAGTCGCTTCCCAGTCCGCGTCGATTAAAATAGATAACATCAACCGCTGCAGGCTGGCAAATAGAAACAACTGGCAATCGGTTAAAATTTCTTTTTTATTGATGTTTAATGTATTGATGCCTAATGTTTGAACAACCTGCTTCATTTTATCCCACAGCAGATCAAATTCTTCTTTTGCCCCTGCAAATACCTAATCCGGCTGATATTGATCCAAATAGCCCGCGCGCGCATTGTTACAGGCCTCATCGTAGTCTTCCACCCTGCTTACTTTCGCGGAAAACAAATCGTTCCTCTCCTCATTGACACAATCAAAGACGCCATGATGGGCGGCTACCGCATAGGTGATCAATTCTACTAAAACTTTGACTTTTCCGCTATTTTCATGATATCGGTCATACAAATATTTCGCACCGGTAGAAGCATGTCCGATTTTCCCACGCAGCTTTTTTCTTTCCTTTTCATCCGCATGGATATAATCATCAAACGCTTTTTTGTTTTTCCCCATATCATGAAGCATCCCGCATAAAGACATGATTTGGGAAATGCCGCACCGCCTCCCCTTCATCCTGCACAAATGCACGGTTTTCTCCGTGTGCTCTGCCACCGACTCCTCCCTGCCCGTTCCGTCATCCGATATGTGTGCTGTCAAAATAATTACCTCCTCGTAAAGCCAAATCTAGTTTTCTGCGTTCTTCCCATAATTCAATTTTTTTGTCAATCCACTGTCCGCCAATTGGCTTTCCCAAAGGCTAGTCACTCTCAGTAACACCAAACTTATTCACAAAATCCTCATAGCCATTTACCCAGTCAAACTTTATATCATTTGATACCGCTTGGAAATGAAGTTCTCCGCAATGAATCTTATTTCTTTCAACTTCAGTAAGGTCCGCCCATGTCTTATCCGCTTTTGTCTCAACAATAAAATAAATACCAATAGATGAGTCTTTCAATGCTTCCTTGCGACATACCACCGCCCAGTCAGGACTGTAATTACCATATGGCGTATCAATTACAAATCCACCTTTTTTTAGTTTTGTAAAGAGTAACACATTTTCGTTATTTTCCAACTTATGAGCAAACTTTGACTCGCCTTCACTATCCAGCTTATAATATTCATTCATTGCAGAACTTCTATCAGATTTCGCTTTGAACACTCTCCATTCCTGTTCAAAATCTGCCTCTGTAATTGTATCCAATTCAAACACATTACGCTCATCTAATACATAGCCATTTACCAATTCGTAAGAAGTAATATTGGATGCTTTCGCATCATTGAGAATCCCTTTAATCAGCTGAGTCACATCATCCAAAATGTCTTGATTATTGAGTAACTCACGTTTGATTACCCCTTTTAAAATCTTGAAAATAGCAAGTCTGGGTAACATTGTGTGATACATTATGAAGTTTGCAATTTCAAAATCAGATTTTGGCTCAGAAGTGATTTCCACTTCCAGTTCCTTTTCACCATAAACTGCTTCTTCCATTACAAACATCTGTGATGTATTAAATTTAGCTCTACCCTTTTTAACCTTGTATTCATTCCTTGCTCTCTTGTATTGTAATGACTGATTAATCTGTAAAATGCAGTCCTCTATAAACTTATCCTTGTCAATCTTAAATCTGTAAATAGAGCGTTTCATCAGATTTTCACGAAGTCCCAAATAAATCTTTTCAAACTCACCTTGTGTCACATAGGCTCTCACACTATTTTCATACGGCTGATTGTCGCCATTTACAATCTCTATCTTTCTCGTGCCTTTTTGCACCATCAATTCCTTGAATTGCTGCTTGATCATTTGCGCATGCTCATTTAAAGTAGAATTAACAAAGATCATATTATCCAAGATCTTCGTTATCTTCTGTGAAGAACCTTTCAATAGATGATCATTATTCACTACTCCGGCTGACACCAGTTCCTCTTTAAATGTATCCACCAACTTCGGACTAATCTTCTCTTCTGGAACTCCGGCAGACTTCAAAGTTTCAATCAGTATGTCAGCAGTAACCTCATCTTTGACAAAACGCATATTATCATTGAAGTCCTTCTGTAGTGCAGATGCAAAATGATCGTAATAATCGTTAGCTATTACAGTTAATTCATTAATTCTGCGGTCAATGCAGCGATTACCTGTAATATCAACTGGCAGTCTTAATCCTCGACCAATTTCCTGCTTCTTTGCTATATCTGAACCGCCGGCCTTCAATGTACAAAGTGTAAATACATTAGGGTTATCCCACCCCTCTCTAAGTGCAGAATGAGAAAAAATGAATGCAAGTGGCTCATCAAAGGAAATCAATTCATCTTTCTTTTCAAGAATAAGACTGATCCCCCGATTGATATCCTCCTGTGACTTCGCTTTAAGTTTTACATCACTATCATCTACAGAAGAATCCCAGCCTTCAACATCTACTGCATTATTCTTCTTATCTCTGGCAAAATATCCCTCTCTGACAGCCTGCACATTCATATAATCCGGAAAATATTCTTTATTCATCTCCAACTCATGAGCATGGGTGGTTACATACTTTTTGTATTCCTCATCAAAAATACGCAGATACTCTCCTCTTCCATCAGAAACCGAGTCATCCCGCACCTTATCTACTGCATCAATAAAGAATAATGTCAAAGTCTTGATTTTTCTGCCTGAGCGAATAATGTTAAATTGTTTCATAAAGTGGTTCTGTATCGCCAATCTTATTTGAATTCGCACAGCCTCGTTCTTTTCAATTTCATGATTACTGTGTCCAATCTCTAGACCAAAAAATCCATCCTTCGTTGCTATGGATAATGGTTTCAGTTTGTGCGGCTCTTCTGCAATGCGATAATCCCTGTACTGAGATAATCCACCAGATAACTCTTCGAGTGATGCTCCCCCACCTACATTGAACGTTTTAAATCTGATCGTTCCTCCTTGATCTTGTGAAAACATTTCAATCTTCGCCTTTAAATCAGATGTAAATGCAAGGTATCTGACATAAGGATAATCCTTTGGGATTACACCATATACTGTCTTAACAACAATTTTTTTAACCAGTTCCTGCTGATATGCCGCATAGGAATCCAGTTTGTAAATTTGATTGTATAACTGTTTATGTGTAGCAGAATAACGCAAGGTGAAAAGCGGCTGTAATTCTTCAATGGCAACTAATGACTTTGATTTTTTCTTCGCAGTACCTTCAATCTTCTGCGGTTCGTCTATAATCACAATTGGCTTTATGTATTTGATATCTTCCCAGAGATTCTGACCATATTCATCTTCTTGTCTTATCTTATTCGTAGATTTATTAAACACCTGAATATTCAACACGCAGATGCTTAAATCATTACTCTCTACCAGCTTTGAACTAATCTGCCTTAAATTGTTACTATCATAAATAAAGCTGTGTTTACCAATATCAATGTTATAAAGTCTCTTGAAATGGTCAGCCAGCTGCTCCAAAGTTTTTTCCACCCCCTTGCGGATGGCAACCGATGGAACTACTATCATAAACTTGCAGAATCCATATTCCTGATATAATTCAAGAATTGTACGAAGATACACATAAGTTTTCCCCGTACCTGTCTCCATTTCAATTGTAAAGTTATTGCCGGCAGCCAGAGTATTGTCGGCAAACAAATTATTCGACAACTGCACATTCCGCAAATTTTCAAGCAGTCTGCTGCCTACAACAATGTCGTTATTTCTGACCGGGTCGCCCTCACCGATTTTGCGAATGCGATTCGGCCTATATATACCATCAACACGTCTTGATAGACCTCTAAATAATTCCACAGTAGAACGAATCGCCTGCATCTGATAATCAAGGTCATCCTCAAATTGGAATGTAATACGCTTAGGCATTTATTTCTCCTCCAGTCTCATCTTCCGCTTCTTGCTGCTGTAAATAAAAAACAGCTTTTTGCGTTTCTATTTCTTCACGTAATTCATCTTCCGTAGGAAGATATAATTTGAAATAATACTTGTTTCCAATTTTGTCTCATTAAAAGATGTATCAGGTGTCAATCCTAAAAACTCTACAACTACCGGATTTTTGATAAACTCCAATTTATCCTGCTGATAGCCATATGTCTTTTCCTGCATTTCATGTTCCACAGCCTCTTTATCCTTTGAGTGCAATAAGCGATAATAATATTGTGTATCTATATTTCTCTGTAAAGTACGCACACTCCAAGTCTGCTCATATGCTTCCTTCTCATACCATTTACGCGCCTGTTCATCATGTACTTGTAATAAAGTTCTATAATGCGACCATGATAAAAACACATCCGATTTTCCACACGCTGTGTGGAAAATCTCAGGAAAATATTTATAAAAACGATAAAAGTTGTATAGATTTGTTTTAGTAAATCCTTTACCATACTTTTGAGTAAGTTTCTTCGATAATTTTTTTATTATATTAGCACCATATTCTGCACGATTTTCACCAGCTAATTCTTCCTCTGCAATTCGATATCCTATCAACCAGTTTCGCTGCGATAATATGGTATTGACAGCATGGTAAGCTTCTTTTTGTGAAACTTCTATAATATTTTGAATGTCATTTAATATATTATCCGTTTTTTCAAATTTACTCATAATATCATTATTTTCAATTTTTGCAACTTCATTCATCTGCCAGTCCTCCTTCCGACAGATCATACATCTGTCCTGTTGCTAAATAAACTCTACTGTATATGATGTACTATTTGTTCCGGAATTCTTTTCTATCAAAGCTCTTAATCGTCTGAACGTCTCATCCTTTAATGCAATATCATCTCTAAATGCAGAATCTCTAAAAATAAACTTAACTGGTAAAGGATTAAGTTCTGCCAGTTTTGAAACCAACTCCTCAGAAATCTCTGTCTCCAAGCAAACTAAATAACTGCTTGCATAGAGATATGTACGATCGCCAATATCTGATAACTGCTCTAAGGTTTCTGAAAGAGCTACGTTACGCTGACGGAGCATCAACTCATAGACAATGTCTACATCTTTTGCGTTTGGCATAAAGTCAGCAAGGTCTGGAGTTGTTTTCATCTGTTCAATATCCAACTGTCCCATATCCATAAGGGAATTCCACTTTATGTTTGTATCGGCGGTTCGAAATACTTTGAAGCCAATGTCAATCTCTGTATCTGGATGCTCTGACTTTATCTTGTCTCCTGCTCTGCGGATACGCTCCTTCCCTATTTCGCAAATATTTTTATAACCTGCTTTATTTGCTGTACCGTTATCAACCGTTAATTCTGGTATTTGTGTTACTATAAATTTACAATTACTCTTTTTCTCTAAATTAAATTGCAGAAGCGCCTGTGCAGTTGTTCCTGACCCAGAAAAAAAGTCAAGTACTAATGAATCTCCTGCTAGATTTGCCAATGTTAATAATCGCATTATCAGCCTAACCGGTTTAGGGCCATCAAAAACTCCTGCTTTCATTAATGCAGTAACCTCTTTTGCTCCTTCCTGACTGTGTCCCACTTCCTTATAAGGCATTATTGAAGTTGGCGCCATCCCATCATACTTAAGTTCTGTTAAAAAACGTTTCATACAAGGAACGCTATTTCCATCAGAGCCAAAATATATTCTATTGTCCTGGAGTCTTTCTAAAAAAGCTTTTTTAGAAAGACTCCAGCAGCGTCCTGCTGGAGGCTCTATCACTCTCCCAGAGGGAGTCGTAATAGGATAATCACACGCAGCATTATAAGTTTTTACTGATAAATCACTTGGTTTCCATACTCCTCTTGGATCATTATCCGGATTTTTATAACGAGCATTCGCTTCTTCTGTTCGCGGAAGCCTTCCTATAGTAAACATATCTATATTCTTCACATACATAAGCACATAATCATGACTGTTCGACACAAATTTTGCATCATTTTTCGGAGCATATGCTCGTTCCCATATCAACTGAGCTACGAAATTTTGTATTCCAAATATTTCATCACAACATATCCTCAAATTTTCCTGTTCGTTATCGTCTATAGAAACAAACAAAACTCCGTCCTCTGTCAACAAATCTCTTGAAATCTTTAATCTAGAATACATCATATTCAGCCAACTAGCATGATACCTGTTCGATGTTTTTGCATTAGCAGAAAATCGCACTCCAAACTCATCCATGTTTCCCTCTGCTATATCTGACTCTTCCTGTGACACAGCAAACGAATCATTATACACAAAATCATTCCCCGTATTATATGGTGGGTCAATGTAAATCATCTTTATTGCACCATAATAGTTCTGACGAAGCAACTTCAAAACTTCCAGATTATCTCCTTCAATATAGAGATTTTCAGTAGTATCAGCATTCTTACTATCTTCAGGAATAAATTTCAACGTTCTTCCAAAAACATCTTCCTGAGCAATCTTTTTGGCATTCTTTTTGCCGGCCCAAGTAAGTTCATATTTTTCATTATCAACCTCTTGAAATTCACCTAATTCTTCTCTTAATGCTTCAAAATCCACTTCTCCGTCTTTTACAGCCGATGGAAAAATGCTCTCCAATTTTCTAACCTGTTCATTTACGATATTGTTAATATTCTGATTTACTCTCTTGTATTCCATAGTGTCCTCCAATTCGCATTTTCAGCACTATGACTCTGACCTATCCAGCAAAATCAGTTTTCACAATATCACAAAAATTCTACTGCATATGTCACTTTTCGCATTCCGTTATTTTTCTCTATCAATGCCTTTAATCTTCTAAAGGTTTCATCCTTTAATGCAATATCATCTCGGAATGCTGAGTCTCTGAAAATGAATTTTATTGGCAAAGGATCTATCTCTGCCAATTTGTCAATTAATTCACTTGTGATTTTTGTCTCAAGACAAACCAAGTAGCTATCCGCATAAAGGTAAGTACGCGAGTACCCCCCCCCCCCCCGAACGCTTGTTCTATTCTCGACGATAAAGGCACATCTTTTTGTCTAAGCATTAATTCATACACTATATCCACATCCTTTGCATCTGGCATAAAATCAACAAGGTCTGGAGTAAATTCAAGCCGGTTGACATCTATCTGTCCTAAATCCATGAGAGAATTCCATCTAATGTTTGTATCTGCGGTTCTGAACACCTTAAATCCAATATCGATATCTGCATCTGGATGTTTTGACATTATATTATCTCCTGCTCTGCGGATACGCTCCTTGCCAATTTCACATATATTTTCAAAGCCAGCTTTATAAGGTTCTGAATCTCCTCCACATTTTTCTGCAACTTGTATTAGAATAAAACTGTTATTGCATTCTTTTTCTTGATTATATTTCATCAGTGCATTTGTCAACGTTGCAGAACCACTAAAAAAATCTAACACAACTGCATTGCTTCTTTTTCCTAATACTAAATCAAAACAGTGATACAGTGTCCCAATTGGTTTTGGTTTCGGAAACACTCTCTTGTCAAATCCTAAACTTACAAATTCCTCACTGCCCCTTTCAGAATTAACATCTTTAAATGTCCATGCACTAGTCGGTTTAACTAGTGAACGACCTTCCAAATAGTCTTTTTCCATTATTCCCCACACTTTTCTGGTCGGCATGAATTTAGGTATTAATGAAGGTAGATTATCTTTTGCTGTATCAAGTCCCCACCGCCAATTCCCTTCTCTTCCATCTTCACGTTGAGGTTTAATCTGTATATAACCATCTGGTGCTTTCCCATCACGAGATGGATAATAATCTCCTGTTTTTTCATTATAATAAAAATAATAAAACAGATTAGGTCTGTCCTCTCGCAAATCATTCTCTCCCGTTTTTCTTAAATCAATTTCTCTATACTTCTTGCCCTCGTCATCTATTTTATTGTATCTTTTAACAATTTTTTCATCTGTTGGTTCAAAACCATACCAACAAATCATGCTTTCACTTTTTGCATAAACCAATATATATTCATGTGCTGTTGCAATATACTTATCATCAGATCGTCCCTTAGGGTTATTCACATTGGCAATTATTCCCAACATGTTAGTCTCACCAAAGATTTCATTACATAAATGTTTCACATTCATAATTTCATTTTCGTCAATGCTTATAAAAATAACGCCATCATCTGTCAACAAATCTTTTGCAATTAGTAATCTTGGATACATCATATTAAGCCAATTGGCATGATATCTATTACCAGATTTGCTATTCACTGTAAATCGCTCTCCCAATAAATCAGTATTTCCTTCCGCTAAATCACTTTCCTCTCCGCTCATTTCAAATGAATCATTATATACAAAATCTTTGCCCGTATTATATGGTGGATCTATATAAATCATCTTAACAGCACCATAATAGTTTTGACGAAGCAACTTCAAAACTTCCAGATTGTCCCCTTCAATATAAAGATTTTCTGTCGTATCCGCATTCTTGCTATCTTCCGGAATAAATTTCAGCGTTCTTCCAAAGACATCTTCCTGTGCTATCTTCTTTGCATTCTTCTTCCCTGCCCAGGTAAGCTCATACTTTTCACTGCCCACTTCCTGAAACTGTCCTAATTCTTCTTTCAATGCTTCAAAATCAACCTCTCCATCCTTTACTGCTGATGGGAACACCTGAGCCAGTTTTTTCACGTTATCTCCAACAATATCGTTAATCTGTTGTGGTACTTTATTCTCCATAGCCTATATCCTCCCTACACTTCCTCAAGATCAAGCGCTTGTATTTCTGACTTTATCTCTTTATTTAGTTTCATTCGCTCGGCATTGGTAACTGCCGTCTTTAATTTACCTCTGGACATTACCAACTCTACATATTTC
This sequence comes from uncultured Eubacterium sp., assembly GCA_910584065.1. Taxonomy (GTDB): domain Bacteria; phylum Bacillota; class Clostridia; order Lachnospirales; family Lachnospiraceae; genus Eubacterium_F. The sequence goes on from CAJTZN010000004.1 coordinate 61,983, forward strand.
TGACATATTCGGGCAGTCCTGTCCAAATCGTACCAACTATTACCATCAAGCAATTTGTCCGTATGAACATATGCCTTCTCATGAACAATCATATATGCCTTGTAGAACCACTCTTTGTAAAGCTGCACTTTATCAGTCTTGTTTTTCAGCCTTTCATAATTCATATAAGCAAGAAGCCTTTCCCTATTACTGTCGGGAATTCCCAGCATATATTTGTCGGTAAGTAAATTCTGCTCTACCACGATCTGCCTATCATCCGTCTGATTCAGTCGCTTTATTGCAAGCGAATATACCTCATCCTTTGTGTCAAACATATGAATCACACATAAAGGTTTTATAAGGTTCTGATAGGTAGCTGCAATGAAATTCGCATCTTTAATATTTGTCACCTCGACATTATAAAACTGTATGACCTGACAACGATAGTCTTCACTATTTACTGATGGAATCTCTTCCCCGGCAATCTGAAACTCCAGCATTACAGATTTAACAGCATCTTTTATTCTCTTTTTAGCACCAGGCTTTAAATCCTTTGGAATAAAGTCCTTCAAAGCCACATTGACATCTGTCCTGTATGTATCCGGTATATCAAACATACAGTATCACCTCCAAATACTTGTGCCTTTTCTACTCCACTACCAGGAAAGAAATCAATTCAAAATCATCGGCAGTCTCATCAGCAAAAGCATTATTAAATCCACCAAAATCAAACATAAGCTGAGTAGCTTTAGACTCTTCTTCTCCCTTAATTGATTTAATTGCTTTATTCAGCAAATCAGAATAAAACTTCATATCCCTGGCATTATTTGTGCGAACAAAGAACTTTTGGAACAGCTCCATCACAGGTTTACTTTTACTATAGCATAGTTTACGAAACTGTTTGACTACTTCTCGAGCCTGTCCATTTCCCAAAAGTACCTCTCCATTATTCTTCATATAGATGAGGTAATACGGATATAAGGAACTGTCTGATTTAGGTTTATTTGCATCATTACGATGCTTGAAGCAGAATAGTACCCCGGCACTCCCTCCATCTGTCACAGAATAAACACCTTTTGGAACTTTCTTAATCTCTGGTACATTTTGAATGTATTCTGACAACTCATTCAGATACTCATTCATATTCAGATCAGTAAGCGAAATATTTTCGTTCGCATCCTCTATATCAATCACTTCATCCTTTAATCTTTCAAGCTGACGCTTTCTAAAATTGAAATCATTCATCTCCGGAGTCAACACATCTTCATCACCGGTAGATACCAAATTTAATGTGGTCATCTTACCCTTTACCCTTGCTTCAAGTCCTAGATACTCATTCAACTCCATGTTAGGAAAGAAATTAATCATCTGAATATTGGAATTCTTACTTCCTATACGGTCAATACGACCAAATCTTTGTATCAGAGATACCGGGTTCCATTGAATGTCAAAGTTAATAACTGTATCACAATCCTGCAAATTCTGACCTTCAGATATACAATCTGTACCAATTAATAAATCTATCTGTTCTTCTGCCGGAATCTCTTTTTTCATCTTTGATACCGGTGAAAATGCACACAATACAGAATTGAAATCACTATCCACATTCCTATTATTTGTGACCACTCTTTTTCCTGTAACACATGCTGTAAATACTTCAAAGGTTCTCATATGTTCCGAAAGTTTACTGTACAAATAGTCTGCTGTATCTGCAAATGCAGTAAATATAATAACTTTGCGGTTCCCTTCATTGTATGGCGTTTCCTTGACCTTTTTTTCCACAATACCCATAAGTTCCCTAAGCTTCTGGTCTCTCTGCTCATCAAGAATGCGTTTGGCATTTTTATAAATCTCAGCAATAATGTGTTTATCACTGGCTAAATCTTCCAAATAGTCATCCACCCTTAAGTGTTTGACATCTATCTCGTATTTTCCCTCAATATATACATCTTCTAAATCGGTATCGTCAAAGTCTGCATCTTCCTCCGATACATTTCCGCTGCCTTTCAACAATAGCTGTTCCGTGCGCTCGATTCTCTCTAACAGTCTGCGGAGAGTTTCTTTAAATGAATAAACAGAACTCTCCAAACGCTTGAAAAGATTAAATCTATGAAGAATGATCATACCATTTGCCTGAGTATCAAAGTTCATATCTCCACCATGCTTCCCTTTTAGTGAATACTTTTCAATATATAACTTCTTGTATTTTTCCTTAATATATCTTGTAGGAGTATAAACACTCAAAATCAAAGCTTCAAGAAGTTCGTTCGTCTCCTTGAAATGTAAAAGTTGTCCTTTTGTATCAATATCACTATTATATGTATTTGGCTTATTCTTCTCTGGAAACTGACCTATCCCCTTATCACCATAATAACTGGTAATATGCTTTCTACTTCGTGATATTGTCATAAGTTCCAGCAACTTGTAAAAATCCGATGGAAGACTATCTAACAACTGGTCTTTCTGATGATGAGGTATCTTTTCCCATGCATTGATGCCCGCTGAAGTCCTGCGCAAAAGATTTTCTACACTTGTAATGCCTTGTTCTTCAAATGCAGAGTCCGTATCTCTTGTGATAATGCTAATCTGATTTTTCAAATCTACCAAGCTGTTATTAACCGGAGTAGCAGATAACATCAGCACTTTTGTATTATTATTTCCATGCTTAATGACATCCTGCATTAATCTCGCATATCGAGTCATAATAAGCTGGTCATTATCATCATATCGGTCGTTTCTATTACGGAAGTTATGTGACTCGTCAATTACTACAAGATCATATAATCCCCAATCAAACTTCTTAAGATCTTGTCCTGATCTTGACATACCGCTATATCTGGACAAATCCGTATGGAACATAATTCTGTAATTAAATGTCTCCTGCAGGAATGAATCTCTGTAATCTCCTCTAAAAGAATTCCAGTTATCATAAAGTTTTGCCGGAGTCAACACAAGAACCCTGTTCATTCCGATTTCAAAATACTTTATAATTGCCAGAGCCTCAAATGTTTTACCAAGACCTACTGAATCTGCGATAATGCATCCACCATAAGCATTGAGTTTCCGAATCGCGGATACCACACAATCCTTCTGGAAGTCATATAACGCATTCCAAATCTCTGTCTTTTTGAACCTGACACTATCTCTCTCAAAACGTTCTACCCCGGCATCAAGCTGATTACCAAACAACTCATTCAATGTGAAATAGTACAAGAACTCTGGTGCGTGCTCCTTATATACATATTGCAGGCTTGCCAGCAATTCATCCTTATAACCTACAGATACCTGCTCATTGAACCAAATCTTCTTAAAGGTTTGCAACGCTCCTGTTATCTGCCCCTTATCAGCACTACCATTTAATATAGTGTCAAAGTCAATATTATTGAGAGCATCTCTGCTACTTTTCCTGGAAACTTCAAGTGATGAGCTACCCTGAATCATAAAGTCATCATCTATTATCAAGATATTGCCGCCTATGCGAATGCCTGCATTGACTTTACGAATATTGACATGCTTTTCGATAAAATCATGCATACTTCTGGCTTTGGAAAAATGCTGCAATTTGTTCTTCTCTGTAATGTCATATGCATTAAACAATACATCTGTCGGATTGATTTCAAATTCGTGAGCTATCTCTGATTGATGTGGCAGAAATTTCACATCACGGATCACAAAATTAATCTCTTTCACATTCTGCAGATTCTTCTCAAGCAAAGAAAAGACTGATATTGTCAACTTATCGTTGACAATATTAACTACTGCATCCTTCTTATTTTGAAGAACTTCATTGATTTTCTGTATCATCTGTTCATTAGAATTTATCGCATTCATAATATAAGCCAACTCCTGTATGTCATCACTTATATTTTACTACAGAAGGCTTACGAAGTAAATGGTTTCTTCACTTTTTTATTTATGCTAGCCCAGAAAAATCCTCTCATAAATCCCGAAATCACGATCCGTAAATACATCAAAAATAACCCTCTCGATACCCCCGCCATTTTCATCCAAAAACTCCGCCACCGCCTTCCAGGCAATTTCTGCCGCTCTCTGACCAGGAAAATGAAACTCTCCTGTGGAAATGCAGCAAAACGCAACCGATGAAATCCCATGCTCCAGACAGCAGCGCAGAACATTTTCATAACAGTTCCGTAACTCCCGGCAATGCCTGTCTTCCAGCGGGCCGTATACGATCGGTCCCACCAAAGATACGATCCTCATCAAACCCGGCTTTTTGAAACTGGTGATCCACATTTGTCGTCAGCACAAAATAATCTCTTTCTTTTACCATTTCATAAAGCTTCTGATACAGAGGCATGGCCGGTGGCAGAAATCGGTTTATCATACTGTGCTTTGACCAAAACCCCCATTTTTCCTCCTGCGTGGGAAATGGATAAAAACCTGCCGCGTACATATCCGGCATATACTCCGCGCCGTATTTCTCGATAAATTCTGCAAAATGATCGGTAAACCTTTCTCCACTGTACGTCAGCCCGGCAGCCGTAGAAACGCCTGCTCCCGCGCCGACCAGTATGACCTCCGCTTTCTTGATCCATGCGCGTGCCTGCTCCATCTGTTTTTCATAAAAGGAATCTCTCTTCATATTTAGCTCACTTCCTCACCACCGAAATCCTCTGCCGGATATGATCTCCTTTTTCTATCTCATCCACCATCGCGATCGCGTAGTCCGCATAACTGATCACGCTTTCGCCTCTTTCATTCAATGTCAATTCCTCCCCGCCGAGAATATACTGACCGCTTCGTTCCCCTTCCGCCTGAAAATCTCCGGCGGGACTGATATACGTCCACTTCACGTCATTCCTGCCGCGGAGTTCCGACAACGCCTTTGCCATAGCCGCCGCTAACGGTTTGAACATATCCGGAAAATCGAGGCCGTCGGACACACAAGCCGTATGTTCCGGATTTACATAAAGGCTGCCGGCGCCGCCCACGACAAGAAGGCGGATCTCTGTGCCAGAAAGCGCGTCACACAATATGTTCAATGTCGTACTGTGGAGCGGGAGTTCATCTTCCGTCCAAGCGCCAAATGCGTCCACTACCACATCAAACCCCGCAAGGTCCTCCGCCTTTAGATCAAGTATATCCTTCGTGATCGTTCCCGGGGCTGACGACTTATTTTCTCCTCTGACTATGGCAGTCACATCAAAACCTCTGTCAACAGCCTCCTTTGTAATGAGTTTTCCTGCCTTGCCATTTGCACAAACAACTGCGATTTTCATAATCATTCACCTTTCCTTTCTTCGCCGGCAGATCTGAGATCATACCCAGCTCCATGTTTTTTATTTGTTGTAACATTTATTGTTACATCTTATGCTGATACTCTAGCACATTTTTAATGTAATGTCAATAGTTACAACAAACTTTTTTAAAAAAAATTCCGGGTGCGTCAAAATCAATGGAACGCCCCGAAATTATCTACTTACCTTTCACATATTTTTCCGTATCCTTCTTTAAATCCGCCAGCGTAAGCGAAGCCAGTTCGTCTTCCATCGCCTTCTGCACACGGAGAAGCTTAGCATCCAAAATAGAATGTATATTCCGCCCCACTGGGCAATCTGTACTGGGATTTTCGTGAAAATGAAATAACTCACCGTGTTCGATACATTCCACAGCCCGGTAAATATCCAAGAAGGTGATCTCCTCCAGCGGCCTGGCTGCCGTAGTCCCCCCCGTTCCACGCGCCACGTTGATCAATCCCGCCCCTTTTAACTGTCCCAAAATCTTTCGGATCACGACGGGATTGACGTTTGTGCTTCCCGCGAGAAAATCACTCGTGACTTTATATTCACTCCCAAATGTATCTATGCAGGCAAAAATATGGATTGCCAATGTAAACCGGCTTGAAATCTGCATCTTACCAACCACCTTTCCATTTCATGATCTAAAGTCCACTTCACAGCCTAAAGTCTGCTTCATAGCCTAAAGTCTGCTTCACAGCCTAAAGTCTGCTTCACAGCCTAAAGTCCACTTCACAGCCTAAAGTCTGCTTCACAGCCTAAAGTCTGCTTCGCAGCCTATGATCTCCCCCATAAAATAAAACCCGCGGCTCTCCGTCAGCCGGACGCGGCAGATCTTCCCGATGCACGACGTCGTTCCCTTACAGTGCACGACGGCATTCGAAGACAATCTTCCCGTGATCATTGACGCATCGTGATCATTGACTTCTTCCATCAATACATCCACTTCCTGCCCCACCTTTTCATCCGTAATTTCCTTCGAGATGGACTGGATGGTCTGCAATAGCCGCTGAAAACGCTCTTTTGTCACATCATCCGGCACCTGGTCTTCCATCGCGGCCGCAGGCGTACCCGTCCGCTTTGAATAGATAAAAGAATAGACGCTGTCATACCGCACCTGCCGGACGACATCCAGCGTTTCCAAAAAATCCTCCTCCGTCTCTCCCGGAAATCCGACGATCAGATCCGTCGTCAGGGAAATGTCCGGCAGACGCTTTCGAATGCGCCCCACAAGGTTCAGATAATCCTCCTTCGTATAGCGGCGGTTCATCTTCTCTAAAATCTTCGTACTCCCCGACTGGAGCGGAAGATGCAGGTGGGAACAGATTTTTTTGCTCTCCGCCATAACGTCGATCAGTTCATCCGACAGATCCTTTGGATGGGACGTCATGAACCGGATTCGTTCCAGCCCGTCCGTTTTCTCAACTTCACGTAAAAGCTGCGCGAAGTTCACGTCAACTTCCAGTGTGTTCCCATACGAGTTCACATTCTGCCCCAAAAGCATGATCTCCTTGACTCCGTCTGCTGCCAATTCCCTGATTTCCGAAAGGATCTCCTCCGGCCGCCGGCTCCGTTCCCGGCCGCGCACATACGGCACGATACAGTAACTGCAGAAGTTGTTGCAGCCATACATGATATTGACGCCGGCCTTAAACGGGTACTTCCGCACGCTCGGCAGATCCTCGACGATCCCCTCCGCCTCCTGCCACACATCGAGCACCATGCGTTCTGACACCAGATGCGTATACAATATTTCGGCCAGCTTATATACATTGTGGGTCCCGAAGATCATATCGACAAACGGATAACTTTTTTTTATTTTTTCGACAACGGACGGCTCCTGCATCATACAGCCGCACATCGCGATCTTCATCCGAGGATTTTTCTTTTTTTGATTTTTCATATAGCCAAGCCGCCCGTACACTTTTAAATTTGCATTTTCACGGACGGTACACGTATTATAGAGGATAAAGTCCGCGGTAACGTCATCGACGGCCTCATAACCGATATAAGTGAGGATTGCCTCCAATTTTTCCGAATCCCTGGCGTTCATCTGGCATCCCATCGTCTGCATCGACAGCGTGAGCGTTCTGCCGATCCGTTTTTCTTCTTCCGCCGCCCAGACTTTACATTTTTTCATAAAATAATATTGTCTCGCCGGTTCTTCGGCCGGGGCCTCCCCGGATATGTCCATGCGGTCGATCCATGTGTAATCAAACATTTCTGCCTCCTTATGTGTACGAGTGATTGCATGCTGTTACTCATTATAACAAAACAGCTAAACTTTTCAAGGGATTTCCACAAAAAGTCCCGAAAGTAAGCATCCAATCGATCCACTTTCGCATGATTTCTTTACAATATTCTTCATATTCCTCATAGGTATCAAAATCATCGAGATCATATCTCGGTTCCCAATAGGGATTCGTAAAATCAATCGTTTCATCCTCGTCATCTTCCTCATATTCCGCTTTTATCATACTGTATAAAGTATTTTCCACTATTTTTATCTCCCCATCACATTGAGCGACAAATCCAAATTCAATACTCTGCCCCGGTCCGATATTTTGATTAGAAGTCACATGATCGATCTGACAATATGATCCCTTTTCACCCCCTTCGTCGATATCGATCAATTTAGCGCCCCATATCTGCTCTATATCATTCAAAACCATTGAGGTTTCAAAATCAAATTTCCAGTCCTCGATCCTCTCACTCCCAACATTCGTAATCTTTATGGAGCCTTTTACGTGATCAACATCCTTTTTATTTTGAATGAACTCTACCTCATAATTTTTTTCATCTACTTCACATTGCTCTCTTGTAAGATAGCATTTTTCCGGAAATTCTATTTCTCCATCATAACGAACCATTATTTCAAAACTAACATTTCCGTCAATGTTTATGTCCTGATTCCCAGTCTCGCTGCGAATCACAACGTTTTGTCCCTCTTCTTTTTCCGCGATCGATGCGTTCCAGATTTCCTCTATCTGATCTTGAAAATCAAAATGCACTTCCCAATCATCAATTACAGTGCCTGAAATATTTTCTATTGTCACTTTCATTTTATATTGATGATCCCATTTATTAGTCACCTCAAAAAAAACTTCGAGCAGTTCGTCCTCTGACATAACTAATTCCGATTCTTTTGCTTTTGCTTTCGCCTTTACACACTGTTGGCATATTCCACTCATAAGCAGTGAAAATATCAGTACGATTGATAATATTTTATTCATTGTGTTAGATACCTTTGCTGTATACTTTAGAATTATTGATTTTTAATCCAAGTTTTTCTTCCCTACCACCTTCACATACGACGGCAGTTTTTTTTTCTTCAGCGCCTTGCTGTATTCTTTCTTCTTACTCGCTGGTACCTCGATGACTAGACCCTTTCTCGCGCCCTTGAAAATTCCCTTCCCCCATTTTTTTATCTTTTTAGATCTTATAACCACTTTACGAAGCTGGACTTTTCGATCCGAAGTACAAAACACAGCATCTCCAATCTGTTCAACATTTTCAGGAATTGTAACTTTCTCCAGTGAAAGCATGCCCATAAAACATCCATACTCAAATTTCTTTAATGAATTCGGAAGTGTTAACTTCCTGAGATTTTCACAACAAGAAAAACTACAAAATCCCAGTACCTCTACCCCTTCCTGAACTGTAACTTTTTCCAATCTGAAGTTACCAGAAAAAGCAAAATCTTTTACTTTTTTTACCCCAGATGGAATATTCACTTCAGTCAGTCCCGAATCTTCAAAAGCATCAATCCCTATCTCTTTTAACCCCGACGGCAGCTTAACCTTCTTCAATTTTTTTGTTCTAGTAAACGCTTGCATCCCTATTACTCGGACCGAATCAGGCAATTCCAAACTCTTTAAGTTATAAAACTCCCCAAGATAAGGCGCCACACTCGTGATACCTTCCTTTACGACGATCTTCTGCACATCCTCTTCAAAATGAGACCATCCCGGCATGTTGGAAGCCGATTCCTCACTGTCCAATTCACAACTCTCCATATCACCTTTCCCGGTAAATACCAGTTCCTTCGTCTTAGTATCATACGTCCATCTTATATTGCTCTTCCACTTCCCCTTCTTCACCTTCGCCTGCACCTGCGTACCGCATAATACGGCACACAGGCAGACGGACAAAAGCAGAAGATACCTTTTTCGTTTTCCCATCGTCTCCTCCTTTCTTTCACCCCATCGCTTCTTCCGTTATGGTGTCAATTGGCTGCAGTTCCCCTGTATCTCCCCACAGGCAGATCGCGTTCCAGTAATATCCTTCACCCACTGGCACTCTCGCTGTATAAATTGGTTTTTTCTCCTGTCCGCGATAAACCTTGATCATCGCTCCTGATCTTGCTATCTCCTTCTCAGATCCAACCGGGTAGTCTTCTGTATAATTACGGACAAAGAATAAATAAACAGCATCCTTTTCGAACTTGTGGATTTTGATCGTCTCTGCACCAGAAGCGTCCCTTACATCTCTGTCTAAACTTGCGCGGTTCCGGTCGCTTTGGAATACATCTCCCAGTTCCGGATATGTCGTCTTTTCGACACGGCAGGTCAGATAAAATTGTTCCGCATATGGAAACATTGCCATCATAAGAAGATCTAAATCCAATGAAGAATCTTCCCATGTCATCTCAACTCGGTATGCTGAGTTTTTATTACTATTGTCGTCATGATCATCACTTGCAGCGTCAAACTCAAAACAATAAAACGTACACATCTCTTCGGAATCATCTTCTGTCTCCTGTATCTGGCCTTCGTCCTGATTCCCCTCTTCTTCCAGTTCCGGAATCTCGTTTTCATCGGCACCTAGCACCTGTCCCCCGGAAAATCTACAGCACAGCTTCTGTTTCTTTTCCTGTTTTTCCACCATCTTTAACGTGCTATCATTAGCCACGATAACATCAAAAGAATTTGTATCTGACTTAATATCCATCAGCATCTCTCCGGATTGTTCATCACGGAGTTCGTATATTTCAGCAATTAAGTCTTCCTCTTTTTCTTCTCCTTTTTCTTTTACTGCCTTCTTTTTCCCTCTATAATATTTATATGCTTCCGTTTTTTCTCTTAAGTTGTTGAGATCTATTTTCTTAAGCTTATTTGTAATTCGCTTAACCGCCTCCGTATTATTATCACAAAGTTCTTTAAGCTGATGAGCATAATCATAAGACTTCTTCAAAGCATAGGCACTTTTCAGATGTTTTAACTGGATATACTTTCCACTATTTAGTATCCCGTTGTAATCCTTTTGTGCCGAATAGATGGATATCGCTGATTTATCAGATTCAAACCCAGTAAACTCTCCCTTCCTGACTTTGACTTTGCCTAATAATGCCTTTGCCACCCGTTTGGCATCTTGATACCGACGCTCAACATACTTTGTGGAGTCTGCCTTCTTTGCACCTTTATAAACATCGGAATGTGTAATTGCCTTCCATATAATCTTTTTCTTCTTCGTCCCACTCCAGCAGAAACTGCTATGGGCATATGTATCGGTTGCCGTATGGAGCGCCATCCCAAGCAAAACCAAACTTCGCTCCTTTTTCGGAATGGTGCCGTCGGCTTTTTGTTTACAGTATTCATGAATTTTCTCCCACTTCCATTTTCCAATCCTCTCCGTATCTTTAAATGCTGCATTGATACCTTGATAAGAATTTTTCAATTCAGTATTATCCTTCTTCTGAAAAACAGAAGAATCCGTATCAGTAAGATCTAACTCACCATCATCATACATGTCTTTAGCAAGCGTATACAAATAGTAAAAGCTTGCTAAATAATTTGAGACAACGGTCTTCTCCCCCTTATAAATCTCATCTTTTCCGTAATACCCGTGAAACCACGGAGCAACATGCATACCCCTGCACCCTGATTTTTCGTTATCTACAAATGTAGCTCCCCTTTTTAATATTTTTACATACTTTTCTAATTCATTCCATGTCTCTTTCTCTTCATCTACATAAGAAGACACAAATGCCTCATGCTCCTCCCCCCGCCAGTTCCCATACAGATTCCTGACTTCCTCGTCCACATCAATCTCCTCTGTATTTTCTAACAAGACCTCTTTCGGATCTTCCTCATACTGCCTTTCAAACTCATCATAGTTCTTCAGCGCATACTCGCAATCAATCAACCCATAACCGCAATCACTGGATGTTCCGCATTCACGGGCAGTGGCCTGAAGCAGCTTCCGAATAAACCCGGCCGATTTGGAAGTATCCTTCTGCCACAAAATGGAAGCCAGTCCGACCACATGCGGAACCGCCATACTTGTGCCAGAAAAGATCTGCATACTGTCAAACGCGCCTCTGGAAAGGACGAATTCTCCCGGAGCAACTACTTCGATCTCCTTGCCACTCGCGCTTTTCACCGACCGCTCCGCAAGACTATCCACCGAACCCACTGCCATAACTTCAGGATAAGCTGCCGGATATTCGACATGCTGTCCATTTCCGGCCGCTGCTATAATTAAAATCCCTGCATCCTTTGCCTTTTTCACAGCCTGATGTAGTTTGGCTGAATCCCCATCCATGCCGAAACTCATGCTGATAATATCGGAATCCTGTTCGATCGCCCAGTCGATCGCCTGGACAACGCGATCCACGGTCGTCACATTATCCTTATCCAATACTTTTGCCGATATAAGATCGACAGTCGGATTCACACCCTGATTCCACTCATATCCGCTCTCTAAAACTTCAAGCAGGGAACCTTCCACCTGCGGCTTTTCTCCCTCCGCATCATCTGCGTCCGGCTTCTGCACATTCCCCGACTCATCATAATACTGATATACATTTTTATCTTCCGCACTGTCAGATCCGATCTCCACCTGCTTTCCGTTCGGGTTGGAAGCGAGCACCTCAGCAATCGCCGTCCCATGTCCGCTCACATCCTCATATAACTCGGAATAGTCATCTTCGCCCGGTACAAAATTCTTCCTTTCACTCACATAAACCTCATCACTGTAATTCACGCCCGAATCCAATAGCGCTACCCGGATCGCGCCATTCGGATGATCCAGTGCTTCTTTCACAACATCCGAATCCGCATGGATCATCTCCATGTTCCAGTCCTGGTTTTCGATATCATGATACACATACGCGTCCGTTTCGGGATCAAACTCCTCATCCTCCTGTTCCTCTGAAACCTGCGACGCAGTGACACAGTCCAAAACGCCTTCACCCGGACAGGTTACTTTTCCATCCGCAAATCTTGCCTGAAATCCAAATTTCGTACTCTGACCGGGGTGGATCGTGGCATTATACGTTTTATTTCCAATTCGATAACAGCCGTTTGTGTTTGAAATCATGTCAGCATTCCAAATCGTTTCGATTGATCCCGAAAAATCAAACGACACATTCCAGTCTTCTATATCCTCCGAGGTGTGGTTATACAATTCGACCTCGATATTAGCATAGTTTTCCCACTGATCAACGATGCGATACTCCGTCTCATATTCTTCTTTTGCATTGACCCGTCTTGTTTTCTGCCGAAACCCGGCTTTCCCCAGATCCTCAAACGACGCGCCCTCGATCTGGCATCCAAACGATACACTCTCGCCGGGATTGACCGAACGATTGTATTCCTTGCACTCGAAAACGCACTGTTTGCCGTCCTGACGGCACGCTGCATTCCATGAATTTATCACGGTTCCGTTCGAAAGTTCCAGCAGAACGCTCCAATTTTTCAATACACTGCTTCCCGTATTAGTTACTTCAACTTCTGCGATAAATCCATCCGTCCAGCTATTTTGTTCCCTTACATTGACACAGTAACCGTCTCCGGAGATTACGATCGAATCCATCTGCCCTGATTCGCCTGCCTGTACCATCTCCACACCGCAAAAATTGCTGATGAACAAACTCATCACCAAAAATACTGCGATTATCCTTATCCACTTAGTTTTCACCATTGCCTCCATTCCTGTGTACCGTTACACACGTTAACCATATCTGTTACCATTACCGTTGCTATCGTCACTTCTGAAAAATGACTCGTGTAGTAGTATATCATATAGTTGGTATGAAGTCCAGCAAAAAACATTTATAATTAAATACATTTAAACCCGGAACTATAGTTCCGCCTCCCCGACAAAAAACTGCCAAGACACCCCCCGTGTCCTGGCAGCTTTTCCCCCTTCCCCTCGTTCCATTTACGAATCAATCTGGCATACATCCGCTATCTTCTTTTGCACCTTCTCTATGGAAGCCGGATCCGGAAGCCAGACATAAAACTCATGCTGCTGATATTCCATCAGCTTCTCACGGCCCTCCTCTCCCTTGATCTGGGCAGACGTGAACTCCCACTCCGCACGGTCCTCCACCTGCATCCGCAGCAGCGAGAGCACCTCACCCGCCCCCATATCTGTCTTCACGTTATCTTTCCACAGCTGATACAGCTTATCGGCATCCATTTCCAACAGGGAAACATGACACAATTTGTCGATTATGGCACGCATCATTTCGATACCGTTCTTCCCTCTTCTCAACTCGCCTTCATTAAAATGATGCCGCTCCCGGATAAACGTTGCTGCCTTTTTTCCATTGACATGGTTGCTGCCTTTTTTAAACGACGTATCCCAATCTGTTTGAAAACTCTCTACCGCCTCCACATCTACGCCGCCGATCGCATCGATCAGCGTCCGAAACCCGGCCATCGTGGTCTGGACATAGTAATCGATCTTCGTATCCAAAAATCCCTCGACTGTTTTCACAAGAGTCGATGTACCGTACAGGCTGACATGGCATAATTTTGTCTTCGGGTTGTTTTTCCGCGCTTCTTTGATCCCCTTGATCTGATCCTTTGTCAGACCGTTCGCCTTCAGATTTTTTTCTTCCTCTTCGCTCATCTCTGGCGGATCCACGACTTCCAAATACGTATCCCGCGAGATGTTTGTGATCAGGATCTTTTTGCTGACCGGATTTACCGTGAGCAGCAGATTGAGATCGCTCCTGCCAACCCTTTTCTTTTTCATGGAACTGGTAAGATCCAGACCGCTCACCAGCACCTGAAACGGCTTTTCCGTAATACCGGCCTGTTCCGCATCCCCTTCTGCTGCCTTTCCTGTTTTCCCCTCTGCCGTTTCAATCCTCTCGACGACTTCCTGCCCCTGAATATGCTCGATCAACACGCTGAGCCCCAGCATACTGCCGGCAATCATCGCCAAAGAAAGAATGGCAAGGATTATTTTTTCCTTTTTCATTGTAAAACCTCCTTTGCTTTTGATCTGTCCTTCCTACTCATAGTAAACGTTGTTCATTTCAAGACAATCATGAAGTTGTAAGGAAGTTGTAAAAAGATGCGGCTAAAAAACAACTGTCACTTCCGTTCCCTTTCCCACCGCGCTCTCATACTGAATCTCGGCCCGGTGCAGCGTTACAATGTCCTGACAGAGTGCCAGTCCCAGTCCGGTTCCGCCGCTCTCCCGGCTCCTCGCCTTATCGACGCGGTAAAACGGCTCCGTGATGTGCCCCAGTTCTTCCGGCTCCATGCCGATGCCGTTATCACGGATCGCAAATTTCCCGTCCTCATAATGAATCTTAACCTCTCCTCCGCGGTCGCAGGCGCGGACCGCATTTTCCAAAAGATTGCGGAACAGGCAGACCAGCAGTTCTTTTACGCCCTGCACCGAAAAATCCATTCCCTCCGAGACGACCGCCAGCTCCTTTTCCCGGATGAGGGGTTCACAGCTTTCGTACGCTTCCCGCAGGCATTCGCCGACCGACACCTCCGCCATTTTCATCCGTTCGTCCCGATTCCCCATTTCACCGCCATCCTGAACACTGGCCAGCAGCAATAACTGGCTCGCCATCTGCTGCATGCGCCGGCTCTCGCTCTGGATATAGCGGAGCGCCTGAATCTGCCTGTCCGCATCCGCGTTTCCGCGCAGCAGGTACTCCGAATAGCCGCCGATCGAGGTGAGCGGCGTGCGGAGTTCATGCGCCAGATTTGCCACGAACCGCTGCTGCGACTCGATCTTATTCTGCACGGCAGCCGTCATGATATTAAAATCCCGGCCAAGCTGCGCGATCTCATCCTTCCCCTGCACGGGAATCCACTCGTAATTGCCGTCCGCTACCTCCCTCGTCTTCTGCGACAGGCGGTCGAGAGGCCGCATCAGCCGGCGCATCATGATGTAGAGCACGACGGCCAGCACGACTGAAATAATACCGCTCAGTGCCAGAAAAATAAGCCGCAGCTTGTCCCACAGCTTCGTCAGTCCGGTCAGGGAGCGGATCGCGGCCAGGCGGTACGAAGTCCCATTGATCGCAAACGCCGTGACCACATAAGCGGTCTGGACGCCATCCTGCCGCCGGATCGTGACGGTCTCTTCCGGCGGGACGTCTTCCGTCACGCCCTCGCTGGCAAACACCTTCGCGTCATTCTGCCATAACACGAACGACAGGCTGTTCTCCCGGAACATCCCCTCGTACTCTTTCATGATGGAAAAGAACTCCTTCTCTCCCGGCGCCTTTTTCCCAAAGGCCGCGATATCATTTGACAGCGACCGCCGGATCACCTCATGTTCCCCGAGCATACGCGTCTTTTCTTCTGCCATATTGTGTGAATAGGAAATGTAAAAAACGAGAACGATCCCGCTGTTGAGAAAAATAAGAAATAATAAGAACACAGAAAGATAGATCTTTTTCCAAAATTTCATTCCGCATCCTCCAATCGATACCCCATCTTATACACGGTCTTTATGTACTGTTCCAGACCGAGTTTCTGGCGCAGTTTCTGGATATGGACATCTACCGTTCTCGTATCCCCCGCAAAATCATACCCCCAGGCAAGCTCCAAAAGCTTCTCCCTCGACAGCGCGATATTGCGGTTGCGCACAAGCGTTTCAAATAATTCATATTCCTGCGGCGTCAGATCGGCCGGAACACCGCCTTTATACACTTTCCTGCCCTGCATGTCGATCGTCACGCCCCCGATCTGGATGCGCGCCTCATCTTTTCCGTTCCGGCGCAGGATGACGTTGACCCGGGCCAATAGTTCCACGATCTCAAACGGTTTGACCAGATAATCGTCCGCCCCCGCCCGGAAACCCTTCATCTTATCCTCGATCCCCTCTTTGGCCGTGACGAACATGACCGGCATATGCCGGCAGTACTCCGCCAGTTGGAACCCGTCCAGTCCCGGCAGCATGACATCGAGCAGGACGAGATCAAAAGTTTCATCTTCCAGTACTTTTTTCGCCTCCCGGCCGTCCGCCGCCGCGCTGCACTGATGGCCGACCAATTCTAAATTCCAGCAGATGAGATTGCGGATCGTCTCCTCATCTTCCACCACGAGTATATGTGCCATTTCCCCGGATCCCTCCTATTCGCCGGCCGGCTCCTCCGGCCTGTCCAAAATATCCTGAACCGCGTATTTCGGCCTTCCTTTCGTCTCCATATATACTTTGCCGATGTATTCCCCCACGACGCCGATCGCCAGAAGCTGCAATCCCCCGAGCGCCCAGATCGACACGATCAGGCTGCTCCAGCCGGGCACCGTATCCCCGATCGCAAACTGCCAGATCGAGTAGGCGAGCATCAGTATACTGACAAAAAAGATCACAAAGCCCAGCCACACGATAAAACGGATCGGTTTGACGCTGAACGAAGAAATGCCGTCAAACGCAAACGCCAGCATTTTTTTCAGCGGATACTTGCTCTCCCCCGCAAACCGCTCATGCCGCTCATAATACACCTTCGCCGACGGATAGCCGATCAGCGGGATCATCCCCCGCAGAAACAGATGCACTTCCTTATAGTTCTCGAGCTGGTCGAGCACGCGTTTACTCATCAGGCGGTAATCCGCGTGATTGAACACGATATCGACGCCCATCCACGCCATGATCTTGTAAAATCCCTCGGCGGTCGCCTTCTTAAAAAATGTATCCTTTTTCCGGCTGCTCCGCACGCCGTACACGACATCATTTCCCTCGTAATATTTCTCGATCATCTCATCAATGGCATTGACATCGTCCTGCAGATCCGCGTCGAGCGAGATCGCCACGTCCGCGCGTTCTTTCGCGTACATCAGCCCCGCCAGCACCGCATTCTGGTGTCCGCGGTTGCGCGATAGGTTCAGACCGCTCACATGCGCATACTGCTGATGCAGGCGGCTGATGATCATCCACGTCTGGTCCTTCGAGCCATCATTGACAAATAGGATCCGGCTGGCCGCGCTGACCTTCCCGTCCCCGATCAATCCCTCCAGTTTGGCGTTTAGCTGCTTCGCCGTCTCATCGAGAACTTCTTCCTCGTTATAACAGGGCACTACCAAATATAAAATATGCTTCTCCCTCATACTACCTCTCATTTCTGCGCGGAACTTCAGTTCCGTTCACTTGTTTTAGCAACTTATCAATAAGTGCGCCGGCACTTCGTTATATCAACCATTTTATATCATGGCCGATTCCGTGTCAAATTTTATTTCTGAAATCCTTTCCTTTAATTGACATACTGCCCAAATGTGGTAAAATAGAATTTATGAACTAAGGTGAGAGATTGTTTTTTTATTATTTAGAGAGAATGGAATATGAATGAACGCCTAAACTATAAACTGAGACAGGATTTATCCTGTATAAAAAACAGAATCAAATTCAAATGCTGCCGGATGATCTACATGACGCAGGACAAAATGGTGATGTTTGAATCCTTCCACGGAAAACGGTGCGGGGACAGCGTAAAAGCGATCTACGACGCGATGGTTTTCGACGAAGCGTTCCGCGACTACACATTTGTGTGGGCCTTTACGGATCCGGACGCCCACCGGGAACTTTTGGACAATCCACATACGATCCTCGTCAAAAAGGGATCGTCCGACTATTTCCGCTACTACGCCGCCTGCCGCTTTTGGATCAATAATGTGAGCATCCCGGATTTTCTCGTACCGGGGAGGGGCCAGGTATACATCGAGACGTGGCACGGCACCCCGCTCAAGCGGCTCGGCTGCGACATAGAGACGGACAGCGACCCGCGGCAGTCGAAAAAGCGCATGCACAGGCGTTACCGGATCAAGGGAAAGAAAGTGACTCGCTTCCTCTCCCCCTCCCCGTACTACAGCGAGCGGATGGCAACCGCGTTCGGACTGCGGAAGAAAAACAAAAAAATATTTGTCAATACGGGATATCCGCGAAACGACGCGCTGTTCCACTACACCGCAGAGGACGTCGCGCGCATACGCGAATCCCTCGGCATCCCCGAGGGAAAGAAGGTCATTTTGTACACCCCTACATGGCGTGACACCGACTACACCCCAGGACAGGGATTCCAGTACAAAAATCCGGTCAACCTAAAAAAAGTAGTTGACAGTATCCCTCCGGAGTGCGTGCTTTTATTCCGTGCGCATCACCAGAACGGCCTGTCAGAAGTGATCCGGAGTTCCGACCGCATCATCGACGTCACCGACGTGGATGACATCAATGAACTGTACATCATCAGCGATCTGATGGTGACCGACTACTCTTCGACGATGTTTGATTTCAGCAATCTCAAACGTCCGATGGTCTTTCACATGTATGACCGGGAAGAATACGAGGAAAAGATCCGGGGATTTTATTTTGATCTTTCGCTGCTGCCGGGCCCCATTACAAAAACTGAGGAAGAACTGGCAGCGGCCATCACCCGGCAGTTGTCGTCGTTCGACTACGACTCGGATGAAACGTACCAGACCTTTCATGAGACATTTAACAAATGGGAAGACGGACAGGCCGCCCACCGCGCCATCGAGCGCTGTATCACGATCGCGCCCCACAAAAAGGGACTTTGGGAGCGTTTTGTCCTGAACTATAAAAAAATCGCGAACCGCGTCCACATCCTGTATACGATCGTCCGCTATAACATCACAGGCTTTTTTAATAAGCACGGACTGTTTTTGGACAATAACGGACGGCGCCTCATGGACATGAAGGACTCCCACAAAGGCGAGCGCTGTTTCCTCATCGGCAACGGCCCCAGCCTCTCGCCGGATGACCTGAACCTGTTAAAAGACGAATACACCTTCGCGACAAACATGGTCTACAAAATTTTTGACAAGACCGAATGGCGCCCCAGCTTCCACTGTGTATCGGACAGCATTTACGCCACGAAGCTGCGGGATGAAATATACAATAACATCAAATCCCCGCTGTTCACGATCGAAAAGACCTATCACAAAATGACGAAACGGACGCTTGATACGACGTATGTCCACACGATCGCCAGTGAGCGGTATAAAGTCAAGGGAAATCTGTTCGCCTACTGTATGGTAAAGGCGACCGTACTCTCACTGGCGGCGGAATTTGCCTTCCACATGGGATTTTCCGAGATCTATCTGCTCGGCGTGGACTGTACGAACCCCCATGCGGCCGGCGGACATTTCACGGAAAATTACACGACAAAAGAAATCGCCCAGACCGATATTTCCCGCATCAAGACGCGTATGAAACAGGAAAATGTAACGACTGAGCAGATCGGTGAGCACATCATCGACCGCTCCCTCGTCGTATACCGGCTGCTGAAGCAGTACGCGGACAAGCACGGGATCCACATATACAACGCGACGCGGGGCGGGAACCTCGAAGTGTTTCCACGGGTGACGCTGGAGGACGTCCTGGCCTCGGACGAAAATAGTGTGAATTAGGAGGAAAATCATGAAAATAATAGGAGTAATCCCCGCCCGGTACAAATCCAGCCGTTTTCCGGGCAAACCGTTAGTAGACATATGCGGCAAACCGATGATCTGGTGGGTATACCAGCAGGCCATGAAAGTCACGGAATTTGACGCCGTGTACATTGCCACCGACGACGAGCGTATCAAAGCCGCCTGTGAAGAACATAATATGAAGGTAGTCATGACTTCCGACTCCCATCCGACCGGTTCGGACCGCGTCGCCGAAGTGGCCACGAAAGTCGAAGGCGACCTGTTTATCAATATACAGGGAGACGAGCCCGTCATCAATCCGGACATGATCCGGGAAGTGATCTCCATCTTTTTTGAAGATGAGACCGTCACATTCGGAAGCCTGAAAAAAGAAATCACGGATCCGGATGAAATAAAAGCGACCAGCACGGTAAAAGTAGTGACCGACCAAAAAGGAGACGCCATGTATTTTTCGCGCTCCGTCATCCCATCGAACATCAAGGATGGCAGCCTGGCGCGCGTATTCCGCCACGTCGGGATCTACGCGTATAAACGTGATTTTTTGCAGGCCTTTTCTAACATGACCCAGACCGAACTGGAACTCGGCGAGGGAATCGAGCCGCTCCGCGCGATGGAACGCGGTTACAAGATGCGTCTCAAGGAAACGAAACACTCTTCGATCGGCGTCGATCTGCCGGAACATGTAGAGAAGGTCGAGCGGGTGATCAAAGGGATCGATACCCTGGACTGATCCCATATCAAGGAAAACCGTATAAAAGAGAAATGAGGGAATAGAAATGAAACGCGTACAATTACTTGACTGCACGCTGCGAGACGGCGGTTATCTCGTAGATGCACAATTTGGAAATACCGTCATCAAAGGAATGATTAAAGGACTGACCGACAGCGGCATCGACGTCGTGGAATGCGGCTTTTTAAAAGACGAGCCGCACACGAAGGGAAGTACGATCTTTAATAACGCCGCGCAGCTGCGCCCGTTTTTGCCGGAAGACCGCAGACAGGCTTCGTTCGTCTGCCTCGCCGACTACAGCCGCTACTCCATTTCCAATCTGGAGCCGTTCGACGGCACATCGATCGACGGCGTGCGCGCCTGTTTCTTTAAAAACGAGCGCTATGATGTCATTGATTTCTGTAAGGAGATCGTGGAAAAAGGATATAAATTGTATGTCCAGCCGGTCGATATTTTAGGTTATACCGACTCGGAACTGCTCGAACTGCTCGAACTCATCAATCCACTGGAGCCGTACGCGTTTTCCATCGTCGATACGTTTGGCTCCATGTACAAAGAAGATCTGCGCCGCGTCTTCTACCTCATTGACCGCAACTTAAACGCGGTATCGCGCATCGGTTTTCATTCGCACAACAATCTGCAGATGTCCTTTTCGCTGTCACAGGAATTTGTCGATATGACACAGGGACTGCGCAAGGTGGTGATCGACGCAACAATGGCCGGTATGGGCCGAGGCGCCGGCAACACCAACACCGAACTCGTCATGCAGTATATGAACCGAAAATACAACGTCGGATATGATATCGATATTGTTCTCGACCTGATCGACAACTACATCGACGGCATCCGGAACACATGCAGCTGGGGGTATTCGACCGCCTATTTCCTGGCCGGTTCGTACAGCGCGCATGTCAACAACATTTCTTACCTGACCGCGAAAGCCGGCATCTCCAGCCGCGACATCAACTACCTTCTGAACCGTATCGGCAGCGAGGCGAGAAAACGGTACGATTACGACCTGCTCGAGAAGACATATCTCGAATACAACGGAACGATCAAGGACGACGCGAAAGAAGTCGCCACCTTAAAAGATGCGCTCCACGGAAAAGACATCCTCATGCTCCTTCCGGGCCACAGCATCGTTTCCCACAAAGAAGAAATCCTCACGTACTGCTCGGAGAAAAAGCCGGTTGTGATCAGCGTCAATCTGCTCTCCCACGACTATCCGATCAACTACGTCTATTTCAGCAATAAAAAACGGTACAACTACTGGAAAAACGCGAGCCGTTTCGGGGAATATAAAAAGATCGTCACGTCAAATGTGACGAATATCGAAGAAAAAAACCAATTGATCATCGACTTCACCCGCCTGATCAAATGCGGCTGGGATCAGCTTGACAACTCCGGCATACTGCTCCTGCGCCTTTTGGATGAACTGGATGTCGCTTCGATCGCGATGGCCGGATTCGACGGGTACAGCCACGATTTTAGCAGTACGAACTACATGCACAAAGAGATGGAAAAGACGAGAAACACATTGAACGCTGACGACGCGAACCGGGATGTCCAGAGTATGCTCGAGGACTATATCAACACCAGGCAGTCCGACTGCCCGATCCATTTCCTCACGCCGTCCCGCTTTGAAATCAACCAATAGATCAGTCAGCAATCCAGGAGGACACCTCATGAAAAAGACAATCAATCTGCAGCAGATCAAGCTGTTTGCGATGGACGTGGACGGAACGCTTACCGACGGCCACATCTATATGGGAAATGACGGGGAACTGTTCAAATCGTTCCACGTTCACGACGGGCTCGGCATCAAGCTGTTAAAACACTATGGGATCGTTCCCGCGATCATCACCGGAAGAATGTCTAAGATCGTGGAAAACCGATGCCGTGAAATCGGACTGACGGAATTTCATCAGGGCGTGAAAAATAAAGCCGCGAAACTTGCGGAACTCATGGAACAATACGGGCTTACCGCAGAGCAGGTCGCCTATATCGGCGATGATATGAACGATCTGAGCGCGGTCAAAGCCGCCGGCGTTACATTTGCCCCGGCAGACTGTGCGGAAAGCCTCAAGCCTTATATTGATATCATTCTTACAAAACCGTCCGGACAGGCGCCGGTACGGGAAGCGGTCGATCTTATTTTGAAAGACAGGTATGATTTTCGGGAGTTTTTGGATTTATGATACGCTTTCATTTCCCCTCATACTCCCCCAAAATCCCCTTAAACCGCTTCACATTTTCGGTAATGTCCCCGCGGAACACTTTCGTCCCCGCCACCGCGACATTGGCTCCGGCGTCGAGCACCTCGACCAGCGTTTCAAAATTCACGCCTCCGTCCACCTCGATATCGACCGCGTACCCTTTTTCATCAATATAGTCCCGGAGCTGCCGGATCTTATCAAACGTATCCCGGCGGATCTTCTGTCCGCCGTATCCCGGCTCTACCGTCATGATCAGCACCATATACAACTTCGGAAGCAGCGGCAGGACATCCGCCAGATCCGTCTCTGGTTTTATCGAAACCGCCGCCCTTTTTCCCAAACTTAAAATCTCATCGATGGTCTTTTCAAGATCCGCGCACGCCTCCACATGGACCGTGATCCCATCCGCCCCCGCCTCGGCAAAAGGCTTCACATACCGGATCGGCTCCTCTACCATCAGATGCACATCAAAAAACGTATCCACGCATTTGCGGATACCAGCCACGACCGGCACGCCAAACGAAATGTTCGGTACAAACATGCCATCCATAATATCAATGTGTATGTAATCGGCTCCCGCCTCGCTCACAGCTGCCAGCTCGTCCCCGAGCCGGGATACGTCTGCCGCAAGGATTGACGGCGATAATTTGTAATCCATAGGTTCCCCTCTTTTCTTTTTCTACGCATCAGGCCTTCTGATCAGGTATATTTCCGCTCTTCCCACTCTTTCAATTCCCCGAACAGCTGGACATAGTTTTCATACCGCACTGGATTCAGCAGTCCCTGCTCCAGCGCCTCTTTCACCTTGCAGCCGGGTTCATGCGTATGCGAGCACCCCATAAACCGGCACTGGCCCTCATAAGGCGCAAATTCTGTAAAATAATGTCTCAGTTCTTCCTTTTCCATATCCGGCATACGCAGGGAACTAAAACCCGGCGTATCAAATAAATAGGTCCTTTTTCCGATACAGAACAGCTCGGAATGCCTCGTCGTATGCCGCCCCCGGCCAATCTTTTCGCTGACTGCCCCGGTTTTCGAGGAAGCCTGCGGATAAATTTCATTGAGAATGCTCGATTTGCCGACGCCGGACGGCCCGGCCAGAACCGTCGTCCTTCCTTCCAGCCGCCGGCGCAGTCCTTCCAAACCGATGCGTTCTTTACTGCTCACGAAAAGGACTTCATTGGCGCACTTTTCATACACCTGCCTCAGACGTTCCTCTTCGTCCTCCGGCACAATATCCAGCTTATTAAAGCAGATCGCCGTCTCGATCCCCTGCCTGCCCATCATCACGAGAAACCGGTCGAGCAGGTTCAGGTTCGGCATCGGATCGGCCATCGCAAACAAAACCAGCGCCTGATCCACATTGGCGACCTCCGGCCGGATGAGACAGTTTTTCCGCGGCAGGATCTCCTCGATATTTCCCCACTGCTGTTCATCTGAAATGACCTGGATCCTCACATCATCCCCGACGAGGGGCTTTACCTTATCTTTACGGAACAGTCCCTTCGCCTTACATTCATACTGCCGACTGCTGCCGTCAGCTTCACAGTCCACGTAGTAAAAACCGCCGATCCCTTTTACAATTTTGCCCGTCCGCTCCATCAGCTGGCAACCCTCTTAAACGTGATCGAATACGTATCCACGACCGTCCCGCTGCGGTACACGCTGATCTTTCCGGTATTGGCGCTCTTTCCCGTCACCTGGAGCGTGTACGGGAACTGGTTCGGCCCGAGCGTCGCTTTCTTGATCGACGTATCCTTGCCGTCCTGCGTAAGAACAAATTCAAACTCTTCCGCCGGATCTTCCGGATAGTCAAATGGATTGTTGATCGTCACCGTTCCTTCATACGTATACGTCTGCTCTTCTCCGAGACTGAGCGTAATATCTACCGTCGTTCCCTGTTCCACCTGCGTGTTTTTCGACACGCTCTGCACGCACACCCGGTTTTTCTGTACCGACGAATAGCTGGTCGATTCCGAACCGAGTTCCAATCCAACTTTTTTCAGTTCCCGTCTGGCCTGGCTTCTGGTCAGCCCGATCAGATTCGGCACCTTCGCGTATTTCGTTTCCTCACCTTTACTCGGATAGATCGTGATCTCGTCGCCTTTGTCCGTCTTTTTGCCTGCGGCCGGTTTCGTGTACGCCACCCTTCCGATCGGCTGGCTGCTGTATACGTCAGCACCCTGCGTCACGGTAAAACCTTTTTCCTGAAGCGCGTTGATCGCGTCGGTGATCGTTTTTCCTGTCGTATCCGGTACAGAAATCTGCTCTCTTCCAGTGCTGACGACGACCTCTACCTGATCGCCTTCCTTCATTGACGTCCCCGCCGCCGGATTCGTGCGGATGACCCTTCCTTTCTCGATATCATCCGAAGCTTCTTCCACATACGTAACTTCGAAATCATGATTTCCAAGATCCGTAGCCACGTCATCCTTTAACCGGTCCTCATAGTCCGGAAGCGTAAACGTTTCGCTGTCCGCAGTCGCCCCCGGCGCCGCCGACTCAGTCACAACCGCCTTGTTTCCGTCATCGCTGCTCTCGCCACTGTCCTTTGATATGCCCCAAAGGCCAATAAAACGCCCTAACATATAAATCACGACAAGGCCGATGATGATCGCCACCGCGATACTTCCAAAAACAAGCGCTTTCTCCAGCTTCGGATCCACATCCGACTTATTTTCCTCTTCGTCGCGCCCCTCAGCCAGCTCCTCTTCGTCTGACGCCGGGATATGACTATTGCGTGAAGCATGTTTCAGCGTATTCACATCGTCTTTTGACATCAGGATCGTCCCGCCATTTCCATATAAATTTCCGATCACCCCGTACTCGCCATCGGGATCCTGGAGAAATCCCTTTAAGTCAGCGATCAGGTCCACCGCCGACAGATAACGCAGTTCTGTTTTTTTCTGCATACATTTATTCACAATATTACTGAGTCCTCTCGGGATCGACGCATCCTGCGCGGCAAGCGGCACCGCGTCTTCCTGGATATGGGCAAGGGCGATCGCCACCGCGCTCTCCCCGGTAAACGGAAGATCCCCGCTCAGCATCTCATACATCGTAACGCCGAGCGAATAAATATCGCTCTTTTCATCACTGTATCCGCCGCGCGCCTGTTCTGGGGAAATGTAATGCACCGAGCCCATGGCGTTCGCGGTGATCGTATTGGAACTCGCCGCCTTGGCGATACCAAAATCCGAAACTTTCGCCGTGCCGTCCCTGGCAATCAGTATATTCTGCGGCTTCACGTCGCGGTGCACGATGTTGTTCCGGTGCGCCGCGTCCAGTCCGTTTGCGATCTGAAGGGAAATGCCTACTGCTTCCTTGACCGAAAGCTTCCCCTTCTCCTCGATATATTTTTTTAACGTGATCCCATCTACCAATTCCATCACGATATAATACAGTCCGTCTTCCTCACCCACGTCATAAATGCCAACGATATTCGGATGCGACATGCTGGCGATCGCCTGCGCCTCTCCGCGGAACTTGGCAACAAATTTCGTATCGTCACTATACTCCTGTTTTAAGATCTTAATCGCGACAAATCGGTTCAACCGATGGCATTTGGCGCGAAATACGTCCGCCATGCCGCCGCTGCCGACCTTTTCCAATATCTCATAGCGGTCGCCAATAATGGTTCCTATACTCACCAAAACAAATTCCTCCATTCTGTCAATACTGAAACTATATCCGAACTAAGACAACACTTATATTATCCTTTCCACCGGCTTCGTTCGCCTCTTTCACCAACAGTTCCCCCACTCGCTTCATATCATCTCGGTTCTGCTTTAAAATCGACTCGATCCGGTCATCCTCGAGCATATTCGTCAATCCGTCCGAACACAACAAGAGCACGTCCCCTTCGTCCACTTCAATTTCAAAGCAATCCGCTTTTACCATGCTGTCTGTTCCAAGAGCTCGTGTAATGATATTTTTATTGGGATGCGTACGCATATCCTCTTTCTGGAGTTTCCCAGACTGAACCATCTCTTCTACGAGCGAATGATCCACCGTCACCTGCTTCAACGTATCTTTACATACATACAGCCGCGAATCACCCACATTGATCACGTAAACCGTATCCCCTAACACCACGGCGGCAACGATCGTCGTCCCCATTCCGTACAATGCCACGTTTTCCAGCGAGGCATCGTATACAGCCTCATTGGCGACGGCCACTGCCTGTTCCAATATTCCGATCGGCGTTACTTTTGTACTTTTTTCAATCTGTGAGACAACTTCCTCCACACACATCCGCGAGGCGGTATCTCCTGCATTGTGACCGCCCATTCCGTCAGCCACAATAAACAGATTCGGGAAACTTCCGACCGCGTGTTCCTGGCAGAACACATAGTCCTGATTTGCGTCTCTTGTGCGCCCCGTATCTGTTATAGAAAATGTTTGCACAGTTTGACCTCCTTAGTTACAACTTCAACAGATTACTTCCATAATATCACAAGAACGAAAAAAGGACAAGATTTATTTGTTTTATCCTATTTATTTATAAAACGATTTCGAAGCTGCCCGCAGGCCGCATCAATATCACCGCCCATCTCCCTCCTCACCGTAACGTTGATCCCGCTCTTTTCCAGTACCCTCTGAAATTCCCTGATCGCCTCTTCTTTCGACCGTCTCGTTTTTCGTTCCTTTACCTCATTGAGCGGTATGAGATTGACATGGCAGTTCATGCCCTTTAACCGGCGGGCCAGTTCCGCCGCATGGGCGGTTCCGTCATTCACCCCGTCGATCATACTGTATTCAAAGGTAACTCTCCTTCCAGTATATGCGATATAATCCCGGCATGCCAAAAATATTTCTTCCATCGAGTATTTTTTCGCCACCGGCATCGTTTCCCTGCGGATCTCGTCGTTGGGCGCATGAAGGCTGATCGCCAGCGTGACCTGCAGTTTTTCCTCCATCAGGCGGCGGATCTGTTCGACGAGTCCGCACGTGGAAATCGTAATGTTGCGCTGACTGATCCGTATCCCTTTTTCATGTGAGAGCAGACGTATAAAAGACAGCAGTTGATCAAAATTATCCAATGGCTCTCCCATCCCCATAACGATCACATTTGACACCCGCTGTCCGGTTTCGCGCTGGATCTCATAAATCTGCGAAAGAATTTCCCCGGCTGTCAGGTTCCTGACGAGCCCGGTCAGCGTCGATGCGCAAAACGTACAGCCCATCCGGCATCCCACCTGCGAGGAGACGCAGACGCTGTTGCCGTGGCGGTACTTCATCCACACACTCTCGACGAGGTTTCCGTCCGCCAGGGAAAATAAATACTTTGCGGCATCCTCTCTCGCCGACACCTGCTTTTCTACGATCTGGACGCCGGAAACGATGTACCGTTCGGAAATCTTCCCTAAAAACGCCTTCGGCACATTTGACATTTCCCCCAGATCCTGCACCTGTTTCTTGTGGATCCACTCAAACATCTGCCGGCCCCGGAACGGTTTTTCACCATATTCCACGGCCAGTTCGACCATCTGCTGCTCGTCCATGCTCCGCAGATCCCGCTTTTCTTTCTCACTCATGCCGCCGCACATCCTTTACCATATATCCTTTACGAATCATCTCTTACAAATCTAGCGGCAAAAAAGCCGTCGCACGCCTGCAGTCCCGGCAGAATCTGGATCATCCCCCGCGCCGTCATGCCGTTTTGCAGCGTTGCGGGTAAATACGCATCCAGAGAAACCCGCTTTAGCGGCAGATGCCGCTCGATCCACTCCGCTACCTCTTCATTTTCGCGGGGATGGATCGTACACGTACTGTAAACCATCGTCCCGCCCGGCCGCAGCGCCGCAGCTGCCCCGGCCGCGATCTTTTTCTGGAGTTCCGGAAGTTCTTTGGCGTACTCCATCGCGTGGTAGCGGATCTCGGGTTTTCGGCCGATGACGCCGATCCCCGAACACGGAACGTCCGCAAGTACGACATCAGCGCGCCCATTCCATGTTTCATCGATCTCCGTGGCGTCCCACTGTTCGATCGTAACATGCCCTGTCCGCAGCCTCTCTGCATTTTCGCGGAGACGGCGCAGTTTCTTCTGCGAAACATCCCTCGCGAGCACCGTTCCCCCGCCTTTCAGCAGATCGGCGGCATGAAATGTTTTTCCGCCGGGACTGGCGCAGACGTCCAAAACGGTATCGCCGGGCCGGATCCCTGATACGAGCACCGGGAGCATCGAACTTTCATCCTGCACGACAAAATGTCCCTCGGCAAACCCGGGCAGCGACTCGATCCGGTCAAAATCCCGAATGGCAAGGCTCGTATCCATGTACACGCCATCGGTTACACACACGCCGGCCTGTGCCAGCTCTTCCCTGACCTGCTCGACCGACGCGTTCATCGTCTGCACGCGGATCGTAACGGGCCGGTCGTCATAAAACGAGGCAAGGATCTTCTCCGCCGTCTTTTTCCCGTACGACTGTACGAGCATATGCGCCAGTTCTTCCGGTACCGAGTAGCGCACCGATAATCGTCTATCCGGCGAAGAAGCTTTCTGACAGGCCTTCCCTCGCAGCGTTTGTTTTTCTTCCCGCGCGATACTCCGCAGAACGCCGTTGACAAATCCGCTCAGGCTGTCCCACCTTTTCTTCCTCGCCAATTTCACCATTTCGTTGCATGTAGCCGATTCCGGGACCGCATCCATAAACAGGAGCTCATATGTCCCCATACGTAAGATCGTGCGGATCGCCGGCTTCATTTTCACAACTGGGATTTGGGAAAACAATTCGATCACCGCATCCAAAAAAAGCGCGCGCTCAATCGTGCCATACGAAAGACGGCGCAGAAAACTCTTTTCCTGTCTCGTAAATGCCCGGCCATCCGTGTGCCTGCCCTGTTCGGCCAGCAGATGGAACCGCTCATCGCTGTGTTCCCCCTGCTCCATCACCCCGTATATGATATCAAAAGCTATCGTCCGCAACGTCGTTCCCTCTCAAAAAATCCGCGCTCTTCATCCGCTTCTTTCCCTCTAACTGCACTTCCAGCACTTTGAGCAGCCCATTCCCGGTCTGGATGCAGAATCCATCTTTTTCCACCTCGGCCACCGCCCCGCACGGCAGTTCCGTGTTCCGGTCAATGACGGACGCCCGCCATATTTTCATCATCTTACCGCGGAAATATGTGTACGCGCTCGGCCAGGAATTTAAGCCGCGCACATACCGCTCCAACTCGGCCGCCTCTTTTGAAAAATCCAGTTTCCCCAGTTCTTTTCGGAGCATTTTCGCGTACGTGCTCTCCGCGTCATCCTGTTTGACGCGCGGAAGCGTCCCCTGCTCCGCCTTCGAGAGCGTCTCCAGCAGCAGCGGCCCGCCGAGTTCTGACAGCCTGTCAAACAGGCTCTCGCCCGTCTCGTCCTCACGGATCGCAATTTCTTTTTTCAGCAGCATATCGCCGGTATCCAGCCCTTCGTCCATCTGCATCGTCGTGATACCTGTCGTCGCATCTCCCGCCAGGATCGCCCACTGGATCGGCGCCGCCCCCCTCCATCTCGGCAGGAGCGAGGCATGGACATTGATACAGCCGTATTTTGGCATTTCCAGTATTTCTTTCGATAAAATCTGTCCAAACGCCGCCACGACGATGACGTCGCACGGAATCCCCCGGAGCGTTTCGACAAACGTCTTATCCTTGACACGTTCCGGCGTATGAACCGGAATGCCGTGCGCCACAGCAGCCTCCTTGACCGGGGTAAATACCAGTTTCCCGCTTCTCCCCCTCGCCTTATCCGGCTGTGTGACGACCGCCGTCACACGGTGTTCGTCCGCATCCAAAAGAGCCTGTAACACTGGAACGGCAAAATCCGGCGTTCCCATAAAAATCACATTCATCGAAACCCTCCTTGTTTATATGAAAATAGAGCAAGGTGCCGAAACAGCGCCTTGCGAGAAACAACGTGATTCGTTTTTTCCGAATCCGTAGTTTCATTCACCCTCTTCTTCGACGTCCTTCAGTTCCCCTTCCACTTTTTCCACATAAAGATGCCCATCCAGGTGTTCGATCTCATGGATGAGGGCACGCGCCAAAAGCTCCTCGCCTTCGATCTCATATTCATTCATGTCCCGGTCAAACGCCCGTACCCGCACGATATTCGGTCTTGTCACGACCCCTGCCTTACCGGGTACGCTCAGACAGCCCTCATTACCGCGCTGCTCCCCTTCCGTATACGTGATCACCGGATTTACCAAAACGATCGGACTGTCGCGCTCCTCCGTAATGTCAACAACTGCGATCCGTTTGAGGATGCCGACCTGCGGTGCCGCCAGTCCGACGCCCTCCGCTTCGTACATCGTCTCCAGCAGATCATCCACTAACTGTTTCATCTTATCTGTCATTTCTTTTACTTCTTTGGCGGTCTTATACAAAATGTCATCGCCAATCGTCCGAATATTCCTAAGTGCCATTGGTTCTCCTCATTTCTGTCCAAACTTTTTTCTTCCCCAAACTTCCTAATTTAAAACACTTCATACTGCATATAGTTGGAATCGTCTTCTTCCGACTTCCACACCTCGATTTCCGACCTGACCTGCTCCATCTGCCCGACAGTCTGTGCCTTTACATAAAGCCCCAGCCGGAACCGGTCTTTGACCCTCTTCACGGCGGCGGGGGCCGGGCCGATCAGTTTGATCCGTCCGCCAAACGAGTGCTGCAGCCTTTTTGCCAGCCTGGCCAGGCATGCCTCGCCCGCTTCCGGCGTTTCCGCCGATACACTGACAGCGATCATTTCCCCGTATGGCGGGTATTCCATCATGCGCCGGTAGGCAAGCTCGTTGTCGTAAAACAGCTCCGCATCCTGCGCGGCGACACTCGCGATCACATAGTGCTCCGGCTGATACGTCTGGATGACGACCTCCCCGGACTTTTCTCCCCGTCCGGCGCGGCCGCTCGCCTGCATCAGAAGCTGGAACGTCCTCTCGCTGCTGCGGAAGTCATTGTCAAACATGCTCATATCCGCGGCCAGCGCCGCCACGAGCGTTACATTGGGAAAATCGTGCCCCTTGACGATCATCTGTGTCCCGATGAGAATATCGGCATGTCCCGCGCGGAACTCCGATAAAATATGTTCGTGTCCGTGTTTCCCCGCTGTCGTATCCGCGTCCATCCGCAGGATCCTGGCCTTCGGAAACCGTCTGCCAAGCATTTCCTCCACCTTCTGCGTCCCCAGTCCGAAGGCCGCGATATAGGGCGAACCACATACCGGACACCGCTCCGGCATCCGCGCGGCGTGGCCGCAGTAATGGCACAGGAGCGTATCGACATCCCCGGTATGGTTTTTATGTGCCGTCATCGACACATCACAATGAGGACATTGTAACACATTTCCACAATTTCTACAAGAAACAAAACCGGCATATCCCCTCCGGTTGATAAAAAGCATGCTCTGCTCGCCTTTTTGCAGGCGTTCTTCCATTTTTTCCTGCAGAATCCGGCTGAACACCGAGCGGTTTTTGGCCCGCATCTCCTCGCGAAGATCCACGGTGTGGATCGTCGGCAGCCCGGCGTCACCCGTCCGTTTCGTCAGCCGGTATTGCTTATAGCGCCCGTCCTTTGCCGCCAGATAACTTTTTACCGACGGTGTTGCCGAGCCAAACACGACACTGGCACTCGCCAGTCCGGCGCGGTATTTCGCGACCTCATCGCTGTGATAACGCGGTGCCCCCTCGCTGATGTAACTCGTTTCGTGCTCTTCGTCCATGATAATGATGCCCAGTTTTTCAAATGGCGCGAACAGCGCGGAACGGGGCCCGACCATGATATCCACCTCGCCGTTTTTGGCGCGCTCATACTGATCGTACCGCTCCCCGTCGGACAGGCGCGAGTGCATGACGGCCACCCGTTCCCCAAACGCGGCACGGAACCGGGATACCGTCTGAAACGTTAGGGAAATCTCCGGTATGAGGACGATCGCCTGGCGGCCAGCCGCGATGACCGTCTTCAAAAGATGGATATAAACCTCCGTCTTTCCGCTTCCCGTAATGCCATACAAAAGATAATTCCGGCGCACGCCCGCCCCGTATTCCCGCGCGAAATCGGTGACGATCGTCTGCTGCTCTTCATTCAGCGTATGCGCCGTGACATCCTTTTGTTCCATCTCTTCCGCCGGATTCCGGTATTTCCTCTCCCTCGTCACCGTAATGATCCCGTCTTTGACAAGGCTGTCGATCACCGGCTTTTTCACCCCGTATTTCACATCTGCCATGCGCTTTGTCAGCACGCCGCCCTCGGCTAACATGCCGTTTAGAAGCCTGACCTTTGCTTTATAGTGCTTTCTCTCGTACTCATGGAGGATATCCGCCGCTTCCCGGCCGGTCACCGCAAAATTAAGCCAGTGCTCCTCCACTGACTTAATCTTTTTGCGCACCGGGAGTACCGTCTTCAATGCCTCATTCATCGTACAGCCATACTGCTCCCGCAGAAATACGGCGATCTGAAGGAGCTGTCCCTCCACGGATATATGCTTTTTCTCAACACCGAGTATGTCTTTAATCCGGCTCACTTCAAAGGCCGGTGTTTCCGTAAGTCCGATGACAAAGCCGCGCATCAGGCGGTTTCCCCTGCCAAACGGAATCCTGACCGGCGTACCGACCGAGATGTCCGGTTCTAGTTCCTTCGGAACGCGGTACTGATACGTCCGGTCGAGCGCCTCCACCCGGATGTCTACGATCACATCTGCGTACACGACATCACAACCTTTTCCACGACTTCATCCATGTGCATCCCCCGGGAACCTTTGACGAGGATCCAGTCACCGGGCCGCGCCATCTCCCTAATCCATGCCGCCGCCTCTTCGGTACTGGCGCATTTCTCCGTCGGGATATCCGAATGCTCCCGGATTTGCTCCGCGATAAAACCGGCTCCCTCCCCGACCGTTACCACGCAGGAAAGTTTCTTTCCCTCTGCGGCTTCTTTCAATATAAATGTCCCAATCCCCCGATGCAGTTGTTCCCTCTGTTCGCCGAGTTCGAGCACGTCACCGAGAACCGCGATCTTCCGCCCATCCTCCCCGTAGTCAAACAGCGCGTCGATGTTGCTGTTGATCGAATCCGGACTGGCATTATACGTATCGTCTATGATATGGTAGCCGTGGCAGTCCTTTCTCTCGCCGCGCATCGAAAACGGCCGGTACTCCGCCAGCGCAGCGGCCGCCGCCGTCAGATCCACGCCAAACTGCTCTGCCAGTGCCAGCGCGATCACCGCGTTGTTTACGTTATGCGCGCCCATTACCGAAAGTTCCACCTCACACGAACCCTGTCCGTGATAGACAAAACGCTGCCCCCGCTCCGTCACCTGGATGCCGTCGGCCCGCCTGTCACAGTCCGGTTCTGTCCCGTAATAAATAATGTCACTGGCAGACACCTCTCCCCGCGGGGATTGTTTCCCGTTTTGTTTCTCAGCGCCAGGATCCGTTCCATCCGTAACCCCGGATACGATTTTCCAGGGAAGATTCTCTCTAGAAAGCTGCCTGAGATCCCCGTTTCCGCATATATACATCCGGCCGCGCAGACGTCCGGCCGCCTCTTCGGTTCCGACATACTTGATGATATGCCCCTTTTCATATGTAATCGCCTCGCGGCTTCCGAGATTCCCGATGTGGGATACGCCGATGTTCGTCATCACCGCCGTCTGCGGCTTTACGATCTCCACCAGACGCGCCATTTCGCCCGGCAGGCTGATTCCCATCTCAAACACGCCGAGCTCGGTCTGTTCATCAATGTGGAACATCATCAGCGCCGTTCCGATCTGGCTGTTCAGATTTCCGATCGTTTTCAGAACATGATATTTTTTGGAAAGTACGGCGCTGATCATTTCTTTCGTCGTCGTCTTGCCGACACTCCCCGTCACGCCGATCACCGGAATGTCAAACTTCGCCCGGTACGCGGCGGCCAGCTTCTGCAGCGCTTCGATCGTGTCCTTGACGTAAATGCAGGCGAACCTATCCGGCACAACATCCGAACTCCCGGCCGATTCACCCAGCTTCCGCGCCATCCCATCCGCACTCCCCGCCATAATATTCGGATCCGACGTAAACGAAGCCGCCGCCCCCGCTGCCATCACATCCGGGATAAACCGGTGGGCATCCACCCGCTCTCCGATGACCGGCACAAACAACGTGCCCTCTTTTGCGCTCCGCGAATCGGTCACCACGTTCGTGATGACCGATTCGATATCTCCACACAGCAAAGTGCCGTCTGTCGCCTCCAACACTTCTCTTACACTAATCGGAACCATACTCTACCCTCGATCCTGTCTCATTGTTTTCATTAACATACTATTCCTATTTCGCCTTTATCACATCCGACATATCGTAGCGCCCTGCGCCTTTTCCCTTTAAAAACTTGGCGGCCGCTACCGCGCCCTTTCCGAAGACCGCCTTGCTGTAAGCGGAATGAGAGAGCGTGATCACTTCATCCGGCCCGGCAAATATCACATCGTGATCTCCCACGATCGTTCCACCGCGCACCGCGCTGATACCCAGTTCTCTCCGATCCCTCTTCTGTTTCCTCTGCGAGCGGTCGTACACGTACTCAAAACATCCCCCTGCCGCCTCGTTGACGGAATCAGCCAGCGCGAGCGCCGTTCCCGACGGGGCATCCAGTTTCTGGTTATGGTGCTTTTCCACGATCTCCACATCGTACCCTTCCGGCGCCAGCACGCCCACCGCCTGCCGCACGAGGTTCATCAATGTGTTGATGCCGAGCGACATGTTTGCCGACCGCAGGATCGCCGAGCGCTCCGCCGCTGCCTCGATCGCCTCGAGCTGCTGCTCATCGTATCCGGTGGCGCACAGAACTGCCGGCAGCTTCTTTTCGGCACAATAGGCCAGAATATCATCTAAAAGCTTCGGACTCGAAAAGTCTATGAGCGCATCCGCTTCCACATCACAGGCCGAGATGGAAGAAAATACCGGATAATCCGTGCTTCCGTCGTCTGCCAGATCAATCCCCGCGACGATCTTTGCCTCGTCATCGTTCTTTACAAGTTCCGTGATCGTTCTTCCCATTACGCCGCTGCATCCGCATAAAATAATGTTTGTCATCTCTGTACATCCTTTCAAAAAACCGTAGTTTCATCCACTTTTATACAATCCCGAGTTTCTTCATCTCGCCCGCGAGCCTGGCCGCATTTGCGTCCTCCATCTCGGTCAGCGGGGCGCGCAGGGAACCGACTTCCATCCCCATCAGGTTCATCGCCTTTTTCACCGGAATCGGGTTCACCTCACAAAACAGTGCCTGGATCAGATCAAAATAGGCAAGCTGCATCTCTGTACCTTTCTTTAAATCTCCGCCAAGATAAGACGCTGTCATATCGTGCGTCTCCTGCGGGAGAATGTTCGAGAGCACGGAGATCACGCCTTTCCCGCCCAGCGACAGCACCGGTATGATCTGGTCGTCGTTGCCGGAATACAAATCCACCTCTGTGTTTTCCTTTTTCGCGAGACTGAGCACATTCGCCACCTCAGACAGATCCCCCGTCGCGTCTTTTACGCCAACGATATTTTTCGTATCACGGCACAGCGCCACGACGGTCTCCGGCATGATCTTTACGCCGGTCCTCCCGGGGATGTTGTACAGAAGCATCGGGATATCGACCGCTTCCGCGATCTCTGTAAAGTGCGCTTTCAATCCGTTCTGCGTACATTTATTGTAGTACGGCGTCACGACGAGCAGTCCGTCCGCCCCTGCTGCCTCCGCTTCCTTCGACAGATAGACCGCCGAAGCCGTGCAGTTGGAACCCGTTCCGGCAATCACCGGAATCCTCCCGTCCGTCACCTTGCAGCAGAAACGGATACATTCCAGATGTTCCTCGTTCGAAAGCGTTGAAGCCTCTCCCGTCGTCCCACAGATGATAATGGCATCTGTGTGGTTTGCGATCTGAAACTCAATGATCTCTTCCATTTTCGTGTAATTCACCGACCCGTCGGCATTCATTGGCGTAATGAGAGCTACGCCGGCTCCTGTAAATATTGACATAAGCATCCTCTTTTCTGCGCGTCCCGGTGTCAGGCAGCGCGTATGTTCTCTCAAAAAAACGACATTTTCCGAATGGAAAATGCCGTTAACGATTCCTCTCAAACTCCGTAGCACTCCATCCAGACGATGACAGTCATATGCTTCTTCAACATATGCCCAGGCGGACCGCTCCAGGCAGCGCTCCCCTTCGGCAGACTTTCCTTTCATTTACCATCACATATGTACCTGCATATCCGGTAGACTACTCATAAAGCCCGCGCCTCTACTTTTTGTTTACTTAAAGTTAATGATAGCACTTCTTACACATGCGGTCAATAGTAAAATCATGTTTTTTACTATTTTGGCCTATTCCGATCCAATCCATACATCACGGATCCTGTACAGAGCCGGCACCGCAAATAATAAAATGACAACCGCGAGAAACAATGCCGCAAATACAACATACGCTATCTGGCCCAGTATCTGAACAAGCTTGCTCTCTTTTTCCGCGAAAATCTTCGTTTTCTTCTGGAGAACGGTGACTGCTGCCAGCAGAAGCAGGACCAGGATCGACAGAACAGCGCCTCTTCCCTGTCCGTCCGGCACATAACTCAGCACGATCTCATTCGCCCCCTGTTTTACCGGTATGGACAGCATCCCGTCCATATATCCGATCTCCGCTACCTCCTCGCCATTGACTTTGCACACCCAGCCCTCGTCATACGTCACAGGCAGGAACACGTACGGTTTCGTCACCTGATCCAGTTCAAGCTTCAATCCCGAATTTCCCTGCTTCAACGACTTAATCTCCGGATTCTGCTTTTTCACCGTCTCGATCCCGTTTACAAACGTATTGTAGTCCAGCATGCCCAGATGGATGTTCGACGTGCCGCCACCGGAAAACTGAATGCTTACATGTTCATTCTGGAATCCGCCAAGATATATAAATCCATTGCCAAAATCAGCCGGATACTGCTGGTTCATCGGCACGGAAGACGATGGCACCAAGACCGGCGAACCGTTCACCGAAATCGTGACCGGATCACTATTCGAGTTTGTCCCGTAAAAATAAAACAGCTTTTTGTCATTCCCGACTTCCATATCAAAGCGGCTGCCGGACACCCGCTGTGAAACGTCCTCTATGAGCCGTTCCCGTCCTCCGGTGACCGCCGCGAACAGATTGTTCTGCGTCTGAAACTTCTCTCCGCTCTGCTGCAGCGTAGGCACATCCGTACCGATGGCAAACGGCAGTTCAAACTTATTGCCGTACAGATGCAGAA
This sequence comes from uncultured Eubacterium sp., assembly GCA_910584065.1. Lineage (GTDB taxonomy): Bacteria > Bacillota > Clostridia > Lachnospirales > Lachnospiraceae > Eubacterium_F. The sequence goes on from CAJTZN010000004.1 coordinate 100,049, forward strand.
CATCGCCGCCGTACCCGTCTACCGCCTCGCAGTAATCATATAACTCTTCCGGCAGCTCGTACTGGCTGAGAAAATATTTCGTCTGGAACAGCGTGTCGGTAAAGACAGTGCCGCCCGTATCCAAAAGCTGCGTCCAGTTGATCGTATATCCGAGCGCCGCGAAATTCGCCTGGAGTTCCGACGGGATGACATGCCAGTAATTTGAAATCGCCTCCGCCCCCAGAACAAGCGAATACTCGATGTGATCGACTTTATAATCGGTATTTTTGATCCTCTCAAAATCCCCGATCTCCGTTTCCATGCTCGTCGCCACCTCACTCGCCGCTTTTAGGTATTCCGGCGAGAACACCGTGACATTATCCTTGTTCGGAGCGAAACTGATGATGGACGTGCATGTCATCTGTACACAGAGCAATACGAGGATCAGTTCCTTTTTCCTGCCTTTTAGAAAACACCAGAATAACCCAGCACAGAACAGCTCGATAAAAATGCACAGAAAACCGTCTCCCAGCTGCCCGTAAGCCTCATTTTTACAGTACGCGTCGTAAATTCCGTAAAAGATCCAGCCCGATATCAGGGCCGCCGCTCCCGCGACCGCGTATACGATCTTACTTTTCAGCCAGTTTCCGATGCCCTGCACAAGCTGCTTGTTTTCCTTATACAGTACGGCGGCAAAATCAATGAGCACAAAAGAGATCACATAAATAAAGCGGATCGGCCAGAGAGCCCGTGTCCCGCCGTGCCAGAGCAGCTCCGTCCCCGAAACAACGACCGAGAGTATCATAAATACGAGCATAACGATATGGCTGCGGTATTTTTTCCTGAATGCGCGGCCGTGTTCGCTCCCCTTCCAGGAGAAAAACAGGATTGCAGCACAGGGCAGCGCCATATTGACAAGCATCCGCTCGACCGTCTTCCACTCGCTGATATTCCATCCGTTTTGTATCGCGGTCAGATACGTGTTCAGAAAATTGCCATCCCCGCTCCTCGACGTACCCGCGATACAGAGAAAGGCGGGAATGCTCACCACGGCGCTCAGCAAAACGGCCGCTCCCACCGAAACCCCGAGCTGCAGTGAACACCGGTATTTTTCCTTCTGCTCGTTCATCTCGAAAAACAACTTTGTCCCGCACGACAGGAAGAGAAAGATCAGGGTGATACATCCGGTATATACATTGGTGATCATCGTCAGCGCAAAGAGAAGAATAAAGAATTTGCACCCTTTCTTATTCCATATGCGGTCGATCCCGATCATGAGAAGCGGGAGCAAAAACGCCGCATCCATCACAAATATGATCTGAAAATGGATGAGGGACGCCGCACCAAACGCATAAAGAACGCCGCCTATGATCCGCGCCGCATTTTTTATTTCATATTTTTTCAGATAAGCGTACATCGCGCATGCGATGGCGATCATTTTCAATATAAGAAGGATATTTACGAAATTTACCAGATTGTCCCTCGTAGAAAAATACAAAAACAGATTGAGCGGACTGAGGAACGCCCCGAGCGACGAAGCGCCGGAAATATTAATGCCATAAGCCGAATTCCATGTAAAAAACGGACTCGCATCCCCATGTAGTATATCCCATACGTAATACATTCCTGCCGGTATCGTCTGCTGGACCATGTCGCCGCGGGCGATCGTCTCGTCCCCAAACGGATAGATCCCATTGACCTGATAGGCGATCAGGACGATCACACTTATGATCGCTGCCATGATTCCAACATCAATGATAACCGCCTTTTCCTTATCCCAGTTCTTTCCTTTTCCCATTGGTCTCCTATTCCTCTCTTTTCCTTTCGTTTTCAATTCCCTTGCGTTTAGAAAATGGATCACAGACGCAAGCTCTGTTCGTTCTCCGTCCATGATCCATCCTCAACTCAACCCGTCCCTGCCATCACGAGATTTCCGAAACCTCTTCGACATAAACCCGTATCTGGTCCGGAAGCTTATTTCCCGTCAGGATCAGCTTCTGGTAATCTCCCTGAATGCGGAGCAGGTCTTCTACATCATCCGCCGTCAGTATATCAAGATCGATCAGGCCCAACACCTCATCCAAAATGATAACATCACACTCTCCTGTTTCTATCACCTTTTTTGCAAAGTTAAATCCGTTTAAGAGATTGTGCTTTTCCTCTTCTTTTGCCTCATCGGTCAGATCGCAGTAATTGCATTCACTTTTATCAAAACGGAAGATCTTCACATCCGGTTCCAGCCGCTCCAGTATATGGAATTCATCTGCCACTTTTCCCTTTAAAAACTGGATCATCGTGAGGCGCTGTCCCTCCTGCAGTTCCCGGAGCGCCTGTCCGACCGCCGCTGACGTCTTTCCCTTTCCGTCTCCAAAAAACACCTGAACAATTCCTGTCTCCATCGTCATAAACACCTCTCTTTTGTTACAAACATATCTTTACATGCAGATTTTCACCCACATGGGGATAATTTACCACAAAATCTGTCTTATGGCAAGAAAAACATTTTTCAAGTTCCTTCACCGCCTGATTTTCAGTACTCTTCCTCATCCGGCCGTTCTTCCGTCAGATTAACGGCCGATGTATCCTCCACCGGAGAACCCTCCGCCGTAACATTTTGTTCCGTCGGTGCATTTTGCCCCGTCGGTTCCTCCGACGCGGCCACGATTGCCGACATCTCTTCGATATGCTCCAGCTTGCTCACGGAAATCTCGTACGCCACCCTCGTCTCAAACGTATCTTCGTCCAGTTTCTTTTGATATTCGCGGCTCTGGATCCTGCCCCAGATCTGGATATGCTCGCCGACCTGGAAGCCATCGGCAAATCTCGCATTCCTTCCCCAGCAGATACACGGAATGTAATCAGATTTCCCATACGGACGGTTCACCGCCAGCAGAAGGTCCGCGATTTCACGCCCAAGCGGAGTTTTCCTGTACACCGGTGCCTTGCAGATGTACCCGTCCAAAAATATGTAATTCGGTTTTTCACTGCCGATTTCCACCTCATCCACTCTCAAATCTCTCACAAAAACCGAAAGGATCAGACGGTTTCTGCTCTCCTCATGCCGGTTGTACGACCGGAACTGTCCGCTCACCTCAAAGTATTTCCCCCGGTAATCCTTTGATACATCCACAAGCCTCTCCGAAACCATGAGAGGGATCGTGTCGTACACGTTGCTGAGCCTTCTCACAGAAAGATGCACCATATAAAAACCTTCGCCGTACACTTCGTGACTGAAAGAGAATTCGCTCACTACCTCTCCATACACATTTACCTGATTGTTTCCTAAAACCTTATCTGTCATCACATGACCCCCTTTGTTTATTTTTCCATGCAGTATCCCATCATGGATTTTTTATCGTTACCTTAATAATGATATGCGCATATCCCCTAGTTTAGAACCAAAATAATTCAATTTGATTAAATTTTTTTATTGTGCTACAATATGTAAGGCGGTAGAGGTTATACTTTACTTACTATAATAACACATGAAAGGGTATCTTTGCAAATGTTTACAAAAAGAAATGACATAAGAAATATTGCGATCATCGCCCACGTCGACCACGGCAAGACGACGATCGTAGATGAACTATTGAAGCAGAGCGGCGTATTCCGCGCAAATCAGGAGGTTGCGGAGCGTGTCATGGACTCCAACGACATCGAGCGGGAGCGGGGTATCACAATCTTATCCAAAAACACGGCCATCCACTATGGGGACGTAAAAATAAATATCATCGATACGCCGGGCCACGCCGACTTCGGCGGGGAAGTCGAGCGCGTGCTGAAAATGGTAAACGGCGTCATCCTCGTGGTGGACGCGTTTGAGGGGGCGATGCCGCAGACAAAATTCGTGCTGAAAAAAGCGCTGGAGCTCTCGCTCCCCGTCGTCGCGTGCATCAATAAGATCGACCGGCCCGAGGCCCGCCCGGCGGAAGTCGTCGATGAGATTCTTGAATTATTCATTGATCTGGACGCCGACGAGTCACAGCTTGACTGCCCGTTTATCTTCGCGTCCGCAAAGGAGGGCACGGCTTCCGCCTCGCTGGAAGAGGCGGGAACGGACATGAAGCCGCTTTTCGACGCGATCATCGACTATATCCCCGCACCGGAGGGAGATCCGGACGCCGATACACAGGTGCTGATCAGCACGATCGATTACAATGAATATGTTGGACGGATCGGCGTGGGAAAGGTAGATAACGGCTCGGTCCGCGTCAATCAGGACGTGGCGATCGTGAACGCGCATGACCCTGAAAAATATAATAAAGTAAAAATAAGCAAACTTTACGAGTTTGAGGGTCTGAACCGCGTCGAAGTGACGGAAGCCGGCATCGGTTCCATCGTGGCGATCTCCGGTATTTCCGACATCCACATCGGAGACACCCTCTGTTCTCCGGATAACCCGCAGCCCATCCCGTTCCAGCGGATCTCCGAACCGACGATCTCGATGGACTTTATCGTGAACGACAGCCCCCTTGCCGGGCAGGAAGGCAAATACGTGACATCCCGCCACCTGCGCGACCGTCTTTACCGTATGCTGAACACCGACGTCAGCCTGCGCGTTGAAGATACCGATACGACGGAAGCGTTCAAAGTATCCGGCCGCGGCGAGCTCCATCTGTCGGTCCTCATCGAAAATATGCGGCGGGAAGGATATGAATTCGCGGTTAGCAAACCGGAAGTCCTGTATAAAACCGACGAGCACGGAAAGAAACTGGAACCGATGGAGCGCGCTTACGTGGACGTTCCCGATGAATTTACTGGCACTGTCATCGATAAACTCAGCCAGCGCAAGGGCGAACTTCAGGCGATGACCCCGCACGGCGCCGGCACGACAAGGCTCGAATTTCTCATCCCCTCCCGCGGCCTGATCGGCTACCGCGGGGAATTTATGACAGACACAAAAGGAAACGGCATCATCAACACCGAATTTTACGGCTATGGCTCGTACAAGGGCGACATCGCCTACCGGAAACAGGGTTCCCTCATCGCCTATGAGACTGGTGAGACCGTGACCTACGGCCTGTTCAGCGCACAGGAACGCGGCACGCTGTTCGTCGGCCCCGGCGAAAAAGTGTACGGTGGTATGGTCGTCGGGCAAAATGGCAAAACTGATGATATCGAAGTAAATGTATGCAAGAAAAAGCAGCTGACGAACACACGAGCTTCCGGTTCCGATGACGCGCTCCGCCTCTCTCCGAAAAAGGAGCTGAGCCTGGAGGAAGCGATCGAATTTATCGACACCGATGAACTGCTGGAGATCACACCGGAGCATCTGCGCATCCGCAAAAAGATCCTGGACGGGACCGAGCGCTACCGTTCCAAGCGCAACGCGAACTGACCAATCCGCACAATGACTTATTCTTACCGCAATCGCCTATTTGGAGGGAAACATGGAATTAAAACCGATCAGCCCGTTTGTACAGAATATCTTTCAGAAATACGAAAGCATGAGGCCCTGCTTCATGAGCGAAGGGCATTTTCTGAACCAGTTTTTATGGGAAAATTACTACCACACAAAATTTGCCTATGATGATACCGCCCTGTATCTGTTTTTTGAAAAGGACGGGAAAAAAGGCGCTTTCTGTCCCCTGTGCCCCGTCGATCACCTGGCGGAAGCGTTCCGGCGCATGCAGCGCCATTTTCACGACGTATGGGGCGCGAAAATGAATGTGTTCCTGATCGACACGCTGACAAAAGACGTATGGGAGAGCGCCGGCCTGCTGTCCGGCTATACCATCCACGAGGACCGGGACAGCGCAGACTACATTTACGAGGCGGAAAAACTGAAAACCCTGAGCGGGCGCGCCCTGCACAAGAAAAAAAATCTCGTCAACGCGTTCCAGCGCGAATACGAGGGGCGCTTTTCCTACGAAACACTGAGCTGCCGCAACATCGAAGAAGTCAAGGATTTCCACGAACAATGGCTGGATGAGCGGCGCGTCGATGATAAATATAACTGCATTGATAACGAAGAAGAGGGCGTTTACCGTCTGCTCGGCAACTGCCGCAGCGTAGACTGCCATATGGGAGGCATCCGCATGGACGGCAGCCTCGTAGCCTATTCGATCGGCAGTTACTGCCCGTCGATCCAGTGCGCATTCATCCATATTGAAAAGGCGAGAACGGATATCAAAGGTTTGTATAACTACATCAACCAGCAGTTCCTCATCCACGAATTCCCGGAAGCGCGCTATGTCAACCGGGAAGACGATCTGGGACAGGAAAATTTAAGAAAAGCAAAGCTGTCTTACAAACCGATCCGTCTGGAGGAAAAATTTTATCTGTTCGAAACATAGACGCTGGAACAGACACCAAATAACAACTACTCAGAACGATACGGCCGTATCATTTCATAAAAGGGCTGCCGCACGAGTTTCCCGATCAAACTTTTGATCTTTCCCGTGCGGCAGTCCTTTATTCATCAGCGGATCATTTTAACGTAAATCCAGCTGTCTTTATTTTTTTCTTATAAGCTTTTGCTTTCGCGGCAGGAAGTTTGAACTTCGCCGTTTTGGAAATGCCCTTAAACGCATTCTTTCCAATTGCTGCGATCTTCTTTCCCTTGATCGTAACCTTTTTCAACTGCTTGCATTTATAGAACGCTTTGGTGCCAATCTTCGTAACCGATGCGCCGATCGTAACGTTCTTCACATACTTGTTATTCGCTAGCGCTTTTGCTGCAATCTCCGTTACCGGATACGTTGTTCCCTGATACGTCACTTTTGCCGGGACCGAAACGGTCTTGCCTTTTTTGTTCACTGGCCCCGCGTACTTCAGGGTGACTTTTCCCGCTCCTGCTTTCGCGACATATTTGTGTTTGCCCACCGTAATTTTCTGACCCTGCTTCAGGGAAGCCGGCACCGGTGTGGCAGACGGCGAAAGGGACGGCTGGTTCGTGCCAGTCGGCGGAACGGACGGGTTTGGTGATCCAGATGGCGCTGCTGTTTCATCTGGTGTTGCGGATGGACCCGCCGACTCTCCTGGCGCTGCGGAAGGCCCGGTCGTCTCTCCCGGCGCTGGTGTCGGACTGTTCGCTGGATCGACCGTGACAACGATTCCGATCTCCAGCACCTCGTAATGCTCGGTATCTTCTGGCGTAAACAGCACCAGATATTTCGTTTTCCCACTGTCTGATATGGAGGGCTTTATCTCTGGCTGTTTCCATGAGAACGTTCCCGCCACATCTGCGGATCCATGCCTGATCTGAGATTCACTCAAACTCTGCCCCTCTACGAGCCTGTCTGCTGCCGGCACGACATGTATACTCGGCAGCGCCTTCCTGATCGTAAAATCTGCAACCGCTTCGGCACTCTTATAGCAGGCCGTACCGTCGCTTGTCACGCGAATCGTATAATCGCCCGGCTCCTTCGGTACACTGGCCGTGTACTCCTTGTCCTCCGCGTCCTTACTTTTATATTCGTATGTCAGGCTTCCTAATGACGGATTGATCACCTCTAGCTCGATATCCTCGCCATAAACCGTATCTTTGCAGATCACCCGCAGCGGATTCTCTACTTTATTGATCACAAAATACTTTCTCGTAGAACCAAACGCCGCGTAATCGCCCCGGCCCTTAACCGTTACACTGCCTTGTCCCGGTAATACGTTACTGCCATACGATACGGAATAATCAATTCCTTTGCGCAGTTCTTTCCCGCCGAGTGTCACGGTGACTTCCGGTTTGATGCGCTGTCCATTGTAATCCTGCGGCGCGATGTCCGCGACTACGGCGTTGCGCATCACCTGATCGCTCCATTCATAACCGGATTGCGACACGTTTTTGTAATACGTAAACGCTCCGTCCGCGGCATGATAGATCGCGATGTCAAACTGTTTCGTATCGTTGAACTCCAACAGATATGACTGCCCTTCCGGTTTGCAAAGAGTTCCATACACCGGATCCTCGGATGAGGTCCTGCTGGCAAAATAGTCAAACATGCTGCCGTCAAAGTTCGTCTGCGTAAGACCTTCTTCCTTTGTCATATTAAAGACTCCGCACGCCATCTCGTCCGCTTCCACACTCAGGAACGTGGAAGAACTATATCCACACATGGAAATGTCCGGGAAAAAGAAGAGGATCAATTCTGCCGGAATCGTTGAGTCCACGTCAGTAATCCCCAGTTCGTCCAGATCCGCCTGCTTCGACGGGTAAAGCGCCGTCGGCGTACCCGGGTGTCCTTTATAATAGTACTCGTACGAGTCCCCGTAATACTGCATGACCATTTTCGCGTAATCTTTGAAATCCGGTTCATAGACGCTGCTCGCACGGCTGCCCAGTATCATCATAACCGGTTTTCCCGTCTCCGCCGCTTCACTGAACATATCATTATCAAAATGATATAAGTTCTTAAAATCCTCTGCCCGGTTCGCGTTCTGCACGGCAGAAAGCATGCTGGCGATGCTTTTTGGCGTCGAATTTTCCTTTACCTTTGCCAGCACTTCCGCGCTTCCTGACGTAAACGTGTCGCTGTTACGTCCTACCCACCATTCCACGTTTGCGTCCTCCGCCGCTGCTGCCGCGTATCTCTCCAGAATCTGATAATATTGGCTTCCTTCCATCCCCAGATATTTTACCCATGCGCCGTCAAATTTTCCCTCTTTTCGGGTCCTGGCCTTCAGATCCTGCCAGTCCTTCCTCATATCCGCATATTTGGATCCGTCGCTGTCATCCGCAAATGTATCATTGTAAATGGCGTACGTACCGCTTCCGTCAGACAGCAGTACCACATGGTACTGTGATTCCGGAATCTGGTTGGCCTCAAACAGCACCATCATATTCTCGACATAGTTATCTGTGGAATACAGGTTAAACCGTGCATTCGGACTGATCTCATACAAATCCCTGACGTAAGCGGACATTTTCTTCCGCGCCCCCAGCCAGTCAACGAACGTGCCGTCGTATTCTCCCTCGTAAGTCGTAGGAAGCTTATACACATGGTCCGGAAGTGTCGTCCAGTTCCATGCCGAGAGACGTTCAAACACGACCATCGTCGGAATCGGGTTGCCTTCTGGATCCGATGTGATGCAATAGTCGCTGCCCGTCTCATTCCATAAGGAAAGTGAAAACAAAACGGCCGGAAACGTACCATTGATCAATGCCAGATTATATTGTTCCGCCACGATCCCCACCGTGACAGCCTCTGACGCACTCACAACGGCGCCCGATTTCAAATACTCCACCGTCACGCGGAATTTTCCAAAATTTTCAAAATCCATCGCATACTCGGTTTTTCCACTTTCCAATGGGATCGTTTTCGTCACATTTTGCGTAACTGTATTTTCATAAAACATATTTGCCGTAACTTTTACAGAGTCTGCCTTCCCATCTGCCAGTATGGCATCGTTTCCCGCGATCCGCAGCGTCAATTCTGTCGCATTTACGTTCGTCTGCTCGAGTTCAATATTCCCGAGCTCATTTTCTGCCATGACTGCTGTTGTCGTAACCTCATTTGCACCTGTCTTCGCGCTTTCCCCGGAAGCGGCGGCCGCCCCATGAAATCCCGGCCCTGACAGCGGAGATAACACCATTGCCATCACCAAGAAGGAGGCAAACACTCTCCTTTTCCATTTGTTCATCGTTTCATACACTCCTTTGTTTTTTATGATTACTTACAGTAGCATATTTGTATAAAACTGTCAACCATTTTGGCCCTTAAAAAATTTGCCATTCAAACAATCGGTGATCCAATACGCCATATTTTCCGGGTCACTAAAATCATTGTGGTTCGGCAGTATAAAATCCACAGCTGTCTCGATATTTCTGTACTCCCTGGCATCCGCCCTGTCCCGGCGGAACACCTCGTCAATATCGTCCCCACGCCAATACCAAAGACCAGGAAGGATATGTCGCAAAAGGAAGTGGAAATGCCAATAAAGTATGGAGAACCGATGCGAACGGAAATCCGGCATGGAGGGATGATAGTTCCGCTGCCATACTGGACACGAAAATGAATAAAACCACAACCAAATTATATTTCTCAAAATTCAGTGTTGCCCCCCTGTAAATGACGTTTCCTCGCCACTTACAGGGGGTACCATTCATAATCATCTATTTTACTGTAATCCTGATTTTAGCTCTTACCCCGTTTAATGCCGTGACATAAATATAACAGATTCCTTTCTTCTTTGCCTTCACCCGGCCTTCCCGCGTTACCGTCGCGATCTTCGTATTTCCTGACCAGTATTGCAGGGTGGATCCGTAGGATTTTGGAAGAAGTTTTTTCTTCTTCGCCTCTTTGGCAATCGTCACCTGGATACGGACGTTCTTCCCTTTTTTCAAGGTATACTTCTTTTTCGCCGGTTTCAGTTTTTTTGCATTTGTGTATTTACTGTTTTCCTTTCCTGCTATATGGTACGTTCTGCTGCTGCCGGTATATACCTTTTTGCCATCCACATACTTCCATGCTTTTATCCTGACAGAATACACTTCTTTTCGGGAAATCTTTTTACCAGCTATCTTCGCAAGGGACGCGGATGCCTTTCCATTTTTCACTACCTTGACCAAAGACATTTTGTGAGACTTCTTCCCGCTCTGGGCGGCAAAAACATCATAGCCTTCTGCTCCTGCTATTTTCGTCCATTTTAGAAAAAGAGCATTTTCCTTCCAATTGACGGATATGCCGGAATCCAGTTTTGCAGAATTTTCCTTCATTTCCTCTGACGTAACCGGCTCCTGCTGCTCTATCGATGCCGGCCGTTCTGTCTGTCCCGGCTGTCCTGTTGGCGACGGCTGTTCCGCCTGCCCCGGTTTCCCTGTTGGCGACGGCTGTTCTGTCTGTCCCGGCTTCCCTGTTGGCGACGGCTGTTCTGTCTGCCCCGGCTGCCCCGGCTTCCCTGTTGGCGACGGCTGCTCTGTCTGTCCCGGCTTCCCCGTCTGTTCCGGCATCTCTGTTGATGTCGGCGGCAATTTTTCGATTTCCTCTGTCCGCATTACATAGCCGCAGACACTGCACCTATATGTCCTGACACCCGCCTCCGTTTCCGTCGGCGCCTTCGTCACACTCCCGCCGTCCTCGGTATGGGCAGCGGCATCCTTTTTCTCCCCACAGTCACACTCATGCCAGTGACTGTCGCCATCTGACTTCCATTCTGTCCCAAATACATGCGTATGCGGCGGCGCTGAAACTTTTATCGTAACATCCGCCGTCTTTGTTCCTCCGTTCTCCGTATAGGAAACGGTTAACGTCTTATCCCCGGCTGCTGACATGTCGATGTCAGACGCATTGGTCGTAAATCCCGTTACCGCCCTGCTATAACCATCTGCATAATATGCCGTCACAGTCAGGTCGTCCACTTGTAAGGACTCTCCTGCCATGTATGCTGTTTTCGTCTTTGATGCCTCGATTCTGTCCGGAACAAGGGTTGTATTGTGGATCACCTGCAAAGTTCCCTCTGCCAGCGTAATGTCATAATTTCCTGTCACATCTTCCCCTTCCTCATTGACGATCTTTACAGCGCTTATGGTAATAGTACCGTTATCCATAAGCTCTTCCCCGCTCGGCGTAAGGGTTATCTCAGAAATGCTGTCGCCCGTACTAAGGCCATCCTCCGATACCGTGTATGCACTCTGGTCAATGCCATTTCCCCACATGACGCACTGTTCCCCTGCCGTTATCGTTATTTGATTTACTCCCATTTTAGCATAAATCACATCGTCGATCGTTGTTTCCAGCCAGATTTTACATTTTGCAAATTCGATCTCTGTGGATATGCTGCAGGTATCCTGAATCTGCTTTTTGGTAACAACCGTCGTCTCTCCTGCCGGCACGCTGTAATACCAGTCTCGATCCCCGTCCTTTCCCTGCACCACGAGGGAAACGGCTCCCTCCGCATTTTCATCTTTCCGCGCCACGATCCGACCTGCAACTCCATCATATTCCAGGGTTCCAATCGCTTTACCAGCGCCATCCAGTCTCAGGCTCATTGCCGTACCATCCGCTATCGTTCCTGACCCTGCATCTTTCGAGGATGCTGCTTTCACAGCAGAGGCAAAGAGGACAGGGGACAGGTTCAGTTCAAAAGCGGGCACCAACATCACAGTAACATCGGAGCAGACCGTGCTACGCATCACACAAACTTCCATGCCCACTAATTCTTCCACATTCGTCTGATGCGAAACACCGCCGGAATCCAGGGCCGGATTACGCAGCCAAAATCCCTCCCTAGAATCCTTTGCCCAATACGCCTTATCAATATTCATGCCACGATCCAAAGCGTCAGAAGCATTTGCCCCCACTGTGATACTCACAGCCTGGTCTTCTCCATATGGCAGATACAGTTTATCGGTTGTAGAATATACACGACTGTTCTTTGTATCGTAGTTATATATGGTCGTGTCATTCATGAGTCTCTGCTCAGCCGGCAAAAAACAAGAAGTCTCCCATTCCTTTAATATAGTCCTTAATGGGCTGGCTCCATAATGGTTGGGATATACTTCCGATGGCGCTTCCCCTGGATAATGACATCCCCAGTCTGCACGATATGGTTTATTATTTGAGTAGTCTGCTTCAAAAGCCGGCCCTGTTTCCACCAATGGGCTTGCCGCAAACAATGTCAAACTGTCATCGCTCTGACTTCCCGCGATCCACCATTCCTGATCATTTTTTCCAAAGTAGACCTTTGCCGCATTACTGCTGCCATCCGTATCATCCGTGTCAAATGCCTTTAGTTGTTCTGCCGTCGCAAATGTCGCACGATCCGGCGCCTCCGCCGCATGAGCCTCCGGGCTGGGTACTGGGAATGAAGTGACGATCATTGCCGCTGCCAGCATAAGTGACCCCGCTTTCTTTTTCAAATTTCCTAATTTCAAGTTACTCTTCCTCCAATCTTTGTTACTTGCAAATGCAAAATTTTTAGAAACATACAATATAAAAAGGCACTATCCTATCAAAAATTAGATAGAATAGTGCCTATGTATATTTTTCGTATTTAAACGTACACCAAAAAAGAGCACACTCAGTCTGTCTGTTACCAATTATCGCCCAACCTGGCATATCCTGTCAACCTCCTTTTGCAAAATATTTCATTTTTTATGATAACAGACTCCAAGAAAAAAACAAACCTTTTGGCAGGAACGTCAAACATTTGGCAGAAACTGGTAATGCGATGCCGTCGTGGATTTCCCAATGCCGGCAGTTGCCTTTACCGTTGGTTTACTCTGCCAACCTTATATTCTTTTCCCCTGTTCGTTTCCCCCGGCTGGATCTATATGTTCCACAAATCCATAACTCTCCAGGTTCTTCACATACTGGACAAGCCTTTGGAACAGCGGCTCTGCCCTCTCTCCGAACTCTTCCCGTACAAGCATGGCGATGTCGTACACCGTCCGCTCTCCGTCCATCAGCGGCCAGATAAAATTCCCCATCTCGTCCAGATGGATCTGGGAAATACGCGGGCGGTGGAAGACCTTTTGGGCGATCCAGTGGAATAAGCCTCTGTTTTCCTGTAAAATAGTGACGTCCCCGCTATCGCCCATACGATAGCGGCATGACTCCCTATGAACCGGAATAAAATCCAGATAATTTCCCGTTACAGTCTCTTTTTTCATTCCTCTCTCCCATTCGCTGCCATTGTTATACCGTTTTCTTTTTCGTCATGGCAAATTTCAGCACGCACAGAACCATGATAACAAGAAGGACCACGGCCCCTGCCAGTCCTAGATTTACAGTACCGGACAGATCGAGCGCGTCGGACACGCCAACCACTGCTAAAATCGCCAGTAAAATACCGACAAGCCCTTCCCCTGCGATCAGGCCGGAGCAGAACAAAATCCCGCCGCTCGCCTCGTTCTTTTTCTCCTTTTCCGAGGATCTCTTATCCACAAACCAGCGGGCCGCACCGCCGACCATGATCGTAGCCGACAATTCCAGCGGCAGGTAAAGCCCGATAGCTACCGGAAGGATCGGAATCCCGAGGATTTCGATGACAATACCGATAAACACGCCGATAAACACGAGCGACCACGGAAGATTGCCATTCATCACGCCTTCGGTTATCATTTTCATGAGCGTCGCCTGCGGCGCTGATAGCGCCTCACTGCCAAATTCCCAGGCATTGTTCAGAAGGAGCAGGACGCCGCCGATCGTAAAGGCCGATACGACCGCACCGATCAGTTCGCCGATCTGCTGTTTCTTTGGCGTAGCACCGAGGATGTAACCGGTTTTCAGATCCTGTGACGTATCCCCGGCCATTGCCGCTATGATACAGATAACAGAACCAATAGCGATCGCCCCGACCATGCCGCTTATCCCCGTGTCCCCCGACATTTTGATCACCAGTGTCGAAAAAAGCAGAGTGGCAATCGCCATACCTGATACCGGGTTATTGCTGCTTCCGACCAGACCGACCATACGGGAAGAAACCGTGGCAAAGAAAAATCCAAAAATAACGACGAGCACGGCGCCAAGAGGAGATACCGGAATCGCCGGGAGAAGCCAGATCGCCACGACTAAAACGATGATGCCGCCGATGACCGCGCGCATGTCAATGTCCTGTTCGGTACGAAGATCTCCTGCTTTCGCTCCCCCCTTCATCCCTTTCACTCCATCACGGAATGTCGTGGCAATGAGCGGCAGCGATTTGATCAGGCTGATGATACCCCCGGCCGCCACGGCGCCGGCGCCGATATACCGGATATAGCTTCCCCATATAGCGGAAGCCCCGCCCTCGGCGTACATCCTGGCGATCGTATCCGTTCCCGGATACAGCACAGTAGATCCACCAAACGTCACAATGGCCGGGATGATCACGAACCAGCCGAGAACCGCACCAGCAAACATATAAGACGAAATTTTAATACCGCATATATATCCGACACCGATCAGCGCCGGATACACCTGGGCGGAAAACTCTGTTTTCAGCGCACGGAGCGGAGCGGTGATGGCGGTCGGAACGACCTTGATCCCATCGACAATGAACTTAAAGACCGCCGCCAGTCCCATGCCGCAAAATACCGTCTTCGCACTGGAGCCGCCTTCCTCCCCGGCCAAAAGCACTTCCGCACATGCCGTCCCCTCCGGATACGGCAGGACACCGTGTTCCTTCACGATCAGGGCATTTCGCAGCGGCACCATGAATAAAACGCCGAGCAGGCCGCCGCACAGGGCGATCAGTGAGATCGTCAGAAGGCTCGGAGCCTCTGTCTTCCCCTCGGACGCCCACAGATACAGCGCCGGCAGGGTAAAAATGGCCCCGGCCGCCAGTGATTCACCGGCTGACCCGATCGTCTGCACCATATTACTTTCCAAAATCGAATCTTTCTTCATGATCACGCGGATGACTCCCATCGAGATGACCGCCGCCGGAATGGATGCCGACACCGTCATGCCCACTCGAAGTCCCAGATACGCATTCGCCGCGCCGAAAATGACCGCCAGCAGAACCCCGATGATGATCGAAGTCACCGTAAACTCCGGCGTCACCTTATCCGCCGGGATATACGGCTTAAATTCCTCTTTACTTTTCTCCATACTCATTCCTCCATTTTCATTTTTTTGTAAAGGATGATGCCTGCATCACCCGTACCTCACAGTCTTTCCCGAAAAAAGCAACACCATAGCAGACGACCGATTCGTAACCGTCGTCTACGAGTTCCCTTGCATAGGCTTTTTCTTCAATCTGCGCCAGCGCGTCCCCGGCCCGTCCGGCTAGTTCACGGTATGCTTTTGCCACCTTGAATTCTACGGCATATGCCGTTTTCCGCC
>CAJTZN010000004.1:115828-123468 GCA_910584065.1 uncultured Eubacterium sp.
TCAGGCTGCGGACAATGCTGTTAGAGCTCGTATTTGCCCAGTAGGATGAGGGGAATTCATCCCGGTCTGCCAGCAGATCCTTTACATACCGGATGATACTCCAGGGATTGAACACATTGGCATTTCCAAACACATAACCATTATACCAGGACTGAAAAGTATCTAATCTGTCCTCCAGCCCGAAATCCCGGCACAGTTTTTCAACTTCCCCGTTCGTGAACCCAAAATACTCATCGTAATTCTTATTTAAAATTGAAATGATCTCCAGATTATTCATCCCGGTAAAGATCGACTCCTTTGAAATGCGCAGACAACCGGTCAGCACCGCGAACTCCAAATGCGGATTTGTCTTGAGGGACGACTCAAACAGGGAACGGATAAAATCCACCATCTCATCATAATAGCCGTTCAGGTATCCGCTCTCCAGCGGCACATCATACTCGTCGATCAGGATGATCGCCTTGTTCCCATAGTAAGTGTGCAGACACTCGGACAAAAAACGAAGGGAATCGCGGTAACTTCTCATATCCGCCCGTTCACTCATCAAAGACATGTAACGTTCCCGATCAGATTCCATTTTTAAATGTTCGATTATAAAAGAATGCCGTTTGAATTCTTCCGCAATCATACGTGCCAGCATGGTATAGGCATTTTGAAGTTCTGCCTGTTTCGCTGATTTTAAAGACAGCGTGATCACCGGATATTTACCCATATACTTCTGATACCGATCGTCACACCGTGATATATTTAACCCTTCAAACAGATAGTCATACTCCACCTTCTCCCCGTCCAGGTCCCTGCCATCCTCAAAAAAATACCGCAGCATACTCATGTTCAGCGATTTCCCAAATCTGCGTGGACGGGTAAACAGGCTCACAAGTCCTTTTTTATCAATTAATTCCTGGATGAACATCGTCTTATCCACAAAATAATATCCGTTTGTGATCAGTTGCTCAAAATCATCTACGCCAATCGGCAGTGGTTTCTGTGTCATTCTTTATACCCCCTTCACCATTTAATTGATCATCCTAAAAGCAGTAACGCGGTTTTGTTTCCGCGTTCCGGTATTCATGCTTTTCATAATAACCGATCAGTTCACCTTCCGGATCCCGCAGCGCCACCATATACACGTCCTTATTTTCTTTCTCATTATGAAACGTGTAAATCTTATTATTCTCTCCCGACTCCGCAAACCAGCAGACAATCCTCTGGATCAGTTCCCGTGATTTCCCATTATGACAATCCAAGAGACTCGTCCCGACAAGACGGCTGCCACCTCGTTTCTCATACCGCATAACCGCCGCCGGGTTCATATAAATGATCGTATGCTCCAAATTGCATATGACGACCGCCGCCTCATCCTGCTCGATCACACTTTGAAAAAACGGTGAAAGTTCTCCTGAAATACAATTCATTTTTATCCTCCATCCGCGCACATCTCCTGCGCATAACGTTACATTCATCATACCATACTTCAAACAAAAAAGAAAGAAAAGGATCGCTTTTTTGCACAGAAAAAGAACTGCGCGCCAATTACTTAACACAGCAGTTCTCTTTCCAAAGAACCCATTCATCAAAACGAAATGCCGATGCCATGAATCGCATTTGCCGAATACCGGCATTGACCATAAAAGGCATTTGCCAGATACCGGCATTTGCTAGATACCGACAATTTTCACTGGATTCCGGCAGCCATCAGGCGCTGGCACTTCCCATCTGTCTCGTTTTACCATAAAAGGTAAGCAGATAGATCCCGCAAAGACCCACGATCGCGTAAATGATCCGTGACATCATTTCTGCTCCAAAGATAAAACCAACCAGATTAAAATTAAAAAAACCAATGAGCCCCCAGTTAATGGCTCCGATTATACTGATCGTAAGAACGATCGCATCTAATACTCTGCTCATTAGGAAACCTCCTCTAAATTAAATATATAGATTTACTATCATGTTTCCCAAAAGAAAAAATAATATTCCTTGCGATCATTTCACCTTTTTATGTAACCTCTTCTCGCTGCCTCCTTTATCAATTTGGGCTGTATTTCAGGATATGTCCATTCTCCTTCCCATTCATCCACGAAAATGATTTTTTCAATTTCATGCTCCAGCATTGGTTCAAATTTAAAAATTTCCGCATGATAAAGCATGCCAAATGATTCACGCCGCCAAATCGGCACGGATCTGTCACCGAATACACGCATACTGGCAAAAGGGTGTACTCGACCGCCCCTGTCTCTTCATATAATTCCCGCCTCGCCGCCTCCTCGATCGCTTCTCCCTCTTCCCTGTGGCCGCCGGGAATCTCATATGTATTCCGTTCCCTGTGCTTGCAAAAAACAAGTTTCCCCTCCGCCTCGGCTATGATCACCGCAAAATCAAGCAGTTCATCCTCCGTCTCTTCATAAAATCTTACTTCTTTCATGTGGAAATCTCCTTAGTCATTTGGCGAAATATGAACGGTACAATACACTAGTCCCCCACAGGATTACTTCAGCTGTATCATTCACTCTTCGTCACCCCACTTAAAATCATTCTTCACAGTCTTTTTTCTTACCCGCTTTGGTTTATTTTCTGATTTTTCCAAATAAAAGCTGGGTCTTTTGGTTTGATCCGGGACCAATAATTCAATATTGTCACCTAAGCCTAGTGCCAGAAGTAGTTTAAACAAATTATCAACCTGTACAGATTCCCCCTGTTCTAACCTGGAAATACTCCTCTTTGAAACGCCCGATTTGTCCTCAAGATCCTGCTGTGACATTTCCTTCATAATTCTATATGTCTTTATCTTTTGCCCTAATTCTTTTATAAATTCTTGACAGCTCTTTTGATTATTCATATTAACACGCCATTTCTGTCTATTTAATAATTATATTCTATATCAATTAGCCATATTTGTCTACTTATTTTTTATCATCTCATAAAATTATTATGCCCATATTGGTAATATTTTTTCCATTTACTTTTTATCTGCCAGTCCTTTCCATACCTTTCAGATTTTTTCTTTCAAAGACGTTACCTTTCTTTTACTGATCCGGTCCCCCTCCATCACTCTCCCGCAGAGCAGGGGAGAATCCGGATCATACGATACCCCCTGGCCCATCCCGCGGCGCCGGCTGTCAACCGCATAGCAATACTGGCAGCCGTTCCGGCAGGTATCATATGCGCCGACTTCGACACTCTCGATACAACCACATTCTTTCCGCTGGTTCCTGTCCTTTCCCGCCCTGATCCGGCAGCCAGTCAATGTTTCGATCAAATCTTTATCAATACAACTGCTGCGCCGGATGCCGCACTGTTCAAGTTCCATCTGCTCCGCACAGCTCATCATCTCAATGCCATTTTCTGCCGCAATCCGGCTGATCGTCCCTGCGAACTCCAGCTTTTCCCCAACCGCCGCATCATATGTCCGCAGAGCCTCTAATTTTCTTTTATTTTTGGCATAAACATCCACAAAACTGATCACGCACCGATCTGTATATCCGTTCAGGGCGTGTGCGATCTGCGCAAAAGCGTTCGTGTGATATTCCGGTGTATACCGGTGGTTAAAAAAGATCGGATCGTACCTCCAGATCACCCTCTCTCTTCCTATTTTCTCCGCAAGCTTTTGAAAAACCGGGATCATCACATTCTTTTTATGCGGCACGCCGCTCTCAATGTCCGCCCCATAACCCGTAAGCGTAAATTGGAAATAAAAGGGATACTCCCCTAACTCATCCAGCCTCCCGATCATCGGCGCCGGATTTTTCGTCCAAAACACGATGCAGTCCACCACATCCGGCGAAAGGCTGATCTCGCTGATCTGATGCGCATTCATCGGATTCCTCACGTACAAATACCCTTCTTTCAGACGGTTCAAAAACCAATCGGAATAGTAATTCGGAATATCCGTTCTCCGGCTGACGCTCAATATCATAGCCCCTTATCCCCTTTTCCTTACATCCAGCACGGAAATAAAATGAAGAATATCAAACTGTTCCGGCACTGTCTGCAAATACGTCAAATGTTCCCGTTCCCACGCGGCGATCTTCTCCCGGCTCAGGGAGGAAGCACCGATCCCCCGGCACGCCTTGATCCTGCCATGCCAGCTCTCTCTCGTAAATGTAACCGGCTGATCAAACGTAAACATATGCACCGGTTCAAACAGCTCCCCGCACCACGGCGGCACATCCAGCGAATACCTCGTCATATGCGCACCCGTCCAGGAAGGATTATATTTGAGGACTAATTCCTCACTTGTCCTGGCAATCTCGCTTTCTTCCGGCAGCCACGCCATAAATAAAACAGCAAAATGGCCGTCCTTTTTCAACATCCGGTGGATATTCGGCAGGACAACCTCCTGATCAAAATACCCGAAACACTGACAAGCCGTCACTACGTCAAAACTCTCATCCGGAAAATCCATCTCCTCAGCAGCCACCGCCTGGTAGCATATATCCAGTCCCGCCTCCCGGCTCAGCTTGTCCGCGTACGCAATCTGATTCTCCGAGAGATCAACACCCGTCCAGTCCGCGCCATAACCGTACATATTTCTCGGGATCACACCGGTCCCAGTCCCGATATCCAGTGCTTTCTGTCCTTTGATCCCCAAAGAAAGTTCTGCTAATTTTTCATAAAACGCCTTTGGATAAATATCTCGGTATTTCGCATAGTCTTTCGAGGCACGCCCCCAGTCAAATGGATTTCCATGATCAAATGCTGCATTTCTTATTTCCATCTTGTATTTCCTTTCCTGACTCTTTTGCTCGAGTCACTTTCCTTCTTATCATCTTCTCGTTTTTAGTATTGTATCGTACTTGTCATTACATTTCAATAGGTTTTTCGACAAAGGAAGGGGGGATGGGGATTGCCAGTGTATGATCCACATGTTCTGATATTTTTAGACTGCAAGCGTAAAATCGGGCATAAATGAAAAAAGCATATCCGGAATTTAAGCCAGGGGGTATGCTTTAATCTTTGTGTGTTCTATTTGGGGGCGCGCAGGACTTGTGTCTATGCCCTACATCGGGCTTCACCCATTTCTACAAAACGATTAAGTTTTCAAACAACTCCTATACGGAGAATGTAATAACCGGAAACAAAGAATTGACAGCAATCGTGTGTCAATTCCCTACATCGGGCTTCACCCATTTCTACAAAGAGACAATTAGTCAGAGATTTGATAACCTTATGGGTGTCAATGCCCTACATCGGGCTTCACCCATTTCTACGGTACCCCTCCAAAACCAACGTTTTTTCGGTATGTTCCAGACCCAAATTTGCATATGTTTTTGAAAAAAGTTCATTTTTCCCCTTTTTCAAGCTCATTTTTGGTTTTTTCACAATTTTTATAAAACCGCCCCTCCCTAACCCTACCTGTATTATATCTGACTCCCCAGCCAAATGCAAGTTAATTTTCATCTAAATCAAAAACACATAAGTCTTTACCTCCCGCCCCTATAACGAATCCCCATCGCTCGTATGGACATACATTCTACTCATCTCTTCTTCCCCGTCCCCCTGCACCATACAGAGAAATTCCCACCCATACCGTTCATAAAAAGACGTGTGGTCCGTCACAAGATACAATGTATCAATCCCCTTCGACCTCATATCCCTGCACACAAAATCAAGAAGCTGTCCCGCTACGCCCTGCCCCCGTTTATCTTCCTCCGTATATACGGCACAAACATTGGGCGCCAGATCTTTCCTATCGTGGAAGTCATTCTCGATCACTCCCATCCCGCCAATGATACGGGCCCCCTCCAGCGCCACATACCACTGTGGCACCACATGTTCCCCCGTCAGGCATTCCTCCATACTTTCTTTATATGCCGCCAATGGAATGCCCCACTTTTTATGAAACCATTCCGCTGCCCGCTCCATCAATTCCGGCCGGTCTTCCAGCCGGATCATTTCATAATGCATAAAATAACCTCCAAGTTCCATACTATTCACAACCTATCACCTTCTTAAATTTGACCTGCATTTTTCTGATACGAATATAACTCGTCCGCGAACTTGAAATGAACACCGATATTGCCGTTTTCGTAAACCTTTATATGGTCTACCAAATCCGTGAGGTTTTCTCTGCGGCTATCTATCGTCAAATCTCCGGTTGATTTTCTGTAGATCCTCGCGGGAGAGTCGGATATAGCCGCCCATTTCCCAGCGCCGAGCCGTATAAGAAGGAGTTAAAATCTGCTGATACCCTCTGTTTTTTGTTCGTGCCATTGCTCCTCCCTATCACATTACAGTTATATTATAACTCCGATTAGGTGTATTGGCAAGGACTACCATTTCACCTTGCGGGTCGGCAGCCTTTCTGCTAAAATGATTTCAGAACTTTTCAATTATCGGGGGTGTCATAGTGTGAAAAATAAGCTTGATAGCTTATTTTTCACACGGCTATTTGTGCCGCAGCGTCACAAATAAGCCCTGATGGCAGACGAGAAATCGCCTTCGCGAATTTCTCGTCGCCCCGTCGCGTAAACGCTCCGGAATGTGAGTTAATATGGAATTTGAAATATTACCAACTGAACAGGCAGTTGCCTTGCGTAAAGCCTTTATCCAGAAATTCGTTGACACATCAAGTGAACATTATCAAAAGCATATTGCAACTTTAATCCAAGATATAGACGGTTTCTATTACGATGGGTATTTATGGGACTTTTTACAAGATAATAAAAAGTGGGAAAAGGAATGTCGTATGGAAGATGCCGCAACATTTTTGAGAGAGAAGAAAAACGTATTTTTTATGTGGGACTTATTTCCTAAAGAAAGACTGTCGGGCAAACGGTTTTCTTTAGAGTATCCAAATGCCACCGTCATACGTATAGAAGGCAGTCTACTCAGTCAAAAAATTGTAGAGGAATGGAACAATCCCAAAACAATACCACACACAAACACTGATAACGTTTGCACCATATGAAAGTGCAGACATGCAAAAAACGTAGCAGAAATCAATAATGCAGTTACTGTTCCTTAAGAACTTTTCAATCCTCCCAAAACTACTCCCCGCATCCGTATTTCTTCCATAACGGGAGCAAGTATACATACCCTGCATCGAACTTGTTATTGGTGATTTGATAAGGCTTTGAATCATTTCCTGATAAATCCTGCTCACTTTGTGGGAACATGCCCTCAAAATCGGATCTAACCCTCTTTCCAACAACAGAAAAAACAAAAACGAACAGCCAATAGCTAACATCATTCCCGCAAAAAACAAAGGAAAAACGTTTATTCAATGACAAGAACGTTAGTCCCACCAACAATAGTAAACGCACTGCCCCTCATGGGATAGTTCTGTAATTGAAATCAACTCTCCATTATCCCCAACAAGAAAAGTTGGTTGTGAAAAGTCTGTTTCTTCTCCAATATCACTCGGAAATATATCTTTTGGTTCATTAAAAATCTGCTTTATTTCTGCAATCGACAATTTACTGAAAATAATCAAAGTATCTGCGGTTATAACCTCGTCTTTATCTTCCAATCCATAAACCTGCACAAAGATTTTTGCCGTTTTATCTTTATTGATTAAATTTTCAATCAAGGCAATATATTCATGCTTTCCCTCAAGACATTCACAACAAAAATCCGTAAAATCATCTGCCGGGTCCAGATAGTCTTTATATGAGAACCAATAATTATTTGTATAGTTGCTG